>ONWU01000025.1 GCA_900321655.1 uncultured Bacteroidales bacterium
TTAACATCATTACGGTTCAGGACACAAGTGCTGGACATGGCATTAGACCACCAGGTGGCATCCGGCAGACTATCCCCATACCAGGTCATAAACCAGGACCACTTGGCTCCGGTATTCCACATATCACCAACCTTGGACGGGGATATTTTCTTATCAATAACGGGATTCCCTTGAGCATCTTTAACAATGTCTCCCTTTTCATCCCTTTGATATACCACATCATACCCACATTCTCCCAGCGTGACCATCTTGCCAGGATAGGTATTCTGGATCTCCGAAAACTCCTGGGCATTGGCAGCCTTGTCCTGTCCATACAAATCTCTGGCGACTATATCCACATATTTGGTCCCGGGATACCAGTCCTTATCTTGATTGTACTTGGAAGAATCTCCGTTGTAATTCTGCGTAGTCCACACCCAGATCAAGTTCTTGATGCCCTTGGAGGCAAAGTAGTCAAACATCGTTACCCACAGTTTCTTGTAGGCATCGGCCCCGTCATATCCCCACCAGAACCAGGCCTTGGTCCAATCTGCCTGCTGCTTGGCCGTAGCGTTACCGGACGCCTCGTGGAAAGGACGCCAGATGGCGGCAATCCCTTTCTGCTGAAGAGCCAGGATAACATCGGCCACCTTGTCCATCTGCTCATAGAACCACTTGTTCTCCCAGGAGCCTTCCGTAAAGACATGGGAGGCCCGGAAAGTGGTCTCCGACGGGGTGCAGGTCACACCCGAGCCATTGGTGCCCGGTTTTGTAGAGGCAGTGAGCGGCACATTGAAATGCCACATCAAAGACACGATGCCTCCCGCTTCGGCCCACTCCGTTACAGGAGTGAGATCCGTGTAATCAATCCAATTGTTCTTGGGAACGTAGATATGGATGAAATCATAGCAGTTCATGGCCGGGTACTTGCCGGTCCAGGCATACACCTGGTCTGCCAATTTGTGGTTCCAGTTAACATCGGCTACTACCGAAGAAAGGGTCTTTTTGCCGTACTGGTTGTATAAAAAGGTGTACAGGTCTTTGGCCTTCTGGGTAGCGCCTTCCGTTATAGGTGTTGTGGAAATCTCCGTGGGCTCCGGTTCCGGCTGCTCGGCAGCGGCCTGGGTAAGGGAGAAGGTGGCCGATGTAGCACCTGTGGCCTTGAAAGTGAGGGTGGCGCTGCGGGATTCAAAAGCGGTGTTGGGCGCCACGGTCAGTTTCACCGTCACCGTGTAATTGACAAGGCTGCCGGTGCTCACCGACACCCAGTCCGGCTTATCCACCTGCGGCACAAAAGGTGCCTTGACGGTGACTTCGAAACTGCCTCCCTCCGCTTCTGCGCTGAAGGAGGAAATGTTCAACGTAACGGCCTTGGGAGCCGGGTCTACGGGCGGCACCACCGGCTGCTCCGGTTCGGTCTTTCCGCAGGCCCATAGCACAAGGGCCGACAAGGATATGATGGTAAAGTTTCTCATAAGTGGAACCCGGAGGGAGGGTCAGCCCCCTCCGGATTAAAAGAACTACTTGATAGTAATCTTGGTAAGGTGTTTGGCACCTTCACCCTGAACGATGATGAAGGAACCCCAACCCTGGGATGCTGTCAGGGCCGCCACGTGGTCGGCTGTAGCCGTGAAGAAGAAGTAACCCTTGCTGAGGTCGCTGTTTTCGTTGTTGAACTGGTTGGTACCACCACATTCAGCAAAAGTCAAACCGCCCCAGTGACCATCAAAGAGTTGAATCTTCCACTCGTCACTGCCGCCGGAGACATAGAAGCGCACTTCCATTCCTGCCTCAAGGCCGGCATCGGCAAAGAGAGTCTCAGGACCCAGGTCGGTCAGGTTGTCCCAGTTGTCAACTACCACATCTCCTTCCCAGACTACGGTTTCGGTAGAACCGTACTGGATGAGGGAGATACCTGTAACCTCCACATTACCGTCACCGTTGATGATGAAGGCACCACCCCAACCGACATCCTCGGTGAGAGAGGCCAGCACACTTGCCGTCACGTTGAAGGAGAAGGTCTGGGCGCCGCCCGGGAAGCCGGCATCCTGCTTGATTTCATTTCCTCCGCCCAATTCATCGATGGAGAGATTGCCCCAGTGTCCGTTGACCAGTTGCAGATCCCACCAGCCCGTTTCGGGAGCCGTGAAGTACAGCTTGACAACATCACCTTCCTTGATACCCAGTTCGCTCCAGATGAACCGGTTGTCCCCGAAGGTTACGCCGGACCAGCCATTGATGATCTGGGAACCCTCCCAGATGAAGGTCTCCGTGTACGGAGCGGTGATCTCGAAGGGAACGGGCCAGGTGAGCTTACTGCCATCGGTCAGAACCAGTTCCAGACGGCATACGCCGGGGCTGGTGATTTCTTCCGGCATGGAGAAGGACATAGCATTGTCTGTACGGACATCAAAAGAAGTCACTTTCTTACCCTTGATGAATACCTGCTCAATCTTCAGCAGATTCTCACCCGTGAGGGAGATCTTCTTGCCAAGAGCGAAGCTGGGCTGGTCGAAGGTAATGGAGACAGGCAGCTTGTAGCCAACCTCCAGAGGGTCTGTCTGGGTGGTATACTTGGCCGCGGAGATGAAGATGATAGGGCTGGTATAGGCCTCGGCAGGGATGGTTACCTTGACGGTTCCAGACTCTTCATCGTAATCGTTATAGCACTCGAAGTAACCCTGCTTGTCATCGCCCATCAGGACGGTGTCTACCAGGTCCAGATCCGTACCGTCAACGGTTACCACGGTCTCTCCGGCTACATAGGTATCGAAGTGTTCCCAGGCAAGGATTTCGGGCTTCACCACTTCAATGGCATCGGTAGTAGCCGTCTTGCCGGAATCCAGGGTGAGGGTGACAACACCGTCCCGGGCTTCTGCAGGCAGCGTGGCATAGATGTTTCCGGTCTCTTCATCGTAGTCCCAATCCACCAGATCGGCATTGATGAAGGCGACATCCGTTACCAGATCCAGGTCTTCACCGGAGATTTCAATCTTACAACCGGCCTTGTAACGGTTGTCCTCGGCCAGGGTCTTGATGGAGAGGTCGCTCACGGTCACGGTCTCAATCTCGCCGCCGTCGAACTCCACTCCAGCGAAGGAAGTAAGGGTGATATTGCCGTCCGTAGCCGTAGCAGGGAGTTCGAAAGAGATGGTTTTACAATCTCCGGAAAGAATGAATTCCACATCGCTGGCCTGAGGAAGGTCTATCCTCTTGATCATATCGAGATGTTCACCGATCACCAGAATATCATCTCCCTCCTTGTAGGTAGCCTTTTCGGCGGTTACCACGGTAGGATCTTTCACCACCAGGTCCGTAGCGGTGTACACGTGATTGGGAATGGTGCTCTGGTCTTCCAGCTCATTCACATCACTCAGGATGATGGGACCGGAAATGGCGCTGGAGGGAACAGACACCTTGAGTTCATGGCGGGACTGGCTCAAGAATGTGGTCTCAACGGCGTTTTCGTCACCGGTGAAGATAACTTCACGGACCACATCCAGATACTCACCCTTGAAGGTGATCACATCGTTGGAGAGGACAGCAGCGGGGGTGAAGGAATCTATTTCAATAGGCTCCGTGAACGTAAGGTCCGTGAAAGACTTACGGACGGTGCCATCCTTACCCACGAGGGTGACAGGGCCCACAAGGGGTCCTTCCAGGGGAACTATCACGTGCAGTTCACCGGTTACGCCGGTGGTTACTACCTGGAAGTCTGTTACGGAAACGTCTCCGGCAAAGCGGATTTCGCTTACCTGATCCAGGTTACTGCCCAGAATCCGGAGTTCACCTCCGCGCATGACAGGATTCGGAGCCATGGCAGCGAAGCGGACTCCTTCCCCGTAAGGGTTGGTATCCAGTTCCTTCTTGGCGCAACCTGCCACAACCAGCGCAAGCGCTGCAAAGAGAGTATATTTCAGAATCTTTTTCATGGCACGAGATTATTTGATGGGAACAACACGGATGTTGTCGATGTAAATCTTAGGAGCAGAAGGAGAACCTTCGTTCTCTTCACCGGCAGCAATGAAGATTTCCATACCGGTGAAAGATTCGGGCTTGAGCTCTCCGGTAGCAAGGGTACCATCCCAGTACCAGATAAAGTCCGTAGCAATGGGGAAGACGGCGGTGAGCCACTTGCCGCCGGTATCGTAGGAACCGCTTTCCAGCCAAGGCTTCCACATCACACGCGGCAGGGAAACTGCTTCGTCGTGGAAATAGGTGTTGTTGGCCGTCTGCAGGGTGATGAGGTTGTGACCGGCAAACCAGATTTGCATAGGAGTACCCTTCCAGGGATCGGTTTCGGGAATCATATACTCAAACTTGAGGGCCATATTCTTGAAACCGGTGAAATCCACGGTACGGGTGAGGTCATCGGCACCGTCATCCTCATAAGTTTCGGGGGTGTTCCAGTTACCGGGCCAGTACTCGAAGTGGTAGCCGGCATCGGGCCAGTCGGAACCGTCGGACTTCAGGCCGTCGGCACTGTACAGGAGCAGATATCCGCCGTCCAGGGACAGGTCGCTGCTCTCAATTTTGGCGGCGTGCCAGCAGTTACCCATCTTACCGCGATTGTCATCGAAGTTGAACAGGATGTTGCGGCTGTCCTTGTACTGGAAGGAGGACTGACCGGTACCCGAAGCGGTGGTAATCTTCACCTTACCAGGCTGGGCGCCGGTGGGAACCGTTACCTCAACCTCGGAACCGCCAGCCTTGGAAGTGGTTACTTCGATAGGATCGGCACCGGGGAATTCCACGGTGAGCGGGGCAAAGAGATAGGAACCGGCAATGAGGACCTTCTCTCCGGGAGCGGCCCATTCGGCCGACATACTCTCCACCTTGGGAGCCGGAGGCAGCACCTTGAAATCGTAAAGCACTACGCTGCTGTCACGGGTGATCAGGTGCATCTTGTCATCCTGGACGACAGGCAGGTTCTTGGGAACGGTCAGTACAATGGTGTTGGCCGTCATATAGCTGGAGTTCAGCACGGCAGGCTGGTCGTTGAAGTAGATGTCGTGCACGCTGGTCAGGTTCTCACCTACGATGCAGATGGTCTCCTCCATGGCAGCCTGGGTGATGGCGATATCCCGGTCCGCATAACGGACGAAATTCACCTTCGGGACACCTTGGGTCTCCTTGAAACGGTCCGGATAGTCTAAGTTGGCGCAAGCACCTACAAAGACAAGACCCAGAAGCAGACAGGTATATTTGGTCAGATTTTTCATCTTCTCAGGAATTAAAAGTCATATTTATAGGTTTCACGCACATCCACGTGGACGGGCTGTGCATCAGAGCCCACATTGGGGTTCATAACCACGTCCTCCGTGGGGAACGGAATGGTGAACATGGAAGGCTTCACATCTGTGAGTTCTTCGGCGGGATTGTAGATAATCTCGGAATTGTCCCAACTGTGGGCACCGGGGCCGACATAGTTGCCTTCGTCATCCACTACATAGCTCTTGTAAGCCTTGTCCAGACCATCCCAGTGGGAACGGCGCTGAGCCTTGAGGTCTGCGATGCAGGCGTTTACATCATAGTAGGAACGACGCACATAGTCATACCAGCGGTCTCCTTCCATGGCCAGTTCCAGACGGCGCTCTTTCCATACATCGTCAAAGGTAACGGACTCAAGGGGCTTGGCGTGGGCACGATCGCGAACCTTATTCACATAGATAAGGGCGTTCTGGCTGTCACCGGTAAGGACACAAGCCTCTGCGTACACCAGATAGATATCGGCCAGACGGAGGATGTGGGTAGGCAGCTGATAGGACATACGGCCGGCGCTCACGCCCAGGGCAGCCTGGTGGTCTGCACCGCAGCCGAACAGGTGCTTCACATAGTTGGAGCCGGTCTGGCAGCACCACTGCTTGTTGGAACCATTCTTTTCGAGACCTACGGGGAAGTAAGTATCGTCATAGAAGAAACGGTACATATCAAATCCTCCACGGTCTACCCAGAAGTAAGGGAGCTGGTCTCCGAACATCAGGATGGTGGCAGCACGACGGTCGTCGGTTTCCACACGGGTTTCAGGGTCCTGATCGGCCGATACGCCGAAGGCATCCATCAGGTCTACGCTGGGGCCCTTCCAGTCTCCCCAGATATCACCGAACTCGGAGAAACCGGTCAGTCCTACGTCGGACTGGATGGAGTTCTGGGCTGTCCAGATACCGGAAGTGGAAGTCCACTGCCAGGAGAAGAGGTTCTCACCGGTCTGCTGGAACACGGAGGGCTGCAGACGGAAGATATCCGAATACTTGGGAGTGAGGCTGCGGCCGGAATGTTCAATAACATCCAGGGCATAAGTCTTGGCCTTCTCCAGATCGGCGTTGTTCAGGGAACCGGTTACACCGGCCTTGGTGAGGTATACCTTGGCCAGGAGACCTTCGGCGGCATAGTAGTCGATACGGTTGTATTTGCCGATATTGGGATCCTTGGGAAGAAGTTCCATAGCCTTCTCGAGGGTCATCACGATGTACTCGTAAACATCGGCCTTCTCAACTTTGGTCTGCTCGTTGTAAGTGGCTTCCTTGATGACTTCCGTGTTATCGTGGATAATGGGAACGTCACCGAAGGTACGGACCAGCAGGAAATAGGCCATAGCCTTCCAGGCGAGGGCTTCGCCCATAGCTTTGTTCTTGACAGCCTGGCTGGCGGTACCGGAAGAGTTGCGGATGTTGTTGATAACGGTATTGCACTGTGCGTTCACAGCCCAAAGGGAATAGGACATATTCTTCAGGTCTGCATCCGTACCGTTCACCGTAAGGGTGGAATAAGCATTGTTACCCTGATACACGTTACCGCACATGGTTTCGGAGCCATAGATGTAGAAACGGATCACATCGTACCACGGGGAGTTGTACAGGTAGTTCACGGATTGCTCTACCTGCTGGTCATTCTGGTAGTAGTTGGCCGTGGTGTAGCTGTCCTCTGCGGGACGGTCCAGGAACTTAGCGCAGGAGACGGCACCGAAGGCGATTACAGCGGCCAGGGAGATATATTTCAAAGTATTTTTCATGGTCTTATCCTCCTTGCTTTAGAAAGTAATGTTAACGCCGAAGGAGCAGGTCATAGGAGAAGGATAACGTCCATTATCCACACCGAAGGTGAGACCGCTGGAGTCCTGGGTGGAAGCACCCACTTCAGGGTCGTAACCCATATACTTGGTGAAGGTGTAAACGTTCTGGACGTTCATATAGATACGGATGTTGTCAATCTTGGCCTTGGAGAGCAGGCTCTTCGGGAAGTTGTAGCCAAGGGTGATGTTCTTGATCCGCAGGTAGGAGCCATCCTCCACGTAACGGTCGCTGAGGCGGTCGTTGTCGTTCGGGTCGGCAATGGTGGGACGGGGAGTCTTGGTGTCTGCATTCAGTACGCGCACGTTGGTAACGTCGTCAATCCATTCCTTGGAAGGATCGATGGCGGCCAGTCGGGCACGGCTGGCAATGCTGTTGTGCTGGTTCACCCAGACGCTGTTCATATGGACCAGGCCGTTGTAACCCTGACCCATCATATTGTAGTTGAGCACCTTGTTACCGAAGGAACCGTTGAGGAAAATGCTCAGGTCCACATTCTTGTAACGGAAGGTATTGGTCCAACCGAAGGTGAACAGGGGAAGCGGGGAGCCGATGTTGGTGCGGTCCAGCTCATTGATGCGGCCGTCCTTGTTCACATCCTCGAACTTGAGGTCTCCGGGCCATACGGTGGTATTGCGGTTGAATACGCCGTCCTCGGGGAACTTCTCGGCCTTCGGGGAATTCATAATGTCATCGAAATCCTTGTACACACCCACGACCTTGTAGCCGTAGAAGTTATACAGAGACTGGCCGATTTCCGTCACGGACACGATATCGTTCCACTGGCCGTAACCTACGAGCTGGGCGTTGGCACTGCCGTCCAGGGCGATGAGCTTGTTCTGGTTGAAGGAAATCTGGAAGTTGGAATCCCAGTTGAAGTCCTTGACATCCACAGGATGGGTGTCCAGGGTGATTTCCAGACCGCGGTTGCGGATGGTACCGTAGTTACCCTTCGGGGCGGCCAGGGCGGAAGAACCGTTACCCTGGGTACCCATATAGGAAGGAAGGGTCATGGACATCAGCATATCGGAAGAAATCTTCTGATACACATCCACGGTGAGGTTCAGGCGGTTCTGGAAGAAGCTCAGATCCAGACCGAAGTTGGTCTGCTGCTGTTTCTCCCAGTGGATACCGGTGTTGGAAATGTTGGCGGGACGCTGGCTGTCACCAAGGGCAGAAGGCATCTTGCTCATACCGGACTCCCAGGCGCCGGCGCCGATGTTGGCGTTACCGGTCTGGCCCCAGCCGATACGGATCTTACCGTCATTGAGGACGTTCTTGTTGGTGAAGAACTTCTCGTTGGTGAAGCGCCAGCTACCGGCTACGGAGTGGAAACCGGCCCAACGGTTATCGGGACCGAAGTTGGAGGAACCATCGTAACGGAAGGTGTACGTGAGGAGGTAACGGTTGTCGTAGTTGTACGTCTCACGGGTGAAGAAGGAAGCCATGGAACTGGAACCGAAGCCGCCGCTGAGGGTGGGGGTGCCGGTTGCCAGGCGGATGTTGTGGATCTCATCGGAAGGGAGGTCCGTATTGGCGCCGCTCAGATAGCTCCAGCGGGATTCCCAGGCTTCCTGACCCACCATGGCGCTGATGCTGTGCTTGCCGAAGGTATTGGCGTAGGTGAGATAGTTCTTCACAGACCAGTAGGTGCTGGAGTTGCGCTGCTGGCTGATGGAGTTACTACCCTGCTGGAAAGTACCCAGGGAGATCTTGGGTTTGTAGGTATCGGCCTGCGAAGCGCTGATATCGAAGCCCAGTTCCGTGCGGAATACCAGGTGCTTGATGGGGGTGAGTTCGGCGTAGATGTTACCGGTGAGCTTCTGACGCTTCAGGGTATTCTCATTGTACATAGCCAGGGCCACCGGATTCTTGGTGCTGTAGCCTTCACGAACTACCGTGGAATAATTGCCGTCCAGGTCGTAAACCGGGATGTCCGGCAGGGAGGACAGGGAGTAGAAGATAACACCTTCCTGACCGTCGGCCAGTTTCAGGTTATCGTTGGTGACTGCATAAGTGGCATTCACACCCAGTTTGAACCATTCCTTGAGCTGGGCGTCCAGGTTGGTACGGAAGCTCAGACGGTTGAAGTTGGAACCGATGATGGTACCTTCCTGGTTCATATAGGAACCGGACACATAGTACTGCACCTTCTCGGAACCGCCCTGGGCGCTTACCTGATGCTGGTGCTGGATGGCGGTGCGGAACACCTCGTCCTGCCAGTTGGTACCCTTGCCCAGGATGGAAGGATCTGTATAAAGGGGATTGGCCTCCACCTCACCGAGAGCAACCATATCGTTGTAGTACTCGGCGAACTGGCGCAGGTTCATCATATCGATGCGGCTGTTCTGGCGGGACACGGCCACCATACCGTCATAGGAGAACTTGGCGTCTCCGGCCTTACCGTGCTTGGTGGTAATGAGGACGACACCGTTGGCACCCTGGGCACCATAGATAGCGGTAGCAGAGGCATCCTTGAGGATTTCCATGCTCACGATATCGGCCGGGTTGATGGTGGACAGCGGGGAGATGGTAGATACTCTACCGTTACCCAGGGCATCTCCCAGACCGAAGTCTGCACCGGAGTTGCCACCACCCTGAACGATCACGCCGTCAATCACATACAGAGGTTCGGCGTTGGCGTTGACGGTGGCCTGACCACGAACGCGGATGGAGGAGCTGGAACCAGGAGCACCGGAAGTCTGTACAGCGGTAACACCGGCTGCACGGCCCTGCAGGGACTGGTCCAGGTTGGTGATGATGGAGCCCTTCAGGTCTTCTTCCTTCATAGAGACGGAAGAACCGGAGAGGTCACTCCTTTTCATAGTACCGTAACCCACGACGACAACTTCGTCGAGGAATTCGGCATCCTCTTTCAGAAGGACGTTGATGACAGACTGACTGCCCACAACGATCTCCTGGTTTGCATAGCCGATGGAAGAGAACACGAGCGTAGCGCCGGGCTTCACCGTGATCACGTAGTTTCCATCCATGTCTGTGATGACACCATTGTTGGTGCCCTTCTCCATGACACTGACTCCGATCGCCGGTCCCTGGTCGTCAGAAACCTTACCCGTCACCTTGTTCTGTGCGAACAGGGCGGTGGTGGCGAGGAGCGCCAGCATGAAGGTCACAAATTTTTGTTTCATGCTACTTGATTTGTTGGTTAATGATTAATTATTGGTTTAGATTTGATATAGCTTCCTTGATAACATCTATGGTATAGTCCGTGATGTATACACCATTCAGACCCTGGGCCTCCTGGGCCGGGTCTCCGGTGTAAGGGTCTCCGTGCTCCCACTGGGTGTGGACGGGATCGGCAAAACCGCTCCAGCCCCAGAAATTGACACCCTGGAGCATAGCGCCCACCTGGGAGAACACATATGCATAATAGGTATCGCGCGCACGCGTGGAGGCTTCGCGGGAAGGGCTGAAGCCGTCCCGGGGGAAGCCGAATTCTTCCAGCACGACGGGCTGTCCCAGTTTGCCGGCCAGCCGGTGATGCAGGCCGATATACTCTCCCGTCTTTTCGATGGCCGAAGGAAGATCTTCCGTGAGGCTTTCGGCCCTGGCCCAGCTCCAGTTATAGGGCCAGATATGAATGGTCATATAATCCACGCCGGGGATGCGGCATACCCGCTCCAGCAGTTCTTCGCTCATCTCGCAGCCCCAGACGCCCTCGCTACCGGTAGAAAGCAGGTGATTGGGATCCAGCTGCTTGATGATACGGGCTGTTTCCGTGAGCCAGCCGATGAAGCCGTCCTGTACCTCTTTTTCCGAAGAGAAGCAGCGGGGCTCGTTGCCGATCTGCCAGGCAAAGATGGCGGGGTCCTCATTGTAAGGCTTGCCGGTGAGGCTGTTGGTGCGGCCCACAATGGCTTTCACATGGTTGTAGAAAAGTTCCTGGGCCGGGGCGCAGGTTTGGAAGCGGGCCATCTGCTGCATAAAGGGAACATACCCATCAATAAGGGGAATGAGGGCTTTCTCACCGGTAGCCCATTCCATATACTGGCCATAGCCGCCGCTCCATTCCCAGGAGTTGTTCAGATAAAGGACGGCCTGCATATCCCTTTTGCCCAGTTCTACCAGGAAACGGTCCAGGCCCACCAGCAGGGCTTCGTCGTATACGCCGGGTTCTTTCTCCAGGGTGGGTTCCACGCGGGAGAAGACGCCATCCGCTCCCTGGGCGCCCACCAGCACGCGAAGATTGGTGAGGCCGAGGGCCTTGAGGGTATCCAGTTCCATGGTAAGACGCCCGAAATCACCGCTTTCCGTGTCTGACGCCAGGATGGGGCCATACCAGAAATTGGTGCCGATATAAGTATAAGGCTTACCCCCACGCATGAACTGACCGTCCTGCACGGTGACAAAAGATGCTTTTTGGGAACAACTGAGGGCAACCAGGGCCGCGAAGGCCCATCCTGCCAATTTTGGTGTTATTTTCATTATGTTGGCCGACATAAATAGTGTTACAGTGCAAAATTACACTTTATACGTCAGCACAAAAAATGTAAAAATAACCAAATATGATACTATTTTGACAATCCTCTTATCCGAGGATTACACGTATACCCGGTTCTTGGTGAACAGGGCTCTGAAATCCCGGGGCGTGTAACCACGACGGGATTTGAAAATGCGGTTGAAATTGGACAGGTTGTTAAAACCGCACGCATAGCAGATTTCCGAGATGCTGGTGGTGGTATCTACCAGCAGACGGGCGGCGTTTCCCAGGCGGATATCAATGATATAATTGGACAGGGTGCGGGTGGTATGCTGCTTGAAAAAACGGCTGAAGGCGCTGGGTACCATTCCCACCAGGGCGGCCAGGTCTTCCAGACGAAGATCTTCCGCATAATGGTTGGAAATGTATTCCTTAACCTTGGCTATCCGCCGGCTTTCCCGGTCTGCCCTGACATCGGCAAAAGAAGAGGAAGCCAGCGTCCGGGCATCCTTGTCCTGCGACAGCTCATAGAAGATCTTGAGCATCACCAGGAACTGTTCAAAACGGTCTTCCATCCTGGCCAGCCCGTCCAGGTAATTGTATACCCGCATGATGGCCGTCATGGAAAATGCAACACCCAGTTTTGCTTTTTGAAACATCTTCCGGATGGAAGCGAACTGGGTGCGGTCCAGCAGTCTTTCGTCCAGCAGGGAATCCGAGAACTGGATGGTAATTTCCCGCACGTCCGGCTCCATGCAGTTTCCCTGTTGCCATGCGTGTTCCAAACCGTTTCCGGTAACCAGGACCAGATCGTATGCTCCTATTTCTTCTATGCTGTCCCCCACCACGCGATGCACACCCGTGCCGTGCTCCACGAAGTTGAGTTCGAACTCCTGGTGCGAGTGGATGGGGTAAAGGAATTCGCTCTTGTGACGCTCTACAATATAAAAGCAGTCCTTGTCCGTAATAGGAGGTGTCTCACGTAGGACTTTTGCCATAAAGTGATACTTTTTAAACCTACTTTAATAGGCGGCCGCCTGCCGGGAGATACTCAACTGCTGGATCCGGTAGGTATCTTGCCCGTTGGAAGTGGCATAAATGGTAACCTGGAAAAGTTCTCCTCCGGCATTCAGCAGGCCGATGAGGTATTTCTTGTTGGCCTCCGAGGCCCGGTGCGTCACCTGGAAGGAACGGGGCGTGTTGGAGGCGAAGAAACTGCGGAGGATTTCCCGTGCCTGTTTCTTGGAACAGTTGCGGGACGTGGACAGGACGGTTACGTCCAGATTGTCTGCAAACCAGCTGGAAAGAGACACCACGTCTCCGGCTGCCAGATACTTGGTGATGGAGGAAAACACGGAGAATTCTCCCTGCGGCTGGGTGCGCGGAATGGAAGTGGATACAAACTGGGACTGCGCGGCGGCGCTCAGACACAACAGCAGCGCAACCGTTACGGTAACCGTATGCAGAAGTTTGGACATCGGCCTGTATGCTTGCAAATTCCGCGCCGAATCGCTACATTTGTGCAGATATGGAAATTAAACTCATTACGGTAGGAAAGACAGACGTCAAGTGGGTAAAAGAAGGCCTGGACCTGTACGGTTCCCGGCTGCGCCACTATGTGCCCTTTACCGTAATGGAGATTCCGGAACTCAAGAAAGTATCGGCCCTCACCCAGGCCCAGATCAAGGAAAAAGAGGGAGAACTCATCCTCCGGCTGGTGGGCCCGCAGGACATCCTGGTCCTGCTGGACGAACACGGCCACGAGTACCGCTCGCTGGAATTTGCAGACCACCTGCAAAAGCTCCTCTCCCGCGGGGCCAAGAGCCTGGTCTTTGTGATCGGCGGCGCGTACGGCTTCTCAGACGCCGTCTACGGGCGCTCCAACGAGAAGATTTCCCTCTCCCGGATGACGTTTTCCCACCAGATGGTTCGCACGATTTTTGCGGAGCAACTGTACCGGGCTTTCACCATCCTGAAGGGAGAACCCTATCACCATGAATAGAAAACGGCTCATACGGCAATCTCTGGCGGCAGCGCTGATGGTGGCGGCCGTGGTTACCTATATTATATCGGCCCTGGTGGGAACCGGAAGGTCGGACGTTACTTCCGCCGCCCGGGAAATGAGCCGAAAGGTGGAAGTGAGGATGGCCCTGCTGGATGCCTATATCAACCAGGCCCTGCAGGAAGACCCCACCGCCTGGCTGGATCTTCCGGGCCTGCCGGAAGACATGGTGGTATACCGCTACGTGGAGGATTCCCTCCAGAGCTGGGCCAACCAGTTCCCCCTGAGAAACGACGACATCCACATCCGCACGCTGGTGCAGCGGCTCGGAGATGCCCGAACCTCGCTGGCCTCGCCCCTGAGTGACGCCTCCTCCCAGCCCGGTTTCGCCAATTTCGGCCCCAAATGGTTCCTGGTGAAAGCCGTGGAAGGCACAGACTGCAAGGTGGTGGCCGGTCTGGAGATAGTGAATGAGCTCAGTGCCGGAGCGCAGGGAGGCGTGAACCGCCATTTCCGCGTCAATGAAAGATACAGCGTAAGGCCCCTTTCCACGGGCACCGGCGCCCCTGTCTGCATCCAGGGAAAGCCTCTTTTCATGCTGGCCGATGAAACCCTGGCAGAACCTTCGGGAACGCATTCGGCCCTTCTGTGGGTGGCTGTCGGCCTCTTCCTGGCCGGTCTGATCCTTCTTCTGAGCGCGCACCCCACCATCCCCTGGCTGCTGGGCATTCTCGCGTGCCAGCTGGCGGTCCTGGCCTGGCTGTATGTACGGGGGCCGCACCTGTTCCAGGACACGCAGCTGTTCTCTCCCCTCCTGTATGCAGACGGTCCCCTGCTGTATTCCCTGGGCGCCGTCATCCTGCTGAACCTGGCCATCAACCTGGTGGTGATGGACCTGTTCCTCGTGCGCTGGACCCTCCTCAAGCAGCTGAGCCGACAGAACTCCCGCCCCCTGCAATGGGTGCTTTCCGCCGTTCTGTGCCTTCTGCTGGCCGCCATCGTCACGTACCTGCACCTTACTTTCAAGAGTATCCTCATCAATTCCAGCATCAACCTGGAATTATATAAGGTATTTCTGCTCACCCGCTTCACCGCCCTGGTATACCTGTCCTTCCTGCTGCTGTCCATCACCATTCCTGTACTGCTGCAAATCCTCTCGCCCTTTGTCCGGTCGCTTGTGGGCATCCGCTACGATATGTTCACCCCTGCCGGGCGGCTTTTGTATGCCGTCTGCATCGGCGTATACTTTGTAGTGGCCTCCTCTACCCTGGGCTTCAGCAAGGAGCAGAAGAGAATTGATGTCTGGGCGGCCCGCCTGGCGATGGACCGGGATATCGCCCTGGAAATCCAGCTGCGGAGCGTAGAAGGAGCCATTGCCTCAGACCCGATGATCGGGGCCCTTTCGGCCATCAACGGCAGTGCCGATATCATCCGAAGCCGCCTCACCAGCGCCTTTATGAGCCGCATCTCCCAGGACTACGACATCACCGTCGTGCTCCCCGGGGCCAACTCCAGCATCAATGCCCTCTTCCAGGAGCGCATCCGAAGCGGCACCCGGCTGGGAGACAATTCCCATTTCTTCTACAGCAGCCTGGGAGGAGGGCGCACCTCCTACACCGGCCTTTTCTCCTATTATGTAGAAGGAAACGGATCCAGCCTGGTGCTCATCAGCGTGGAATCCAAGCACAACCGGGAAGACAGGGGGTACCTCAGTCTGCTGGGCATCTCGGATCCGGGCCGGATAACCCTCCCCTCCGTCTATTCCTGGGCCAAATACAATACGGAAAAACTGGTGCAGTACAAGGGCACCTACGCGTATCCCACCGTCTATTCGGGCAAACTGAAACGGCTGGCCCTGCAGCACAAAAGCGGTCACGTGGACCTGGAAGGCTGGTGCCACTTTGTCCGCAATGTTTCCGAGGAAGAAGTCATCATCATCTCCCGTCCCCAGACGGAGTGGCTGTACTATGTGGTGGAGGCCTTCCTCTTCGCCATCCTGGCCTTCGGCCTCCTCACCTGGATTTCCTGGAGAAAGAGAAACACCACGGGCCGACGTTACTTCCAGAGCCGCATTTCCCTGGTCGTGTACACTTCCCTGCTGGTAACGCTGGTAGCCATGGCCGTGTTCAGCGTGTGGTTTGTTTACAAGCGCAACAGCTCCGACATGAACAGCATCATGACCTCCCGCATCAATGCCCTTCAGAGCATGTTGCAGGAGCATCTGCGCCTGGTAGAAAACACCGAGCAGCTCACCACCACCCAGAACCTGGCCGCCGTGGAGGGCGTGGGCAACAACCTCCGCTGCGACATCACCCTGTTTGACATAGCCGGCCGCGTGGTGATGAGCACCACGCCCGAAGTGTACGACCGCATGATCCTGGGCCATCGCCTGGACGACCACGCCTTCAACAACATCCGGTACGCCCACAAACGCTTCTACATGCAGCGGGAAAGGGTGAGCCGCCGCAGTTTCTACGCCTTGTACGCCCCTGTATTCAACAGCAGCGGCAATATGATAGCCATCGTATCCTCCCCCTTCACGGAGTCCTCGCAGGACTTCGAGACGGAGGTTATCCTGCACGTGGCCACGGTCATCACCATCTTCCTTCTGCTGCTGCTCATTTCCCGCTTCATCACCTTCGTGATGATCAGCCGCCTGTTCCGTCCCCTGACGGCCCTCAGCCGCAAGATGACGGTGAGCGACGTGGACCACCTGGAGCCCCTGGTATACGACGGGGACGACGAGATTACCCCGCTGGTAGAGGCCTACAATCGGATGGTGCAGGTGCTGGGAGAAAGTTCCCGCCGCCTGGCGCAGGTGGAAAGGGACAAGGCCTGGACGGATATGGCCCGAAGGGTGGCGCACGATCTGAAGAATCCTCTCACGCCCATCAAACTGCAGCTCCAGATGCTGATGAGGATGAAAGCCTCCGGCAACCCCGCCTGGCAGGAGCGCTTTGACGAGGTGGCTTCCACCGTCCTGTATCACGTAGACCTGCTGGCCGATTCGGCCGACCAGTTCTCCACCTTCGCCAAGATGTACGACCAGAAGGCCGAAAGGATAGACCTGGACGCCCTGGTGCGCCAGGAGGTGGATCTCTTCGACTCACGGGACGATGTAAGCATAGAATACTTCGGCCTGGAAGGGGCTTTCGTGAATGCTCCCCGTCCCCAGCTCACCCGCGTGGTGGTGAACCTCATCACCAATGCCATCCAGGCGGTGGATGATGTCGCCGGAGAGCGGCGCCTGCTGGTTTTCGTGCGCAATGCCGCCGAAGACGGCTTCTACGACGTGGTGGTGGAAGACAACGGCCCCGGTGTTTCCGAGCAGAACCAGGACAAGATCTTCACCCCGGACTTCACCACCAAGACCAGCGGCAGCGGCCTGGGCCTGGCCATCTGCAAACGAATCGTGGAGCACTGCGGCGGCACCATCTCCTACTCCCGCTCCTTCACCCTGGGCGGGGCCTGCTTTACCGTGAAACTTCCCAAAGCGTAATTAAAATTTGCAGGAAAAGGGACAAATAGTTAATTTTGTGGGCTATTTAGAATTAATGATTAACTAAAAATACCTATTTATGGCAACAACTGCTGATCTGAAGAACGGAATGTACATCATGTTCAACGGCAAACCCTGCGCCGTTGTGTACTTCCAGCACGTAAAACCCGGCAAGGGCCCTGCCTTTGTCAAGACCAAACTGCGCAACCTGGAGAACGGCCGCATCCTGGAGAACACCTTCACCGCCGGTGTGAAGCTGGACACCATCACCGTGGAGCGCCGCCCCTACCAGTTCCTCTATGACGACGGTGAGGCCTTCAACTTCATGCACGAAGAAACCTACGAGCAGATTACCCTCCCCCACGACGTCGTAGACAACGCAGACCTGATGAAAGAAGGTCAGCACGTGGAGATGATGTTCATGACCGAACCCGAGGAGCGCTGCCTCACCTGCGAGCTTCCCACCTACGTAACCCTTGAGGTTACCTATTCCGAGCCCGCCGTGAAGGGTAACACCGCTTCCACCAGTGCTCTGAAGGAAGTTACCCTGGAGACCGGTGCCAAGATCATGGTCCCTCTGTTCATCGAGACCGGAGAAATCATTACGGTAAATACCACGGACCGCTCTTACGGCCAGCGCGTGAAGTAATCAGAACGCGTAATCTTTCACATCCTGCGCAGTGACGGGACTGCCTCCCAAAATGAGGAGACGCTCCACGACATTGCGCAGTTCTCGTATATTCCCGGGCCAGGAACGTTCCTTCAGGAGCGAGAGGGCCTCGGGGGCGAATTCCCTCACGGGCTTTCCGCTTTCGGCGCAGATGCTGCCGCAGAAGTAGTTGATAAGAAGCGGGATATCGTCCTTCCTGTCGTCCAGGGCGGGCACCTTGAGGACAATCACGCTGAGGCGGTGATAGAGGTCTTCGCGGAAATTGCCCTTCGCAATCTCTTCCTGCAGGTTCTTGTTGGTGGCGGCAATCACGCGCACGTCCACGGTAATCTCCTTGTCCCCTCCCACCGGAGTGAGCTTTCTTTCCTGCAGCACGCGCAGCACCTTGGCCTGGGCCGCCAGGGACATATCTCCAATCTCGTCCAGGAAGATGGTGCCGCCGTCGGCCTGCTCGAATTTGCCTTTGTGGTCCCGGATGGCCGATGTGAAAGACCCCTTCTTGTGGCCGAAGAGTTCGCTGTCTATGAGCTCCGAAGGGATGGCAGCGCAGTTCACCTCCACAAAAGGCATCTGGGAACGCTGAGAAAGCTGGTAGATGCTTTGGGCCACCAGTTCCTTACCGGATCCGTTGGGGCCGGTAATGAGCACGCTGGCCTGGGTGGGAGCCACTTTCTGGATCATGTCCTTCAGGTGGCCGATGGGTTCTGACTGGCCCACCATCTCCCGGCCGTAAATCTTCTTTTTGAGGATTTTGGTTTCCTTCACCAGGGAAGCCTTGTCCGTAGCATTTTTCAGGGTGATGAGGATGCGGTTCAGATCCAGCGGCTTCTCTATGAAGTCGAAAGCACCCTTTTTGATGCACTCCACGGCGGTGGAAATATCCGCGTGCCCGGACACCATCACCACCGGGCTTTCAATCCCCTCCTCTATTACTTTTGAGAGCATCTCCGTGCCGTCCATTTCGGGCATTTTGATGTCGCAGAATATGGCGTCGTATTTTTCTTTTTCGGCCTTCTGAAGGCCTTCCCGTCCGTTTTCGGCCGTCTCTACCTGATAGCCCTCCATCTCCAGGATTTCCTTCAGGGAGTAGCGGATGGCCCTTTCGTCGTCTACAATCAGAATCTTCATCAGTCAGTGGAATTATAATATGCAAATATCGCAAATTTATTCTAAATTTGTAGACAAGACAATTAAAACTATGAACCGCATCCCAGACATCATCATCGCCATAGACGGTTATTCTTCCACCGGAAAAAGCACCTTCGCCAAAATGGTGGCCGCAGAGTACGGATTCCTGTACCTGGACAGCGGCGCCATGTACCGCGGCGTCACGCTGGCGGGCCTGGAGGCCGGCACCATCCGGGATGGAAAGATAGACCAAGCCCGTACGCTGGAAGTGATGGGCCCGCTGCAGCTGAATTTCCGCCAGGAGGAAGGCGCCACCCGCCTGTACCTGGGAGACCGCTGCATAGAGAAGGAGATTCGCGGCTGGGAGGTGTCCCAGTACGTGTCTCCGGTCAGCGCCATCGCCCAGGTGAGGGCCTGGGTGGACGAGCGCCTGCACGCCTTTGCCGCCGGGGGCCGCGTCATTATGGACGGCCGGGACATCGGCACCACCGTTTTCCCCGACGCCCAGCTCAAGATCTTTATGACGGCCGATGCCGCCGTACGCGCACAGCGCCGCTATGAGGAACTGCTCCTCAAGGGAGAGAAAACCACCCTGGAGGAGGTTCTGGAAAACCTCAAGGACCGCGACTACAGGGATTCCCACCGGGAAACATCCCCGCTTCGCCAGGCGGCGGATGCCTATGTCCTGGACAACACCCATATGACCCTCCACGAAGAGTTGGTATGGGTTATGGGTCTGTTGCAAGGTAAATTTGCCATTCTGGAAAGTCCCGGACTGTCATGCTGAAAGTAGAAATAGATCCCGGTTCCGGTTTCTGCGGAGGAGTGATCCGTGCCATCACGCACGCAGAGGATTTCCTCGCCATGGGAGACCGGCTGTATTCGCTGGGAGCCATCGTCCACAACGAAGCGGAACTGAGCCGCCTTCAGCAGCGGGGCCTGGTCACCGTAGGCAGCCTGCAGGAAGTGCCGGAAGGAGAAGCCGTCCTCATCCGGGCCCACGGAGAACCTCCGGCCACTTACCAATCGGCCCGGGAGCGCCAGCTGAAGGTTATAGACTGCTCCTGCCCGGTGGTACTGCAGCTGCAAAGAAGTATCCGGGAAGCCTACGCCCGCCTGCACCAGGACGGCGCCCGCGGCCAGGTGATCATCTTCGGCCGGGTGGGTCATGCAGAAGTTCTGGGCCTGCTGGGCCAGGTAGAAGGAGATGCCCTGGTGGTGGAAAACCGGAAGATGCTGGAAGAGACGATGGGGCAGCTGGATTTTTCCCAACCCATAGAAATCTTCTCCCAAACCACCAAGAGCCCCCGGGAATACCAGGAGATCTGTGATGTGCTGCGGCAGCGGGGAGCCCGGCTCACCGTTCACAATACCATCTGCGCCCAGGTGGCCTCCCGCCACGAAAAGCTGGCCCAGTTTGCCCAAACGCACGATGTCATCCTGTTTGTCGCCGGCAAATCCTCTTCCAACGGGAAGGTCCTCAGCGACCTCTGCCGCAGCGTGAATCCCCGCACATACCTGGTGAACTCCGCCGCTCAGATTGAAGCCGGCTGGTTCCGGAGCGGGCAAAGCGTAGGAGTGTGCGGAGCCACCTCCACGCCCAAATGGCTGCTGGAAGAAGTGGCGTACGCCGTGCGCTGCCTGGATTAAAGCCGGATGAAAGCCTGGAAGTTCATACGGAATAGCCTGCTGGTCCTGTCCGGAGTGGTACTGGTGCTGCTGGTGGCCCTGCAGATTCTGCTGAGGCCTTCCGTCCTTACAGGCATTGTCAACGATGTGGCAAAAGATTTTGTGGAAGGAGAAGTCTCTTTCCGGGAGGTCCGCGCCCACGTCATCAAGAGTTTTCCGTACCTCAACATAGACGCCCGGGATTTTTCCATAACGTATCCCCACCAGAGGTACGCCCGCTACGATACCCTGTATCCGGTCCAGGCCAGCCGGCGCTTTAACCTGACAAGAATGGGATGCGGAAAAGAGGAACCCGTAGATACGCTGGCCTCCTTCCGCCGGCTAAGCCTCTCGGTTAACTATATGGCCCTTCTGGGGAACCGCACCGTCCACGTCCGCAAACTGGAACTGCTGCGTCCCCGCATCTTTGCCCATTATTTCGATTCCACCGCCGCCAACTGGGACATCCTGCCCCTGGGAAATAAGGAAGATACCACGGCCAAGGACAGCAAGCCGCTGCCAGACATCATCTTGGACAAAATCCTTCTCACAGACCGTCCCATCCTGGTTTTCACCAACCCCAAAGACACCCTGCACGGAATGTTCACCATGCAGGAACTGTCCCTGGACGGCCATCTGGAAACCCGGGATCCGCACCGCTCCCATACAGCCCTTTCCATAGACTCTCTCCGCGTCTCGGGTCGGCTGCCTTCAGACACCCTGGCCCTTCGCCTGGACCGTCTTCGCGGCACGGCCAAAGACCGGCTTTTCACCCTTCAGGCCGATGCCCGCGCTAGCCTGTGGTCGGGGTCCCTGGGCCGGGTACGCCTCCCCATCCACCTGGAAACGGAGCTGGCGGTGCCGGAGCACGAAGCCGGAGAGCTGGAACTTCTCCTAAATCGGCTCAACCTGAATGTATCGGCCCTTACCCTCACCGGCACAGCCCAGATTTTCCGGCACCGGGACGGAATGACAGACCTGGACGTCGTGGCCTCCATTGACAAGTGTTCCCTGGACCAGTTGGCCCGGGAATGGAAAGACCATTTCACCATCTTAAGGAAAATTTCCACCGATGCGGTGCTCAGCCTGGACGCCCGCGCCAAAGGCCGGTACGGGAAAGGCCAGATGCCTTCCATAGACGCCCGGGTGCAGATTCCCCGCTCTTATCTCTTATACGAAGGCCTGGGCCGAAAGGGTACCCTGGCGCTGGATGCCCTCGTTTCCACAGACGACCTGAAGGAAGTGGACTGCCAGGTGAAAACCCTCTTCCTGGACATCGTCGGAGCCCAGCTGGAGGCATCGGCCAGCGCCAGGGATGTGCTGGGAAAAGACCCTCTCATCCGGCTGGACAGCCGGCTGCAGGCGCGCATAGACTCGCTCACCCACGCCTTTACCCGCGAAATGGGTATTCTGGGAACCGGTGCCCTGAGGGCAGACATCCAGGGGGAAGCCCGGCTGTCCCAGCTGAATATGGCCCGCATCGGGGATGCCTCCATTACGGCCAACCTGGAAGCCCGCCAGATGGACATCCAGGACGGGCCGGACTCCTTGTCGGCCCACATTCCCACCCTTCTTCTGAATCTCCAGACCAAGGGGAACACCCTGGATAACACCCTCAAAAAAGGAACGCGCATCCTGTCCCTGGAGGCCGATATAGACTCTCTGGACGTAACCTACCGGGACATGTTTGTCCGCGGCGGAAACGTAGCGCTGAAAGCCCAGAATTCGGCCGAAATCCTTAAAGGAAGCAAGGACATCACCCCCCTGATGGGCATTCTGAAAGTAGGAAGCCTGCAGATGAGGGATTCCGACGGAATGGATGTGGCCCTGCAGGACAATCTGGAAACCTTCCGCATAGAGCCCGCCACGCAGCAGCGCCCGACGCCGCGGCTCAGCCTTCGCTCCCGCAGCGGCAACCTGGTGGCCAGCCTGGGAGAAGACCAGGCGGGGCTGGAGCAGTTCCACTTCGATGTATCGGCCCTCCGCTATACCCCCCGGACGCCCAATACCGGCCGGTTGAATCACCTGCTGGATTCCCTTCAGCGCGTATATCCCGCCATTCCCCGGGATTCCCTCCTGAGGCACGCGCGAATGGAGCGTCTCCAGAAGGAAAGAGAGCAAACCTGGGCCGATAAAGACGTGAATATCAGCATCTCCGGCAGCTTGAGAGACTACCTCCGGAAGTGGAAGGTGGAAGGGAACCTGAGCCTGGAAGAGGGCCTTCTGAGACTGGCGGCCTTCCCGCTCCTCACCCGCGTTTCACAGGCGAAAGGTCATTTTGATGCAGACACCCTCACCCTGCAAAGCATCCAGTTGAAGGCCGGAGATTCGGATCTTTCGGCCCGCGCCCGGCTGACCGGTCTGAGGAGGGCTCTTCTGGGCAGCGGGCACAGTCTGCTGAAGCTCAAGGCCGATATCAGTTCCGACTTCATCAACGCCAACCAGCTTCTGCAGGCCTTTGCCTCTTATTCGGCCCATAAGCCCCACGAGGAGCAGGAAAAGCAGCCCCAGAACACCGGCAACCGCCTGCTGGTGATTCCCTCCAACCTGGACGTGAATTTCAGCCTGGAGGCCGCCGGCATCCAGTACGACAGCCTGCAGGTGAGCTGGGCAGCGGCCGATATCGCCATGCGCAACCGCACGCTGCAGATTACCAACGCCCTGGCCGCCACCAATATGGGAGATATGTACTTCGAGGGCTTCTACAGCACCCGCTCCCAGGAAGACATCAAAGCCGGCTTCGACCTCAACCTGGTCAATATCACCGCCGAGAAAGTGATAACCCTGTTCCCGGCCGTAGACACCCTGATGCCGCTCCTGACCACCTTCGAAGGAGACCTGGACTGCGAGCTGGCCGTCACCACAGACCTGGACACCCTGATGCAGGTGGTGCTGCCTTCCGTGGACGGCACGCTGAACATTTCCGGCAAGGACCTGGGCCTCAACCAGAGCGAGGAACTCAGCAAGATTGCCAACCTCCTCAAATTCAAGAACCGCTCACAGGCCCGCATAGACAAGATGTCCGTAGCCGGCATAGTGCACGACAACGTGCTGGAAATCTTCCCCTTCGTGATGGAAGTGGACCGCTATCAACTGGCGGCCTCCGGTATGCAGCACCTGAGCCGGGAATTCCTCTACCACCTGTCCGTTCTCAAATCTCCTCTCATCCTCAAGTTCGGCCTCAACGCCTATGGAGAAGACTTTGACCACGTCCACTACAAACTGGCCAAACCCAGGTACCTCAGCGCCAATGTTCCGGCCTATACCCAGCAGATCAACAGTGTCAAATACAACCTGGTGGGCACCATCCACAATATTTTCGACGTGGGCATAGACCAGGCCCTGGAAAGAAACCGCAGCGCCGCCACTTCCGTATCGGCCCTCACCGCCCTGGAGGAGCCCCCTGTGGAAGAGGAAAAGGCCCCCGAATCCGAAAAGCTCTCCACCCTGGTGGAAGAGGTGTCCAAGACCGTAACCAGCCGCCGGGAAGCCCTCCGGCAGGAAATCATCATTATACAGAAAGAAATGGCCGATGAACAGTGAAGAATATATTGAAGTAAGCGTGAAGCTGGAGCCTTTCAGCGATCAAATGGCGGAGATTCTCACCGCCGAGCTCTCAGACCTTCCCTTCGACTCCTTCGTAACCGAGGAGCCTTACCTTAAGTGCTATATCCAGAAAGAAGAGTACAGGCCTTCCGACGTGAAGGTGGTACTGAGCGGATACCCCGCAGCCGCAGGCTTTACGGCCACGCTGGTGCAAGGACAGAACTGGAACCGGTTGTGGGAACAGGACTTCCAGCCCATTGTGGTGGACGGAAAAGTGACGGTTAAGGCCAAGTTCAATACGGATGTTCCCCGCACCCGGTTTAACATCTGGATAGACCCCCGGATGGCCTTTGGCACCGGCTATCACCATACTACTTATATGATGATGCAGAGGATGCTGGGCCTGGAAGAGTTTATCCGGGGCCGGTCGGTGGTGGACATGGGCTGCGGAACGGCTATCCTCGCCATCCTCGCCGCCAAGATGAGGGCCCGCAAGGTATTTGCCGTGGATATCGATGCCGTGGCCGCCCGATCGGCCTGGGGCAACTGCCGCTGGAACAAGGTGGGAACCCGCGTAGAAACCGCCTGCGGAGACGCTTCCCTGCTGCAGATGGGAACGTATGACGTGCTCCTCGCCAACATCCACCGCAACATCATCCTGCAGGATCTTCCCACCTACTGCCGCTCGCTCCGCCGCGGGGGCCATCTGCTCCTGAGCGGCTTCTACGGGGCCGATGTGCCCGCCATCCGGGAGGCCGCCGAGGCCCTGGGGCTGGTTTATGCGGGCCAGTCCCTCCGCGAAGACTGGGCCTGTGTGGAATTCACAAAAAATTAGTACCTTTGCAATCCCAATGCGGGTGTGTTGGAATTGGTAGACAACCCAGACTTAGGATCTGGTGCAGCAATGCGTATGGGTTCGAGTCCCTTCACCCGCACGAAACTCCCTCTAACGGGGAGTTTTTTTGTGCCTTTTTTGTATATTTGCATGGATATGTCAAAGCAAGAGTGCATACAGGGCTTTTCGGACTACATCTTCTGGGATGTGGACCGGTCTTCTATTGATCCTGTTGCCAATGCTCCATACATTGTCCAAAGAGTATGCCAATGCTCCATACATTGTCCAAAGAGTATTGGAATACGGCCAATATGAGGACTGGAAGCACCTGCTCGCCTATTATGGCCTTGATAGTATAGTAAACACGGCCAAAAAACTGAGGACACTCGATGCAAAAGCTCTTTCTTTTATCAGCACCGTTTCCAGAACCCCCATTGAACAGTTCCGATGCTACAATACCAGACAATCTATCCCGCAACATTCCAACTTCTGAAAAAACTGCAGACTTTGGATTTACTGAAAGAGTGTCGTCTAGTTGGCGGCACTGCATTAGCATTGCAACTGGGGCATCGCAGATCGGTGGATCTTGACTTCTTCGGAACAGTTCCCGAAACGCCAGATGAGCTTCAGGATTATTTGCGTGAGTATCATCAGGTCTCCGTTGTCAAGGAGTCCAAGAACATCCATATTTATTTGATTGACGGCGTTAAAGTTGATATCGTCAATTACAAGTATGACTGGATTGATACTCCGATAGAAGAAAACGGCATTCGACTTGCCGGGGTAAAAGACATTGCAGCGATGAAAGTTGCAGCCATCATCGGCCGCGGAACGAAGAAAGATTTCATCGACTTGTATTCCCTTCTGAAACAATATTCTCTGAAAGATATCCTGGATCTTTACCTCCAAAAGTATCCTGATGGCTCCCTATTCATTGCCATTAAAAGTTTATCTTACTTTGAGGACGCTGAGGCCGATCCTATGCCCGACATGTTTGAAGAGGTTAGTTGGCCGGATGTCAAAGCGTTGATCAGTGAGTCAATATCAACCATCTAAACACCAAATAGATATACATCATCAAGGTCCTCTAAAAAAGTTCGATATAAGTTAACAACCCCGCACTCCACTCAAAGGCCGCCTTTTTAGGCGGCTCTTTTCGTTCCGTTTGGCGAAGGAACTCCACTGCGTTTTACACCCCCTTGTCGGGCTTCGCCCTCCGGAATCTTTGCACTCACTTTGCCACGTTGACAGCCAGAATACACCAGAAGCCGATTTAAAGTCAATGCGGCAATAGAATCTGCAGTTTTTGCCCCATAGCCCGCCGCGTCGACATACAGAACGCACAGGATGCCATTTTTCTGTCAAAGCGGCAAATAAGTCCTCAAAAATGGTTCGATAGTTGTCCCATTGCCCGCACTTTTGAGCGACATTTTTGAGCGACATGGCTTGGAAGTGTCGCTCAAAGTTTGTAGTTTTGCAGGAAAGCAGTCAGGATTATGGACGATTATCAGTATATCCACCAGCAAGAGCCGGATAAAAGCAGGAGGTACGCCAACTGGCAAGCAGCAAAGGGGCTACAGGACGTCGATGGACTGAAAACTTCAGATTATCTGGACAAGGTTGCCTCAGATAACATTGAGGGTAAGATATCGGCCTACGAGGCAAAGGATCTGATTGACACATACTACGATGTCAAGGAGGACAGGGAGAAGGACTCGCTCTCGGAGGAGGCTGACAAGGTTGCTTCCAGAATAAACATCCTTATCGGCGAAATCGGGTTCTCTCTATCATCGGAAGAACTGAA
>ONWU01000009.1 GCA_900321655.1 uncultured Bacteroidales bacterium
TCAATCACTTGATCGTAATATTTCTCCCTTTTCTCTGTTTGATAAACTAACATTGTTAACTCTTTGTTTAGGAGTCAACTTTTTTCAGTTAAAGACACTTTGCGCTGAAATTCGGTTTCAGCAAAGAGGGCGGTTTTTCCGTCCTTTTCAATGATTGTAGAGTAAGTAAGCATAATTTGTTGAAATTGAGTTAATTATGTCAAAATAAAAGCCCCTGGGCTTGCGGTCTGGCCTCGGCCTCCATCTTTGCTATGCGTTCCAGAATTGACGGATAAACGGCAATGAGGGCCAAACGCGCCTTTTCAAACTGCGGAAAGAGGGCGTATTTCTGCAAGAATATATCGCAATCGTTCCGCAATTCTATCAAGGCATCCAGGGGCATTTTGTCAATGGTCGAAATCATAAAAAGTAGTAGATTCTTTCTTGAATTTCGTTTGCCAGCTTTCGGGATATATCCTACTTCTTTTGTCCGGGTAGCACCACCCCTTTTCGGTGATTCGCACCCATAAGGATTTAAGCCGCGATGGATTCAGTTTCTTTCCCTGGGGCGGTTTGAGTTTCACGATATAGTCGTAAACCTCGCGGAAAGTGGGAAAACCTTGCTCTTTATACTCTTTTTCAAGTTTTGACAACTCGTCATCAAAAGAAAAGAAATCAAAAGGTAGCCCGGGCGAAGCCTGGGGGGAACCAAACGCAGTTTGGGGGGCATAAGGATACGCCGGAGGCGAAAGAGCTTGTTTTTGGTTTTCTTCTCCCATACCCTCTATATTCCCATTGTCTTTTCCTTTTCCTTTTATATTTCCTTTTATATTAGGGGGTTCGGTGGGGTTTTCTTGGGGTTCGGGTGGGGTTTTGGTGGTTTTTTTATCCCCGGTCGGGCGGCCTCCCTTAATCCCATATTCTTTGCCATTTGTGCCGTTCAAGGTACGCACCCAATTGGCATCCAATTGCGCCTTAATGGGCGCGAAAAGGGCCTCTAATACCACATCGCCCCCGAAATCCGGCTCTTGCATATCAAGGCCGTAGCGGTATGTTGCACGCACCAAAGCGACTACTATTTCGGGCTTGTCTGAAAGGCGTTCAAGTTGATCGGCAAACGAGCGATAGAAAACGAATCTATCTTTGAATATTTCGCCCGCCTGGAGGCCCAATTCTTTGAGCTTTGTTTCAAGTGTTAGCATTTGCTTTCCTCCAAAGGATATAGTTTCCACATTCGCACCAAAGCGGATAGCCGCACCGGGTAAACCTGGGGCAACGCCCGCAAGGGGCTTGCACATTCTCGGATTTATCGCTAACTTTGCACTCGTCGAAATTGAGTACAAGCGCGGTAGAATCTGGAGAGTTGAAAGGGCCTGCAACTGCGGGCCTTTTTTCATTGGTGTTCATAGCCCACGGGGTTACTGCATCCGTTTGTATTTGGCAAGTTTGCCAGAGGCGAGTTTTTCCATCAAATCCGCGGCGTTAATCAATGTACGGCGGCCGGACTTTTGAAAGACAATTGCGCCCTTGTTCATAAGGCCGTGAAGACTCGCAAGGGAAATGCCGATTTTCTTTGCGGCGTCCTCGCGACTGATCCAAACGGGCTGGGAGTCCCCGGCGGGGAGAACGGCGGGCTTTGCGCCCTGGGCATTGACAACCTCCCTGGCAATGGAGGCGGCGAGTTCCTGAATCTGGGCCTCGGTCAATTGGTAAACCACCATCCCGGCGGTGTTACCTTTCTGGATAGAGTTGTTTTCCATAGAATTTGGAATAATGTTTCAAGCGTTCCGCGCTTGGCGGCACCTTACAAAAGGGGCTACAAAACACAACTCAAAGATTTCGCACAAAGATAGATGCTAACTTCGAATAGTTCCAAATCTTTATTGAGTAAAATTTTGGCGTAATAGTGTGATATATAGCCTTTTATTATATAAAAGGCGGGCTTACTTGCAGACTATTAACGGCTTATATTTGGCAAAAGTTACACGAAAGAAAATGAATTTTTGACTTATAGATGTAACATAATTGTTACTTTTTGCGGACTCATCCCCCGGCTTTGCGCCCGCGCGCGCGTTGGACTCCATTTCCAGCCAGATTTTCAGGGCCTCCCGTGCGGGGTTTCAACAATGATATTAACAAATGGACTTAAATTCTAACTTAAAGCCAGACACGGAGGGAAACGCCCCGGCGCGCCCTCCAGGGGCAAGCCCAAAGGCTTATACTACCTAAAAAACTAAAAAAAATTTTTGGGCGGACTCACTCCCGCCCCTTGCGCGGGCCAGACTTTCCCCACCCCCCTACGCCTGGACGGGATGCGCTTTCAGTCCTTGCCGATTGCGGGCCGTTCCGCTTTGATCCGGCGGCCTTTCCGTCCCCGGCTATCTTTGGCCCGTTCCGTTGGTTGTATGCTATCTTTTGCGCCCGATTCTTTCCAGATTTTTTCCAAAACTTTTTCAAACATTATTCCTTGTATATGTATGCTACTTGTATGCTATGCCCCCGGGGTGGCAATATCCCCCGCAATGTTTGGATTTCTCGCAGATTCTTTGTAGGTTTGCAGAAACAATGCAAATTGTTTAATAATCCTTTGTTCCCCTGGGCCGCGATGGTTCGGGGGAACGCCCTAAAAAGGGGGCAAAGGTTGCAAATAGGTAGCAAATTTGGGCTATAAAGACAAAAGAAAGAGGCTGTAAATTGCTAATTATCAGCGACTTACAACCTCTTTACTTGTACCCCCGCTCGGAATCGAACCGGGACCAACGGAACCGGAATCCGTTATTCTATCCTTTAAACTACAGGGGCATCCCGTAAAAGGACTGCAAATTTAGCAAAAAAACTTCATTTGCCAAATACACTGCCAAAGGCATTGTTGGTTAAATCGTATGCCTGCTGAATTTTCCGGGCATATCCCAGGAAAATTTCTCCGGAGGGGGTGAGGCGCACTTCCCTCCCCCTCTGGAAGAGCTCCAGGCCCAGGGCATCCTCCAGGGCGGCAATCTGTGAACTGACGGCCGGCTGGGTAATTCCCAGGTTTCTGGCGGCCTTGGTAAAGTTCCGTTCCTTCTCCACTTCCAGGAAGGCCCGGATTTTGCTGTCTTCCAACATATTTTTTTGATGTATTTCTTAGCAAAAATACTTATTTTTGTTTTGAAAATAAAAAAATGTTTCTACCTTTGCGGTGTACTATTAAACTAATACACATAGAAAAAGCGAAAGTTCTTATCATTAACCAATAGTTTTAAGATGAAAAAATTCTTACTTACTCTCGGTACGCTGGCCCTGTCCGCCACCCTGGCGCTGGCCCAGCAGCCCACCCGCGAGCAGCTGGAAGCAATGATTGCCCAGATGCCCCAGATTCCGGTTTCAGAGGCCTACACCGTAGGACATCTGGACAACGGTCTTACTTACTTTATCCGCCACAACGAACTTCCCAAGGGACGGGCAGAATTCTACCTCGCCACCAATGTAGGTGCCATCGAGGAAGAATACCCCGCCCAGGACGGCCTGGCTCACTTCCTGGAGCACATGTGCTTCAACGGTACGGAGCATTTCCCCGGTAAAGCCATCCTGGATTACCTCCGCTCCATCGGTGCCGAATTCGGCCGCAACATCAATGCATCCACCGGTTTCGAGGAAACCCAGTATATGCTCAACAACATCCCCGTGCAGCGGGAGACCGTAGTGGACTCCTGCCTGATGATCCTGGCAGACTATTCCCACTATGTGCTCAACCAGCCCGCCGAGATTGATGCCGAGCGGGGCGTTATCATCGAGGAGCGCCGCACCCGCCGCAACGCCAGCTGGCGCAGCATGGAGGCTTCCCTCCCCTACTACTTCGGCCCGGACAGCAAGCTGGCTTCCTGCACCCTCATCGGCACGCAGGAGCACCTGGAAACTTTCAAGCCCGAGAGCCTCGTGGAGTTCTACCACACCTGGTATCACCCCGGAAACCAGGCCGTGATCGTAGTCGGTGACGTGGACGTAGCCCGCACCGAGGCCAAGATTAAAGAAATTTTCGGCGCCATTCCCGTCAAGGAGAATCCCGTCAAGAAGCCCATCCAGGAGATTGCAGACCACGCCGAGGCCCGCGTAGGCATTGTCACGGATCCCGAGACCACCAGCCCCAGCATCGAGCTCATCTGGCACAGCGCCGCTGCTCCCGAATCTCTCAACGCCACCTACTCCGGTCAGGTCACCGAACTCCTCAAGGGCATCCTGAGCCAGGTTATGTACGAGCGTTTCAACGACATCACCTCCAAGCCCGGTTCCCCGTATCTGAACGGCAGCTTCTACGTATCTTCCCTCATCTATGAGGACATCGACGCCGTCATGGGAGATGTTTCCCTCCGCGAGGACAACATCCTGGAAGGCTTCAAGGCCTTCTACACGGAACTGGTCCGTCTCCAGAAATACGGTATCACCGAGGACGAATTCAAGCGCGCCAAGGCCGATATCATCTCCATGTACGAGAACCGCGTCAACCGCGCCGAAACCCGCCAGAACGCGGAGTTCATCAGCCCTGTCATCAGCCACTTCTTTGACAAGCAGCCGCTGGTAGAGCCCAAGGACGAACTGGAGTTTGTCCAGATGATGATGGGTCAGCTCAACGCCACCCTCATCAGCCAGGCCGCCAAGTCTCTCTGGAACGGAGAGAACAACCTGGTAGTGATTTACAGCGGTCCCCAGAAGGAAGGCATCGCCACCCCCGCCGCCGAGCAGCTGCTCCAGGTGATGAAGGAGGTGGAAGCCTCCGATATCGCCGCCCCCGCCGGTGAGGAGATTCCGGAAGCCTTCCTGGATCCCGCCAAGCTCAAGGGCGCCAAGATCTCCAAGGTGGGTACCACCATCTACGGCGCCGCCGAGTGGACCCTCGCCAACGGTGTCAGGGTGATTGTCTATCCCACGGATCTCCAGAAAGACCAGATCCTGTTCAATATCGTCAAGGACGGCGGTCTGTCCCTGGTTTCCAACGAAGACCTCCCTTCCTTCGACAGCAACGTGTTCAGCCTGTTCCAGGGCAACAGCGGTGTATCGGCCTTCTCCGGCACCACCGTCACCAAGATGCTCACCGGCAAGAGCCTCAGCGTACGTCCTTACTTCGACGAGCTGGAGAACGGCATCAACGGCCGCAGCACCGTGAAGGACTTCGAGACGGCCATGCAGCTCCTGTACCTCTACTGGACGGATCCCCGCTTCGATCCCGAGGAGTGGCAGAACGGTCTTGACCAGATTACCGCTATCCTGCCCAACCTGGTGAACCAGCCCAACTACAAGTTCCAGACCCAGCTGTACAGCACCCTCTACGGCAACAACCCCCGCCGCCAGATGATCTCCCAGGAAGTTCTGGACAAGGCCAGCCTGTCTGTAGTGGAGAAGAACTGGAAGAAACTCTTCGCCAATGCTGCCGGTGCCACGATGGTCATCGTAGGTGATGTGAATCCCGAGACCATCAAGCCCGTCATCGAGAAATACATCGGTTCCCTGCCGAAGGGCAAGAAGCCTCTGAAGTGGGTGGACAACAACATCGACATTGTCAAGGGTCAGATTGAGAAAGTGATCGAGGTAGATATGCAGACTCCCAAGAGCACCGTCTATCAGGTGTACAGCCTGGACACTCCGTTCAGCTACACCAAGGACGCCGCTATGGATGCCATTTCCTACATCCTCGATATGCACTACACCAACTCCCTGCGTGAAGAGGAAGGCGGCACCTATGGCGCCAGCACCCAGGGCAGCCTCTCCCGCCGTCCCAAACAGACCGGTATGTTCCTCGTAGGCTGGGACTGCAAGCCCGCCCTCTGCGACAAGCTCCGCGCCATCGCCATCCAGGGCTTCAAGGACCTGGCCCAGAACGGCCCCACCGACGAAGAACTCTCCATGGCCAAGCTCAACCTCCAGAAGAACCTGCCCGAGAACCGTCAGAACAACAGCTGGTGGCGTAGCAGCATCGAGATCTTCAACACCTACGGTGTAGACCGCGATGCAGAATACGAGAAGGCCATCAACAACCTCACCAAGGAAGACATCACTTCCCTGATGCAGGAGATGCTCTCCCAGGGCAACTTCATCGAGGTCGTGATGAAACCCGCCAACACCGCCGAGGCCGAATAAGCTCCCGCACTTACAAAAAGAGCTGCACGCCAAAAGTGCAGCTCTTTTTTTTATCTCACCTCGCCGGCCACAAACAGATTGACTACCGGCCTTAGCGGAGAATTGGTGGTAAGGGAAATCATTATCACGTTTTCTCCCTTTGGAAGGGCGCCCGTATCAAGGGTGAAATGCATATCGGCCTTTTTGCCGGGCGATACGTCCGGAAGGCTGACGGCCTTCAGCGCAGGGTCTTCCACATCGGCCTTGTAAATATGGAAAGGAACCTTCCCCTTGTTGGTGCAGGTAAAAGTGACCTCGAGGGCCTTTCCCTGCGGCACGATGCCGATGTTCACGGTGCTGGCGTCAAAGACGGGAAGGGCGGCTGCCTCCCGCTTGCCCTCGCTCCAGGAGGTGAAATTCTCCTGCGTATAGGCCGATACTTCCAGCGGGGCATCGGCCTTCTTCCCGTTAAGGACGGGCGTGGCGGAATAGACCGTTTTGCCCCAGAGGGTGCTGTCCGCCCGGATGGTAAAACTGAGCGTGGCGGTGCTGCCGGAGGGGATGGGATTGGGATCCACAGATACGGTAAGCTGGGGGGAAATATCCGTCCAGCTCACCTGCAGGGGCTTTTTCCCGAGGTTTGCCACCGTCGCCGTCTCACTCACAGACTGGCCCTGCCGAAGGGTGCCGGTTTTGTACTGGCGCGCTTTCAGACCAAAATCCCCGAGCTTCTGGTCTCCGTAGAGCTGGCTCAGGGATTTCTTTTTCTCGTGCACCACACCCCTCAGGCGCAGCACCACCGGCCTTTTGACGCCGGAAATGTAGACGGTGAGGGTTTTGTCGAAGGGAAGGGGGCCGTCCTCGTTTTTATAGGTGGCCGATATGGAGCCGCTCTGTCCGGGAGCGATGGTTCCCTTGGTCCAGGTGACGTCCGTACAGCCGCAGGAAGAAACTACTTCGTAGATGCTGATGGGCTCACTGCCCTTATTGGTGAGGGTAAAGGTGCAGGAAAGCGGGCCGTCCGTGATACTTACGTCTCCGAAATCGTGCACGGTCTTATCGAATAGTACCGTCTGAGGGGTCTGAGGGTCTTCTGCGGCCACCAGCTGTACCACTGGCGCGCTATTTGCATTCCTGGAGCCACAGGACGCAATGCCGGCAGCTGCAAGTAGGGTCCAAAACATAGCTTTCATACCTACAAAGTTAGTTACAGTTCTTTTGAAATTCAAATTTAATGCCTATCTTCGCGTCTTAGGAAAACAACACAACAACAATAAAAGAATAAGACTATGCCTAGAATCATCAACCCCGAGCTCTGCGTTTCCTGCGGCTCCTGTGCAGAAGTTTGCCCTGTGGGCGCCATCACCGCCGGTGATGCCTCTTACCAGATCAATCCCGACGAGTGCATCGATTGCGGCGCTTGCGAGGGAACCTGCCCCAACGAAGCTATCTCTGAGGCTTAAAAAACCGCAGAAAACTGTCAGCAATAAAGGCTGCGCCAAGGTGCGCGGCCTTTCTTTTGCTTGTCACTTTTGCCTTTTTTTACTACATTTGTAGGTTAATTGAGACGTATGGCAGAAATAGTAAATACCACCTACAACGACGATTCCATCCAAACCCTGGAATGGAATGAACATATCCGGCGCCGCGCCGGCATGTACATCGGCCGCCTGGGAAACGGAGACCGCCAGGGAGATGGCATCTACGTGCTTTTGAAGGAGATCGTGGACAACTCCATCGACGAATTCTCGATGGGCTTCGGCAAGCGCATAGACATCACCATTGAGGACAAGACGGTGAGCGTGCGGGACTTCGGCCGCGGCATTCCCCTGAACAAGGTAGTGGATGCCACATCCAAGCTCAATACCGGAGGAAAGTTCGACGACACCAACTTCAAAAAGAGCGTAGGTATGAACGGCGTGGGTACCAAGGCCGTGAACGCGATGTCGGTGGATTTCTATGTCGCCTCCTACCGCGAAGGCCAGTGCTCCTATGCCCGCTTCAGCCGCGGCATCCTGCTGGAAAGTGCCATCGTCCCTTCCAATGAGAAAAACGGAACCTTCATCCGCTTCACCCCGGACGAGGAAATGTTCAACGACTTCTCTTTCCATATGGAATATGTGGAAAGCATGGTCAAGAACTACTCATACCTCAAGAAAGGTCTCACGCTCAACCTCAACGGAGTAGCCTACAAGAGCGAAAACGGCCTGCTGGACCTGGTGAACGAGAATATGAGCGAGACGCCCCTGTATCCGCTCATCCACCTGGAAGGGGAAGACATCGAGATCGTGCTCACCCACGGCAACAGCTACGGGGAAAACATCGCCACCTTCGTCAACGGCCAGAACACCCGCGACGGCGGCACCCACCTGGCTGCATACCGCGAAGCCATCGCCAAAACCTTCAAGGACTTTTTCAAGAAGGACTACAAGCCCGAGGACATCCGCCAGGGCATCGTAGGCGCCATTTCCATCCAGATCCAGGAGCCCATCTTCGAAGGCCAGACCAAAACCAAGCTGGGATCCACCTATATGTGGGAAAAGCAGGTGAAAGGAGCGGACGGCACCTCTTCCGTAGACCGCGGTCCCACCATCCGCACCTACGTCAACGACTTTGTCACCAAGAACCTGAACGACTATCTCCATATGCATATGGACATAGTCCCCACCATTGAGGATAAGATCAAGGCCTCCCAGGCCGAAAGGGAAGAAATTGCCGGCGTACAGAAAAAATCCCGCGAGAGGGCCAAGAAAACGGCCGTTTACAACCGCAAGCTCAGGGACTGCCGATACCACTTCAGTGACAACAAATTCCCCAAGGGAATGGAAGACCTGCGGGAAAAGACCTCCATCTTCATCACGGAGGGAGACTCCGCCTCCGGTACCATCACCAAGGTGAGGGATGCCAACACCCAGGCGGTCTTCTCCCTGAGGGGCAAGCCCATCAACTGCTTCAAGGAAAGCCGCAAGAGGGTGGCCGAAAACGAGGAACTCAACCTCCTGATCAACGCCCTCGGCGTGGAGGAAGACCTGGAAGACCTGCGCTACAACAACATCATCGTAGCCACCGATGCCGATGATGACGGCATGCACATCCGCATGCTGGTCCTTACCTTTATTATGAAGTATTACCCGGAGCTCATCCGCCGCGGTCATGTATACATCCTGCAGACGCCCCTTTTCCGTGTACACAACAAGAAAATGCGCCGCTACTGCTACTCCATCGAAGAGCGGGACAAGGCCGTGAAAGAGCTCAAGAGCGGCGTGGAAATAACCCGGTTCAAGGGCCTTGGAGAAATCTCCTCGGACGAGTTCGTGGATTTCATCGGAGAGAACATGAAGCTGGATACCGTTAAGTTATCGGATGAAGAGTCTATCTCCACCATTATGGAGTTCTATATGGGCATCAATACCTATGAGCGCCAGCACTTCATTATGGACAACCTCAGAAGCGAAAAAGAACTGGAAGACGTAAATATCTGAACCTATGGCTAAAAAACTGAAAACTACGGTCGGCCCCCGCTGGGCCAGATTCTGCGGCTGGTGGCTGCGCAAGATGGGTTGGGAAAGCGTGGGAGGTCCTATGACGGAACCCAAGGCCATCGTGCTGGGAGTCCCCCACACCACCGTGTGGGATTTCCTAGTAAGCTATCTTTTCTACACCCAGTTTGGAAAGGTGGCCCACATTATGGTTAAGAAGAGCTTCTTCTTCTGGCCCCTCGGCCCTATCCTGAAGGCCTGCGGCGCCGTTCCTACAGACCTTTCCAGCCCCGCCACCACGGTCAAGAGCCTCATCGAGGTCATGGAAGGCGTGGACGAGTTCCACCTGGCCCTGGCCCCGGAAGGTTCCCGCGCACTTGTCAAGCGCTGGAAGAACGGTTACCACCTCATCGCCAAGGAAACCGGAGCCACGGTATACCTGGGCTATTACGACTGGGGCCGCAAGCGCATCAGCGTAGGAGAGCGTTTTGAGCTCACCGATGACCCTAAGGCCGACATGCTCCGCATCTACGACCATTATCGTCCCATGGGCATCCAGGGTTTCCACAAAGATCAGTTTGCGGTGCCGGATGCTCCCAAATCCGAATAAATCAGTTAGTTAGTACTATTACCTATGGCCAAAAAAATCAAGAGCCCCTACAAGGCCTGGCGCAAGTATCGCCACCGCGAGCAGACCTGCACCACCCTGCACAAGGTCTTTGACTACGCCACCACCACTTTTGCCAAAAGAACCGCTTATCAGTATGTAGACGGCGGGCAGAAGTACACCTACGAGGAATTCCGCCGCAAGGTGAACCAGCTTTCCCTGAGGATGACGCGCTTCGGCATCAAGCACGGAGACCGCGTAGCCATCTTCTCCCAGAATATGCCCAACTGGGTAGTCGCTTTCTTCTCTGCTACGGCATTCGGACGCGTGGCCGTTCCCATCCTTCCGGACAGTTCCGAGACAGAGCTCACCAACATCCTCAACCACTCGGAATCCAAGGTACTGTTCATCTCCCAGAGGATGATGCCCAAGCTCAGCGAAGAATGCCGGGAGAAGCTCACCCTCATCATCGACATAGAAACCCTGGAGTTCATCAAGAAAAACAAGGAGGACTTCAAGTGCAACGGCTGGGTGAAAGCCCCCGAGCCGGACGATCTGGCCTGCATCATCTACACCTCCGGCACCACCGGAAAGGCCAAGGGCGTGATGCTGAGCCACCGCAACCTGTCCAGCAACCTCGCCGCCGCCTTCAAGGCCAAGCCGGCTTTCAAGACAGACCGTTTCCTCAGCATACTTCCGGCCGCCCACACCTACGAGATGAGCCTTTCCACGCTCTACTCCTTCTATGTGGGCGCCACCTGCTATACGCTGCCCAAGCCTCCCACTCCCACCATCCTGCTGGGGGCCATGAAAAAGATCAAGCCCACCATCGTGTGCTCGGTACCGCTTATCATCGAGAAGGTGGTCAAAAACAGCGTATGGCCCACCATCCAGAAGAGCCGCGTGCTCTCCTGGGCCGAAAAAAGGATCCCGCACATCCTGCACTGGTTCATCGGCCGCAGGATGGTCAGTTCCTTCGGCGGCAAGCTCACCTTCTTCGGCGTCGGCGGCGCCAAGCTGGATCCGGCCGTAGAGAAGTTCCTCATAGACTGCAACTTCCCCTACGCCGTGGGCTATGGTCTTACGGAGACCGCACCGCTGGTGTGCAACGTGATGGTCAACAAGAAAAAGCACCTGGGCTCCATCGGCCCGGCCACCTATAAGGTGGACATCCGCCTGGACAATGTGAACCCCGCCAACGGCGAAGGAGAGATTGTGGTGCGCGGAGACAACGTGATGCTGGGCTATTACAAAGACCCGGAGCGCACGCTGCAGGTGCTGGACGATGAAGGCTGGTTCCACACCAACGACATCGCCACGGTGGACGAGAATGGCCTCTACTACATTAAGGGCCGTCTGAACAACACCATCCTGGGCCCTTCCGGAGAGAACATCTACCCGGAGGAGATTGAGCAGGTTATCAACAACATCGAAGGGGTGGAAGAATCCCTGGTGATGGAAAGAGACGGCAAGCTGGTGGCCCTGGTGAAGTTCCAGGACAACGCCATCGACTGGGACCAGGCCACCGAGGACAAGTGGTTCGAGGAGCTGGAGGCCCGCAAGAAAGCCGTTTTGGACTGGGTGAACAAGACCGTCGGCAAGAACTCCAAGATTGGAGAGGTAGACGCCATGAAGGAACCCTTCGAGAAGACGGCCACCCAGAAGATCCGCCGCTTCAAGTACAAAGACTCCCACGGAGACGAGCCCCAGAAGCCGTCCAACAAGGAATAAGAAGAACCCTCGGCCTGGCCGGGGGTTCTTTCTTATCTGATGTCTTTCAGCCGCACCGCCTGGAAGGTCATGTGGGCCTGGGAACTCTCGTAGAGGATGCCTACGGTTTTGCTGTCTATCATGGTCAGGCAGGAATAGCCCCAGCCTATGCCTTCATCCAGGAGGATCTTCCGCGTCCAGGTGAGACCACCGTCCTCACTGATCTGGATGGTGATGTTTTTCCGCTCCTTCGCATCGGCCGGATTGGAGAACAGCAGCAGGCGGCCCGCTTTGATGAGGCTGGCCATGCAGACGGGTTCCACCAGCTTCTTGTCCGAAGGATGCACCTGCCAGGTGATGCCCATATCTGTGGTGGTATAGACGGCGCGGCCGGTTTTGGCATTGTCTCTCATGTTGAGCATCAGGACGCCCGGTTCCACTTCCACCACCTGACTCTCGGTGGTGTTCATCTTGGCGGCGTTGTGCACGTGCCAGGTTTCGCCGTGGTCCCTGGAGTAGATGATGCCGGCGGCAGGCGTGCGGTCCGGCTCGGGCTCCTGGTGCTGGAACGGAACCACCAGGGTGCCGTCACTCATCGTGATGGCGCGTCCGGGGCCCTGGAAACTGAAGTTCCAGTCTTCCTGTTTGACCTGTTTTGTAATGCTGACAGGCTGGCTCCAGGTGAGTCCGTCGTCCTTGGAGCGGCACATCATCAACTGCGGGGTGGTTTCCGGTTCGAAACCGCTTCCGGCGGCAAACCAGGCGTGTTTTCCGGCCGGGATGCCATGCGCCCAGGTGGCAAAAAGAAGCAGGTCTCCCGTGGTTTCATCCAGCAGGATACAGGGATCGCCGATGCCGTTCTCCTTGTTGGGTTTTCCTCCCCACTCCCCCATATCCATGGCCACGATCATCGGCCCCCAGGTGCGGCCTCCGTCCGTAGAGCGGCTGACGCCCACGTCGATGTCTTCCTGGAGGTCGAAGGAGCTGTTGTGCCGGATGTCATAAACAGCAACCAGCGTTCCTTTCCGGGTGGTGACCAGGCCGGGAATGCGGTAGGCCTTTACGCCGGCATCCCCTTCCGAGCGCACCCGGCGGGCCAGGCGGTGCTCCCGGATACCGGTCTCTTCCACCCGGAAACCATGGGCTTTCACCCTAATCCGGAAGGGCTTGGAGAGATTCTGGCCGGGGTCTTCCCGGATGTTCACATAGAGAAGACCGTCCTTCACATAATACTTGTCCAGGGCATCCTTGTTGATTCCCTTCAGGGTCACCTTCCATTCCGGGGAGGCGCCTTCAGGAACGTTTACCTGTGCCACAGCGACATCCTGGCCGGTTACAACGGGCACCTGCAGATGATGCAGGTGAATGATGGCGGCGAGGACTAAAGAAAAGAGGGAGGACAGCATAGTTATCAGAGGCTTTGGATAAACTTACTCATGGCAGCCTTCTTCTCATAGGCTGCGTGGAAAAGGGCCACCTGGTTACGGGTTCTCACCAGGTTGTGCTCCGGATACTGGATCTTGTAATAGGTATCTCCGCCAATGTAATCCGCAAAGAAACGTACGGCCTGCATGTACGGGAAGAGGCAGGCGGCGTACGGAAGATTCTCCTTCTCGATGGGGGTGAGGAAGGTGGCGCCCTCGATATAGCCCCTGGCAAAGGCCTCGAAGATGTCCATTCTCAGGGCCACTTTCTCTATGGCAGGGTCGTCCTCGGCCACAGTGTTTGCGGCGGTTCTCATAAAGTCTCCGAAGTCTGAGAACACGAAGGAGGGCATCAGCGTATCCAGGTCTATGACACAGAGCACATGGCCGTCCCTGTCAAAGAGCATGTTGTTCACCTTGGTGTCGCAGTGGCAGATGCGTTTGGGAAGCTTGCCCTCGCGGTACCACCTTTCGGCCTGGCACATCTCCTCCTCGTACTGCTGCAGGTCCTTCAGAATAGCCTGCACCTCGGGCTGTGCCATGCGTCCGGCCTTGTCTTCCCGGACGGCCTCCCGCAGCTGACGGGCCCTCAGTTCCATGTTGTGAAAATCCGGGATGGTCTCTCCCAGGGTGTCGGGGATATCGGCCAGCATGGCCTCAAACTCTCCGAAGGCCTTGCCGGCACAGTAGGAGTACTCCGGATTCACCGTATTGTAGGTGAAGGAGTCCCGGATGAAGACGGATACCCGCCAGTAGGCTTCTCCGTCGGTCCAGTAGGTTTTTCCGGTGGCTTTGCAGGGCAGGAAAGTGAGGGTGAATCCGCCTTTTTTCCGGATGTGCGCGGTGGCGCAGTCTATGTTGTGCTGCAGCAGTTCCACGTCCTTGAAAATGGCATTGTTGATGCGCTGGAGCACATAGTCATCGGCCCCGTCCGTGTATACGCGGAAAGTGTCGTTGATGAGGCCGCTGCCCAGGGGTTTTACCTCCCGGACGTTGCCGCTGATGGCAAATTGGTTGGCAATGAAGATGGGGTCTTTCATACTTATTTGGCAAATGCATAGGAGAATCCGTTCACTTTGTTCCAGGCGCCGCGGGTGAAATCCGGAACGGCTACGGGCGCACCGCCGTTTTCGATGGAAATGCGGGAGAGTTCCGCCACGCAGCACCATTCGGCCAGGTCGTAGACGTCCATATCCAGCGGCAGGCCGTTATTCAGGCAGTAGATGAGGCGGTAGTCCATAATGAAATCCATCCCGCCGTGGCCGCCCACTTCCTTGGCGGTAGCTTCCAGTTCGGGGGTCAGGATGGGACTGGGATACCGGGCCATAAGCTCCTGCAGGGCTTCTCCCCGATAGGTTTTCTCTCCTCCCAGGTTCTGATAGTCTACGCTTTCGGCCCCTTCCGTCCGAAGGCAGACGCCCTGGACGGGGTACTTTTCGGCATAGCCGTCCGTTCCCACCAGCTGGTACATCCGACTGTACGGGCGCGGAGTCATCACGTCGTGCTCCAGGAGGATGGTCTTGCCCTTTTCCGTCCGAAGGAGGGTGGTGGTAACGTCTCCGGCCAGAAAGTCTCCCTCCATACCGGCGGCACGGGCGTGCTTGGGGCCGTTGAAGGGATCTGTGTCCATAGAAACCAGGGTGGTGAGGCGGTCTCCCCGGTGGATATCGAGGGCCTGACACACCGGGCCGAAGCCGTGGGTGGGATAGAGGTCTCCCCGGTTCCCGCTGTTATACTCCAGTCTCCAGTTGTTCCAGTATTCCTTCCAGAAGGGGTCCAGGTTGTGGTTGTAGGCCCCTTCGGCGTGGATAATCTCTCCGAAGACGCCGGCCTGCGCCATCGTGAGGGCCGTGAGTTCGAAGAAATCGTAGCAGCAGTTCTCCAGGATCATACAGTGCCTTCGCGTGCGCTCGGAGGTGTTCACCAAATCCCAGCACTCCTCAAGGCTGGTGGCCGATGGCACCTCGATGGCCACGTGCTTGCCGTGCTCCATCGCATACAGAGCCACGGGCACGTGATGCCGCCAGTCCGTGCAGATGTACACCAGATCCACTGCCGGATCCTCACACAGGGCCTTGTAGGACTCCTCCTCTCCGCTGTACGCACAGGCCTGCACTCCCCTCCCTTCCAGATACTGCAGGCTGGCTTCGGCCCGGTCGGTTTCCACATCGCATACCGCCGCCACGTGACAGCCCGGCACCAGGCTCAGCCGCTGCACGGCGTCTCCCCCTCGCATTCCCAGGCCCACCACGCCGATGCCCACATCGGCAATGGGCTCTGCAGCAAACCGGATCATATCCTCCTGTCCCGCCGGCCGCTTCGGCTCCGGAGTGCGGATGATGCCCGTCCCCCGGCCGCAGGAGGTTAAAAGGAGTGCACATACGGCACAGACAATCAAATATCTTGGATTCATAACTGGATGGTTGTAACTAATGAGTGGTTGGTTAATAGCCATTTCCTCCAAATTTAACAAATCCCCCCCGAAAACCCAAATAATATTCCTCTCTTACCGGGCTCTCCCACCAGGGCTTGTCTCTGGTCGTGTTAGTGCCGTCGCAGGTCAGGGACAGTTGCGTCCCAGGTCAGGGCAAGTACCGTCCCGGGTCAGGGCAAGTGCCGTCGCAGGTCCGGGACGGTTGCGTCCCTGGTCAGGGCAAGTACCGTCCCGGGTCCGCACTTTTGTCCGGGACCGGGGACGCTTTTCGGCCACTCAGGCCGTGTAGCGTCGCAGGTCCGCAGGGAAAACGCGGACCGGGGACGCAAAACCAACAGACCGGGGACGCAAAACCAACGGACCGGGGACACAAAACCCAACAGACCGGGGACGCTTTTCGGCCACTCAGGCCTTGTAGCGTCGCAGGTCCGCAGGGAAAACACGGACCGGGGACGCAAAACCAACGGACCGGGGACACAAAACCCACAGACCGGGGACGGTAAACTACAAAAAAATGACCCGGGCGGAAAGCCCAGGTCACTTAAATGGGGTGTAACCGGATTACTCGGCCACAACGTTGAACTTGAAGGTACCCTTGATGGCCTTGTAGATCTTTACGGCGGCCTCGTACTCACCTACTTCCTTCACCTCACCGGCGAGGATGGTGATGTCCTTCTTGTCAATGTTCAGACCCTTGGCGTTGAGAGCCTCGGCGAGGTCCATGGTGGTAACGCTGCCGTAGAGCTTGCCGCTCTCGGAAACCTTCACCTTCACCTCAACGGTCTGGGCATTGATGGTGGCAGCGAGTGCTTCGGCATCGGCCACCAGCTTGGCCTCTTTGTGGGCGCGCTGGCGGAGGGTCTCTGCGTGCTGCTTCTTCACGGATTCCGTAGCGGATACGGCAAATCCCTGGGGAATGAGGTAGTTCATTCCATAACCGGCCTTAACCTTTACAATTTCACCGGCGTAGCCCAGGTTGGCTACATCTTTCTTGAGCAAAATTTCCATAAGGCAGATTATTTAAGGAGGTCAGTAACATACGGAAGGAGAGCGAGGGAGCGGGCCCGCTTGATGGCCTGGGCAACCTTGCGCTGGAACTTCAGGGAAGTACCGGTGATACGGCGGGGAAGGATCTTACCCTGCTCGTTGAGGAACTTCTTGAGGAACTCAGGGTCCTTGTAGTCTACATACTTGATACCGGCTTTCTTGAAGCGGCAGTATTTCTTCTTGCGAACCTCCACGGTCGGGGGATTCAGATAGCGGATTTCTTTGTTTTCGTTTGCCATAATTGTATCCTCCTAATTATTCAGCAGCGGGAGCTTCGGCGGCAGCGGGAGCAGCAGCCTTGGCAGCCTTGTTAGCGCGACGTTTCTCAGCGTATGCGACGGCATCCTTGTCGAGGGCGACAGTGAGGAAGCGGATGATACGCTCGTCACGGTGATACTGGGTTTCGAGGGTGGCAACGAACTGGGCGTCCGCCTTGAACTCGATCAGGTAGTAAAAACCTGTGGTCTTGTGCTGGATGGGATAAGCGAGCTGACGCAGGCCCCAATCCTCCTGGTACACAACCTCACCACCGTTGTCCGTGATGAGCTTGACGTACTTGGCAACCGCTTCCTTCATCTGGGTGTCAGACAAAACGGGAGTTGCAATGAAAACGGTTTCGTACTGGTTAACCATTGTTTGTTAATTAATTGTTAATAAATGTTTTAAACCTTTCCGGGACCAGTGGAAGCCCAAAAAGGACTGCAAATATAGACATTATTTTCCTGAAAAACAAATCTTTCGGCCCTTTGGGCTTTAGAGAGAAATTGATTATATTTGTAAATTGCAAGATTGAAACAGAGCATGTCTTTAGGAGCACGCATAGTAGAGGGTTTTCTGCACCTGAACGGCCGCCTTCCCCTGGGGTATCACCGCTGGTGGGGCCGGCGCCTTTCCTGGGTCTGCCACAGCCTTCTGGGCTACCGGGAAGACGTGGTGATGGTGAATCTCTCCCGCTGCTTCCCGGAAAAGAAGTACGATGAGCTCAAAGCCATCTGCAAACGCTTCTACATCCATTTTGCCACCGTCCTTACGGAAAGCATCTGGTTCGGGGCCTGCCGCGGTCCCAGGGGAAGGGAGCGCCTGCACCGGGCCCACCTGGTGGAAATCGTCCACCAGAAGGAATTCCTGGACCTTTACAAGCGCTGTCCCCAGATCATGGTCCTGCAGGCCCACAGCGGCAACTGGGAAATCTTCGGAGGCATCGGCCAGTACGGATACGACGGGCCGATGGAAGTAGACGTATCGGCCATAGCCGTCACCTACCACCGCCTCAGCAGCCCCCTTTGGGAAAGCGTGATGGCCCACAACCGGCCCGCCCCGGTGCTGGACCAGGGATTCCACGGCTACGTGGATTCGGAGCACATCCTCCGCTTTGTCCTGGAAAACAAGCAGAAGCGCTTCCTGTATAATTTTGTCACAGACCAGTACCCCTATGCCGAGGGCAGCAGCGAAATCACCTTCATGGGCCAGCCAACCAAAGTGATGACGGCCGGCGCCCGCCTGGCGTCCAAGCTGGATATGGCCGTCGTATACCTGCGGTACCGCTGCCGGGAGGAAGGGGGCTATACCTGGGAATTCATCCCCATCACGGAGCACGCCCGGGAGATGGAGCCCCTGGACATTATGAAAAGGTATTTCGAGCTTTTGGAGGAAGACCTCCGGGAACAGCCCTGGAATTACCTCTGGACCCACAAGAGATGGAAATAGACAAACACTATAAAACAAAACACTGAACAATGAGTATTCAAGAACTTGAACCCAAGGTAGTCTGGAAGAACTTCTATGCTCTCACCCAGCTTCCGCGTCCCTCCTATCACGAGGAAAAGGTAGTAGACCACTTGTATAACTGGGGTATCGCCCATGGTTTCGAAACCATCAAGGACAGCAAGGGTCCCATCGCCAACGTGATTGTCCGCGTCCCCGCCACCCCCGGCATGGAGAACCGCAAAGGAGTGATCCTGCAGGGCCATATGGATATGGTACCCCAGAAAACTTCGGACAGCGGGCACGATTTCCTGAAAGACCCCATCAGCGCCTACGTGGACGGCGAATGGGTGACGGCAGACCGCACCACCCTCGGGGCCGATAACGGCATCGGCCTGTCCCTGGCGATGGCCGCCGCGGAAGATCCCTCCGTCCAGCACGGTCCCCTGGAACTTCTGGCCACCTACACGGAAGAAACCGGCATGGACGGAGCCAATTCCCTGGCTCCCGGCCTGCTGAAGGGAGACATCCTCCTCAACCTGGACTCCGAGGAAGAAGGCGAACTGTGCGTAGGCTGCGCCGGCGGCCTGGATGTCAAGGCCAGCTTCAAATTCCGCAAGAACAATACGCCCGAAGGCAGCAAAGGCCTGAAGGTAACCGTCAAGGGTCTGCAGGGCGGCCACTCCGGCATGGACATCTCCCTGTACCGCGCCAACGCCAACAAGGTAATGGCCCGCATGCTCCTTCCCATGATGGAGATGTTCGGCGTCAAGATAGTGAGCTTCACCGGCGGCAGCCTCCGCAACGCCATCCCCTTCGAGGCCGAGACGGAGCTGGTCCTGCCCGAAGAGAATGTGGATGCCGTCATCAAGGGCATTGAGAATTCCTTCGCCCAGATCCAGGCCGAATTCGCCGAGTCGGACCCTTCCGCCCAGCTGATCGTGGAGAAGGTTCCCGCCGCCCCCAAGTATATCCAGAACAGCGTGATGCTGCGGGCTGTCAAGGCCCTGCTGGCCTGCCCGTCCAACGTGATCCGGATGAGCCGTACCATGGATGGCCTCACGGAAACCTCCATCAACATGGCCATCGTGCGCACCGAGAAGGGCAACATCACCATTACCAGCCTGATGCGAAGCGCCGTAGACTCTGCCAAGGCCGCCCTGGCCCAGAGAGTGCGCTGCATCTTCGAGCTGGCCGGAGCAGACAAGATCGAGTTCAAGGGAGGTTATTCCGGCTGGACGCCCCGCCTAGGAACGGAAATCAACAAGGTCTGCATGGAACAGTACCAGAAAGTGTATGGCCGGCCGATGAAGATCATGGCCACCCACGGAGGTCTGGAATGCGCCATCATGGGAGCCAAGTATCCCAACTGGGAGATGGTTTCCATCGGCCCCACCATCAAGTACCCGCACAGCCCGGACGAGAAGGTGAACATTGCCTCCGTCGCCCGCACCTGGGAGTACCTCAAGGCGGTACTTGCCAACATCCCTGTCAAATAATCAAACACTGATATTCTATGTTCAAAGGTCAACCTAAGGGGCTTTTCGCCCTGGCTCTGGCCAACACCGGTGAGCGCTTCGGCTACTACACCATGCTGGCCATCTTCCTGCTGTTCCTGCAGGCCAAATTCGGCTTCTCGGCTGCCGCCGCGGGCCAGTTCTACGCCATCTTCCTGGCGGCTGTTTACTTTATGCCCGTGATCGGTGGCTGGCTGGCCGACAAGATCGGCTTCGGCAAGTGCGTCATCACCGGCGTCTGCGTGATGTTCGCCGGCTATCTGTGCCTGGCCATCCCCACGGACGCCTTCGCGGCAAGGGGCTTCGCCCTCACCCTGATGATCGGCGCCCTCCTTCTGATCGCCGTAGGCACCGGCCTGTTCAAGGGCAACCTGCAGGTGCTGGTGGGTAACCTCTACGACAACCCCCAGTATGCCGCCAAACGGGACAGCGCCTTCTCCCTGTTCTATATGGCCATCAACATCGGCGCCATGTTCGCTCCTACCGCCGCCACCGCCCTCACCAACAGCCACCTGGCCAAGGCCGGCCTCATCTACAAGGCCGACATCCCGGCACTGGCCCATCAGTTCCTGAACGGAAGCCTGAGCGACACCAGCCTCCTGCAGTCCCTGCAGGCCTCCATGCCCGGCTCCGATGTAACCGCGATGAACCTCACGGACTTCAGCCAGTACTACATCAACAACCTGGCAACGGCCTACAACCTGGGCTTTGCCGTGGCCTGTGTGTCCCTGATCATCTCCATCGCCATTTACCTGGGATGCCGCAGCTGGTTCAAGCACGCCGACGTCAACGCCAAGCAGGCTGCCGCCAGCAACGCTCCGGTGCAGGAACTCACCCCCAAGCAGACCAAGGACCGCATCGTGGCCCTCATCTTCGTGTTTGCAGTGGTCATCTTCTTCTGGATGGCTTTCCACCAGAACGGTTCCTCGCTCACCTACTTCGCCCGTGACTACACCCAGAGCACCGTTGCCGGTCCGCTCAAGATAGGCTTCAACATCTGGGCCCTCGCCCTCATCGCCGTATCCGTCTATACGCTTTTCAGCACCTTCCAGTCCGAAACCGCCAAGGGAAAGACCATCAGCGGGATCGTGACGGTGGCCCTGTGGGCCGGTGCCTATCTGCTGTATGCCGGCATGCCCGATGTCATCAACATCCTGCCCCAGCAGTTCCAGCAGTTCAATCCTTTCTTCGTGGTGGCCCTCACGCCCATTTCCATGGCCATCTTCGCTTCCCTGGCCAGCAAGGGCAAGGAGCCTTCCGCACCCCGTAAGATCGGCCTGGGCATGTTCGTGGCCGCCCTCGGCTACCTCATCATGCTGGCCGCTTCCAAGGGCCAGCCGGCCCCGTCCGAGCTGGTGAACGTGGGTGGCGTTTCCCCGGATCCGGTGGTTCCCACCTACCTCATCTCCACGTACCTGGTCCTCACCTTCGCCGAGCTGCTTCTGAGCCCGATGGGCATCTCCTTCGTGTCCAAGGTGGCCCCGCCCAAGTTCAAGGGCCTGATGATGGGTCTGTGGTTTGCAGCCACCGCCATCGGCAACTACCTCAGCTCCATTCCTTCGATGCTGTGGGACAATGTTCCGCTGTGGGTGAACTGGACGGTCCTGATGGCCCTCTGCGTTATCTCCGGCCTGGTGATGTTCTCCATGCTGAAGAAACTGGAAGCAGCCACGGCATAATCTTACAAGTAACTTAGTGCCAAGACTTTATATCATAAGCGGTCCCAATGGCTCCGGGAAGACGACGGCTTCGTACGGCGTGCTCCCGGAGCTGCTGGACTGCAGTGAATTCGTGAATTCGGACGAATTTGCCAAACACCTTTCACCTTTCTCGCCGGAAAGCGCATACATCACGGCCAGCCGCCTGATGATGCGGAAGGTCAAGTACCTGTTTGACCGGCGGGAGGATTTCTGCATAGAAACCACCCTGGCCACGCGCGCCCTGCTGAAGATAACCCGCAACGCCCAGGAAAAGGGTTACTATGTCACCGTCCTCTATTTCTGGCTCAACAGTCCGGACATAGCCGTGCAGCGCGTGGCCGCCCGGGTAAAGGCCGGAGGACACGACATCCCGGAGGAAACCATCCGGCGCCGTTACACAATGGGCCTGAACTACTTGTTCCACGATTATATGCAAACCTGCGACAAGTGGATTCTGGCCGATAATTCCAACCCGCCCTTCGACGTGATTGCCGAAGGATCCAAAAAGGGACTCGTGATCCGGGATATGGAACGCTACAACACGGTGAAAAGCCTGGTGACAGACCAGACGGAAAGCCATACTCCCATCAGGGATGTAGCGGAATACATAGCAAGGGAAATAGCCAAAGCCCCGGTTGCCCACGACGGAGTCCCTTACCAAGAAGAGAAATGATTGGAGAGAAGAACTATTATCTGAACATCTTCCAGGTGGATGTACCCGCCCTGGACAAACTCATAGGCGAAGCCCTTTCCACCGGAGGGGGCTATGCCGATTTATACTTTGAAAATACCACCTACGGAAGCCTGCTCCTCAGAGACGGCGCAGTCACTTCCGGAGGTAATCATATAGATTTCGGAGTGGGTGTGCGCGTTCTCAGCGGAGAAAAAACCGGTTACGCGTATTCCGAAAGCACGTCCTGGGAGGATATGCTCTCATCGGCCCGGGCGGCGGCGCAGATTGCCTGCGGCCCCACGGACGTCAGCCCCTACGGCACCCGCAATCCCAGCCGCGGGGAACCCAACCCCCACGCAGACCGCTACCCCATCCTCCAGCCCTGGCGCGGCACCCCGATGAGCACCTTCCTCCCCTTCCTGCAGAAGCTGGAGGCCGATGTGAGAAGCCGCGACAGCCGCATCGTGAAAGTGATGGTGAACCTCGCCTTCCAGGTGAGCGACATCCTGATGTACAACTCCCAGAAAGAGCTTAAATGGGACACCCGCCCGATGGGCAGCGTCTCGCTCTCGGTGGTCTTCCGCCAGGGAGAAGTGACGGAGAACAAATCCACCTCCCGGAGTTTCCGCTGCGGGGCCGAAATGCTCTCCGAAAAGCTGGCAAAGGAAATGGCCGAAGATGTGGTCAAAGGCATAGACGACCGCTTTGCCGCCAAACGCCCGAAAGGCGGCCGGATGCCCGTCGTAATGGGCGCCGGAGCTTCCGGCATTCTCCTGCACGAGGCCATGGGCCACGCCTTCGAGGCCGATTTCAACCGCAAGGGAACCTCCATCTTTGCAGACAAGATGGGCAAACAGATCTGCCCCAAAGGCATCCAGATCATAGACGACGGAACCCTGGAGGGCAACCGCGGATCCCTCAACTTTGACGACGAGGGCATCCCCGGCCAGAAGACGTATATGGTAGAAGACGGAGTACTTACCTCGTACCTGCACGACCGCATATCGGCCGCCCACTACGGAGTGAAGCCCACCGGCAACGGCCGAAGGGAAAGCTTCCGCTACGCTCCCCTTCCCCGGATGCGCTCCACCTATATGGAAAGCGGCGGCGCCAAGGCCCAGGACCTCATCTCGGAGGTATCCAAGGGCATCTTTGTGGACGAATTCTCCAACGGCCAGGTGCAGATCGGGGAAGGAGACTTCACCTTCTACGTCAAGTCCGGCTATCTGATTGAAAACGGCCGCCTCACCCAGCCCGTCAAGGACATCAACATCATAGGAAACGGTCCCGAGGCCCTCTCCGATATCCGGGGCGTGGCAGACGACCTGTCCATAGACCCGGGTGCCTGGACGTGCGGGAAAGAGCAGTCCGTCCCCGTTTCCTGCGGCATTCCCACGGTCCTGATCGGCCAATTAACGGTAGGAGGAGAATAGAATGGAAAAAGCTTTACTTACCCCGCAGGAAATTGCGCTGGCCCGTCACTGCCTGGAATATGCCAGAAGCCAGGGGGCCGATGCCGTCAGAATCACCCTCACCAAGAGCCTTCTCAACCTGGTGGGCGTCCTGAACGGAGAAGTGGACAAGACTTCCCACGCGCTGGACCGCAGCCTGCAGCTGCAGCTGTTCGCGAAGGGCCGCTTCGGCTCCTTCTCCTCCAACCGGCTGGACAAAGAAGGCCTGGAAGCCTTTATCCGGGAAGCCCTGGACACCGTCGGGATGCTGGAGGCCGATTCCTTCCGCTCCCTCCCCGCCCCGGAGCGGCTGGCCAAGGATGCCGTCACGGGACAGGAACTGGGCCTGTACGACCCCGCCTGCGAGACCCTTACCGCCGAAGCCCGCCGGGAAATGGCTTTAGCTTCGTGTTATTATCACTCAGAGAAGTCATCTAGCCGGAGCGAAGCGACCCAGGGGGTCTGGGGGATTAGGCCCCCAGTGAGTGAAACGAATGTATTCAGCCTTCCTCGGCTCATTGCCGAGGAAGGCGAATATTCTGATTCCGTCTTTGACAGCCTCACCCTGGACTCCCAGGGCCTGGAGGCGCGCCATACGGAAACCTCTTTCGAGATTGGCTATGAATCCACCGTGGAAGATGCCGACGGCCGCCACTATTCCAGCTACTGGTGGGACGCCGCCCCCCGCCTCGAAGACCTTCAGCTGAAGGGCTGCGCCCAAAAAGCCTATGAAAGGGCCCGGGACCAGCGGAATCCCCAGAGCGTTCCCAGCGGAAAATACACCTTAATCCTGGACAGCGAGTGCGCTTCCAAGGTGGTTACCCCCGTTCTGAGCGCCCTTGGCGGCTACAGCCTGCAACAGAAGAACTCTTTCCTCACCGGCAGTCTGGGCAAACAGCTCTTCCCGCAGGGACTCACCATCCTGGATGTGCCCCGCACGAAGGGAGACACCGGCTGCCGCCTGTTCGACAGCGAAGGCGTAGCCACCCGGGAGATGCCCGTCATTGAAAATGGGGTGGTCAAAACCTATTTCCTGAATACCTACATCTCCCGGAAGATGGAGATGGAACCCACCATAGAAGATGCCACCCGCGTGAAGGTAATGCCCTTTGGCGGCTGCAGGACACAGGAAGAGGTCCTTCAGAAAGTGAAGGACGGCATCCTGGTCACCGGCTTCAACGGAGGCAATTCCAACCCCGCCACCGGCAACTTCTCCTACGGCATCGAGGGTTTTGTCATCAAGGACGGAAAACGCCTGCACCCTGTCAGGGAAATGCTCATTACCGGCAATTTCCTCACGCTCTGGAACCATCTGGAAGTGGCGGCCGATGACGCCCGTCCCTGCCTGTCGAAACTGGTTCCCACCCTCGCCTTCTCCGACGTAGATTTCAGCGCCTGATGAAAGCAGGGGTTGTCATACTCAATTACAACACCAAGGACTACCTCCGGCAGTTCCTGCCGGGCCTTCTTGCCTCCTGCGAGGGCCTGGATGCCGGAGTATATGTGGCCGATAATGCCTCGGAAGACGGCTCCCAGGAGTATCTGCAGAGCCATTTTCCCCAGGTTCCCGTCATCCAGCTGGAGAAGAACTTCGGCTTCACCGGCGGGTATAACCGGGCGCTCAAGATGATAGAGGCCGATTATTACCTCCTCATCAACAGCGACATAGAGGTACCGGAGGGTTGGCTGCGGCCCCTTCTGGAATGGATGGACACGCACCCGCAGTGCGGGGCCTGCGGGCCCAAGTTCCTCTCCTGGCACCAGAGGGACACCTTCGAGTATGCCGGGGCCGCCGGAGGTCTCGTGGACCGCTACGGATACCCCTTCTGCCGGGGTCGCATCCTGCAGAAGATAGAAAAAGACCACGGCCAGTACGATGAGCCCGCCGACGTCCTCTGGGTGAGCGGGGCCTGCCTGTTGGTGAGGGCCAGCGTATGGAAGGCTCTCGGAGGCCTGGACGAGCGTTTCTTCGCCCATATGGAGGAGATAGACCTGTGCTGGAAGATGCAGCTGAGGGGCTGGAAAGTCACCGTGGTTCCCCAGTCGAAGGTATACCACATCGGCGGCGGAACCCTTCCCAACGAATCCCCCTTCAAGCTTCGCCTGAATTTCCGGAACAACCTCCTTCTGCTGGAGAACAACCTGCCTTCCACCCTGCACTCCCGCTTCAGGACACGCCTGAGAATCCTCACCAGAATGTGCCTGGATGGCCTGTCGGCCCTTGTATACCTGTTCAAGGGGAAGGGCAGTTTTTTCCGTGCCGTGGTGCAGGCGCACCGGGAATACCGCAGGCTGCGCACCCCGGGAGAGATGCTGGAGAAGGCCCGTCGGCCCGAAGGACTCTACCGCGGTTGGATAGTGCCGATAGGACTATTCGGAAAAAAGTAGTATTTTTGTGGGATTAAAGGGAAAGCACTATGAAGATTATTATAGAAGGCGCCGGACAAGTGGGATCACACCTCGCGAAGATGCTGAGCATCGAGGGCAGTGACATCACCGTCCTCGACGACGACCCGGAGCGCATCCGCGCCCTGGCCACATCGGCGGATGTCACCACCGTCCTGGGGCCCAACAGTTCCATCGGCCTGCTGCGGGACGCCGGGTGCGCCTCGGCAGACCTTTTCATAGCCGTCAACCCCTTCAAGAACCAAAGCGTCAACATCGTCAGCGCGCTCCTGGCCAAAAAACTGGGTGCCAAGCGCGTGATTGCCCGTATTGACGACGAGAATTACCTGGCCCCGGAGAACAAGCTCCTGTTCAAGGATATGGGCCTGGACCTGGTCTTCTACCCCGAAAAGAGCGCCAGCGACGAAATCCTAGGTATGCTGCGCCACAGCGCCTCTACGGATTCGATGGACTTCGCCCGCGGCAAACTGCAGCTGGCCGTCTTCAAGCTGGACGACGATTCCCCGCTGCTGGATATGAACGTGAAGGAATTCGCCCACAAGGTGAAAGAGCAGAAGGAAGATGCCGAGTTCCGCATCGTAGCCATTTCCCGGGGAGGAAAGACCATCATCCCCAGCTACGACACCGGCTTCAAATACCACGACTACCTCTATATCATCAGCCTGCGGGACGCCATGTCCACCCTCATCAAGTATGTGGGAAAGGACCAGATAGAGATCCGCCGGGTGATGATCCTGGGAGGCAGCGAGATCGGCGTCATGGTGGCCGGCAGACTGGCCGCCCAGAAACTGGACGAAGTCAAGCTCATCGAGATAGACCCCAAGCGCTGCCGCACCCTGTCGGCCGCCCTTCCCAGCGAAGTGAACGTCACCTGCGGAGACGCCCGGGATTCAGACTTCCTGCTGGAAGAAGACCTCAAGGGCTACCAGGCGGTTCTGGCCGTCACCGGCAACGACGAGGTGAACATCCTCACCTGCGTGGCCGCCAAGAAGATGGGCGTGCCGCGCGTGATTGCCCAGGTGGAGAACCTGGACTACATCCGCCTGGCGGAGGAAATGGGCGTGGACAGCGTGGTGAACAAGAAACTGATCACCGCCAGCCGCATTTACAAGTTCACCCTTTCGGACAAGGTGAGATCTGTGCGGTATATGAGCGGAACGGATGCCGAGGTGCTGGAATACACGGCCGCCCCCGGATCCAAGGTAACCAGGGACATCCTCAAGAACATAGATTTCCCGCCCGATGCCATCATCGGAGGCATCATCCGGGGAGGAGACACCTTCATTGCCGTGGGACATACCCGCATCGAGCCCTACGACCGCGTGGCCGTCTTCGCCCTGCCCGATGCCGTGAAAGAAGTAGATAAATTATTCAAATAATGAGTATTCAGACAGATAACATCCAAAAACTGGTGGAAAGACGCCAGAAAGCGCGCCTGGGAGGAGGAGAAAAGCGCATCGAGGCCCAGCACGCCAAGGGCAAGAAAACCGCCCGTGAGCGCCTGGAACTCCTGCTGGACCCGGGTAGTTTTGAAGAGTACGACATGTTTGTCCAGCACCGCTGCACCAACTTTGGAATGGAAAAATCCCATCCGGACGGAGACGGAGTAGTCACCGGCTGCGGCACCATCGGAGGCCGCCTGGTATACGTCTTTGCCCAGGATTTCACCGTCACCGGAGGTTCCCTTTCCAAGACGATGAGCGAGAAGATCTGCAAGGTGCAGGACATGGCCCTTCGAAACGGAGCTCCCTGCATCGGCCTCAACGACTCCGGCGGCGCCCGCATCCAGGAAGGCATCGATGCCCTGGCCGGCTACGGGGAAATCTTCGAGCGCAACATCCTTTCCAGCGGAGTGATCCCGCAGATCAGCTGCATCATGGGTCCCTGCGCCGGCGGTGCGGTGTATTCCCCCGCCCTCACGGACTTTACCCTGATGGTAAAAAACACCTCTTATATGTTTCTCACCGGCCCGGCCGTGGTGAAGAGCATAACCGGTGAGGTGGTGAACCAGGAGCAGCTGGGCGGCGCTTCCGTGCACGCCTCCAAGAGCGGTGTCACGCATTTTGCGGCGGATAGCGAAGAGGAGGCCATCGAGACCATCCAAAAACTCCTATCCTTCCTTCCCCAGAACAACCTGGAACCGGCCCCCTTCCGGGAAACCGCCGATCCGGTGGGCCGCGTAGACGATGCCCTCAACAGCATCGTCCCGGACAATCCCAACAAGGCCTACGATATGTATGCCGTCATCGGAAGCATCGTGGACGACGGGGCTTTCCTGGAGGTTCACAAGGAGTTTGCCAAGAATATCATCGTGGGCTTTGCCCATATGAACGGCCGCAGCGTGGGCATCGTGGCCAACCAGCCTGCCGTGCTGGCCGGTGCCCTGGATATCAATGCCAGCCGGAAAGCCGCCCGCTTCGTGCGCTTTTGCGACGCCTTCAACATTCCCCTCGTAACCCTGGTGGATGTACCGGGCTTCCTTCCCGGCACGCAGCAGGAATACGGGGCCATCATCACCAATGGGGCCAAACTGCTGTACGCCTACGGTGAAGCCACCGTCCCGAAGGTCACCGTTACCCTCCGGAAGGGCTACGGCGGCGCCCACATCGTGATGAGCTGCAAGCAGCTGCGGGGAGACGTCAACTACGCCTGGCCCAGCGCCCAGATTGCGGTGATGGGGGCCGACGGTGCCGTGAACGTCCTCTATGACAAGGAGATGAAAGAAGATCCGGAGAATGCCCGGACCATCTTCGAAAACAGGAAGAAAGAATACGAAGAGCTCTTCTCCAACCCCTACCAGGCTGCCCAGAAGGGTTATATTGACGATGTGATAGAGCCTCGCAACACGCGTTTCCGCGTAATCCGAGCACTGGAACAGTTAGCCGGAAAACGGCAAGAAATTCCCGCCAAGAAACATGACAACCTACCTCTTTAATCTAGTACTCACGGCGGGAGGAGACCGGATGATGCAGACAGACCCTCACGGCTGGACGCTCACCCTCATCAGCGTCTCCGTGGTATTTGCCGCCCTCATCGTGTTGTACTTCGTGTACACCCTCTCCGGCAGCATCTTCTCCGGCAAGATTAAGCTTCCGAAAAAGACCAGGAAGGCATCTGCCGATGACGAGGTAGCCGCCGCCATTGCCCTGGCCCTGGATATGGAGCTCTCCGGTGAGGATTACGCCGCCATCGCCACAGCCGTGCACCTGTACCTCAGCGATACCGTGCACGATGCAGAACCCGGCTTTGTAACCATCGTCCGAAAAGAGTCCGGATGGAATGATAAATCCCTGAATTTTAGAAAATTACCCAAATTATGAAGAATTATAAGTTCAAGATCAACGGCAAAGATTATGATGTGACCGTCGGTGAAGCCGAAGGCAAGATGCTGTCCGTGAATGTAAACGGTGCCGACTACCAGGTAGAGCTGGAGAATGCTCCGGCTGCCGCCCCTGTCCAGGCTGCTCCCGCGGCCCAGGCCGCCCCGGCTCCCGCCGCTCCCGCCGCTCCCAAGCCTGCCGGTGCCGGTGTCATCGTGAAGAGCCCGCTTCCCGGCATCATCATCTCCGTAGATGTGAAGGAAGGACAGGCCGTCAAACGGGGCCAGAAAGTAGCCGTAATCGAGGCTATGAAAATGGAGAACGAGATCCTCGCCGAGAGTGACGGCACCGTTACCGCCGTTCACACCCGCAAGGGAGATTCCGTCCTGGAAGGCGCAGACATTGTAACCATCGGCTAATGGATACCATCTTAGACAGTCTGCAGCAGTTCTGGCAGTTCACGGGATTTGCCAACTGCACCTGGCAGCATCTGGCGATGATCTGCATCGGCCTCATCTTTATCACGCTGGGTATCGTGAAAAAGTGGGAGCCGCTGCTGCTGGTGCCCATCGGCTTCGGCATCATCATCGGCAATATTCCCCTGTTTACAGACCCTGTCACCGGAATGGGCCTCAAGATTGGCCTGTACGAGGAGGGTTCTGTGCTCAACATCCTCTACCACGGTGTAAGGAACGGCTGGTACCCGCCCCTGATTTTCCTCGGCATCGGTGCCATGACGGATTTCAGCGCCCTCATCTCCCAGCCCCGCCTCATCCTCATCGGTGCGGCGGCGCAGCTGGGCATCTTCGGCGCGTATCTGCTGGCCCTGGCCCTGGGCTTCGCCCCCAATGAGGCCGGTGCCATCGGCATCATCGGCGGTGCAGACGGCCCCACGGCCATCTTCCTCAGCTCCAAACTGGCTCCCGAACTGATGGGCGCCATTGCCGTATCGGCCTATTCCTACATGGCCCTGGTACCGGTGATCCAGAAGCCCATCATGCTGCTTCTCACCACCAAGAAGGAGCGGCTTATCAAGATGAACAAACCCCGCGTGGTGAGCCAGCGGGAGAAGATCATCTTCCCCATCGTGGGCTTTATCTGCACGGCCTTCATCGTCCCTTCCGGCCTGCCGCTGCTGGGCATGCTCTTCTTCGGTAACCTCTTGAAGGAGAGCGGCGTAACCAAGCGCCTGGCCGCCACCGCCGGAGGCCCTCTCATCGATATCGTCACCACCCTGATCGGCCTCACCGTGGGCGCTTCCACCCAGGCCGATGTCTTCCTCAGCAGCCGCAGCGTCCTCATCTTCGGCCTGGGACTGGCTTCGTTCGTGATTGCCACCACCTTCGGTGTCAGTTTCGTCAAGTTCATGAACCTGTTCCTCAAGGAAGGCAAAAAGATCAACCCGCTCATCGGCAATGCCGGTGTGTCGGCCGTCCCGGATGCCGCCCGCGTGTCAGAGACCGTGGGCCTGGAATGCGACCCTTCCAACCACCTCCTCACCCACGCCATGGCCCCGAATGTGGCCGGCGTCATCGGATCGGCCGTCGCCGCCGGTATCCTGCTGGGATTCCTGGGATAAACAACTTAACTCATAACCAACCATGTTTATTAAAAAACTGTCCTCATTTGCAGCGGTTGCTGCTCTCCTGGCCGCCTGCTGTCCCAAGCAGGAAGAAGGCATCCGCCGCGCCACTCCCCTTTCCCAGGGTATGGACCCTGTCCGCCTGGAACTCATTGACAGCGCCGTCAACGCCGCCATCGCCGCCCAGGAAATCCCCGGCGCCGTGGTGGGCGTGGTAAGAAACGGCCACCTGGTATACGAGAAGGCCTTCGGCTACAAGTCCCTGGTCCCCGAGAAAGACACCATGACCCTGGAAACGATGTTCGACCTCGCGTCCGTTTCCAAATGCGTGGGAACCACCCTTTCCTTCATGCAGCTGGTAGAGCAGGGAAAGGTACGCCTCGTGGATCCCGTGAACCTCTATTTCCCGGACTTCCAGCCCTGGGAAGACCCTGAAACCCACGAGAAGGTGGACATCACCGTCCAGGACCTCCTCACCCACTCTTCCGGCATTGCCGCCTACCTTCCCAACGTGAAGGCATACATCAACCAGTACGGCACCAACAGTCCGGATTCCCTCATCATGTGGATTTCCACCCAGGCCAAGCGCAACTTCCGCCCGGGCACCCAGCAGCTGTACAGCTGCCTTAACTTCATCACCCTGCAGAACATCCTCCAGAAGGTAACCGGGCAGCGCCTGTGCGACTACGCCCAGAAGAACGTCTTTGACGTCCTGGGACTGAAGCACACCACCTACTTCCCGCTCTACGGAGAGCCCCAGAGCAATCCCAATGCCGTGGAACTGGCAGAGCTCTGCGCCCCTACCGAGCAGGTGGAGGACGGGCACATCCTGAGGGCCGAAGTCCACGACCCCACCGCCCGGCTGGCCAATGCCGGTAACTCCGGCAATGCCGGCGTCTTCTCCAATGTGGAAGACCTGGCAGTTGTGGCGGCCACCCTGCTGAACGGCGGTTCCTACAACGGACACCGTATCCTGAGCCGCCTCACCGTGGACAAGATGTTCACCGTGCCCGAAACCAACGCCTACGAAGTGGCCCGCGCCCTGGGCTGGGACACCTACTACACCGGCCCGTATACCAGCGGAGACATCTTCTGCGTGGATGATGTCCGCGGCCACACCGGCTACACCGGCACTTCGATGATTATGGATCCCAACACAAACACGGCCGTCATCGTGCTGGCGCACCGCGTCCATCCCAAGGATGAAGGATCTACCGGACGCCTCCGTTCTGTGATTGCCTCCATCGTTGCCAGTTCGATTCTGTAAAAGGTAGAATTTATTATCTTAAATAGGCCACAAGCTCTTTGTCTTGTGGTCTATTTTTGTTATATTTGCGAGGATACAGACAACATTTGAAATCTTTTAAATATGGACAAACTCCAGGAACTGACCCAAAAACTTTATAACGAGGGTCTTTCAAAAGGAAAGGAAGAGGGCGAGGCCCTTCTGGCCAAGGCTACGGCCCAGGCAGAGGAAATTGTGAGCAAAGCCCGGGAAGAGGCGGCCGCCATTGTGGAAAAGGCCCAGAAAGAAGCGCAGGACTACAAGGTAAAGATGGAGGGAGACGTCAAGATGGCTTCCACCCAGGCCCTGCAGGCCACCAAAGCCGGCATCGAGGGGCTCATCGTAGCCAAGGCCGTGGAACCCGTGAAAGAGCAGCTCTCCGGTGCCGCTTTCCTGAAAGAGATCATCTTGACGGTTGCCAAGAATTTCAACGCCCAGGAATCCACAGAACTGGCCCTGGTTCTTCCCGAGAAACTGCAGAAAGAACTGGAACCCTTCGTGAAGGGAGAACTGGCCCAGACCCTCGGAAAGGGCGTGGAGGCTTCCTTCTCCAAGAAGATGGCCGGAGGCTTTAAAATCGGCCCCAAGGACGGCAGCTATTTCATCAGCCTCACGGACGAAGCTTTCCAGGACCTGATAGGAGAATACCTTCGCCCGGCCACCAAGAAAATCCTCTTCGGCTAGCGCATGAGCAATTTCGAATACATCATCTCCAGCCTTCCCTTCCTCACCTACGACTACACGTACGAGAACGGGCAGGGTTTCTATTCCGTGCTGGAAGAGATCAAGGAGAACCTGGGAGAGGAAGACACCCAAACCCTGGACTTCCTGCTGGAGGGTTTTAGCGCCAAGAGCCTCGGAGCAGATTTCTACGCCAAGGCCCTTAAATCCCCCCTCCGTTTTGTCCGGGAGTACTTCCGCTTCGACCTCAACCTCCGCAACGCCAAGGTGCGCTACCTCAACCGCGTCCTGGGCCGCCCGGAAGACATGGACGTTGTGAGCGGAAAAGGAGAGGAAGAAGACCAGGACCTGGACATAGACGGCTACCGCTTCACAGGAGGAGAATTCGAAGAAAGCACCCGGGTGCAGAACGCCCTGGAAAGCGCCAGCCTCCTGGAAAGGGAGAAAGCCCTGGACGATATCACCTGGGAAAAAATAGATTCCCTGGAAACCTTCCACTACTTTGACATCACCGCTGTCCTGGCGTATGTGACCAAGCTGCACATCGTGGACCGCTGGCTGGCCCTGGACGAAGAAAAGGGCCGTGAGCTCTTCCGCAAGCTGGTCCAGGAAGTGAAAGGAACATTCAAAGGAGTAAATTATACAGAAAGCTAAATATGAAAACGAAAGGTATTGTAACCGGCATCGTAAGTAACCTTGTTACCGTCAAGGTAGACGGCCCGGTCGCGGAGAATGAAATCTGCTTCATAGACCTCGGTGGGGTCAAGATGATGGCAGAGGTCATCAAGGTGAACGGAGACAGCGCTTCCGTGCAGGTGTTCGAGAGCACCCGCGGCCTCAAGGGAGGAGACAAGGTGGAATTCGAAGGCCGGATGCTGGAAGTTCAGTTGGGCCCCGGCCTGCTGTCCAGCGTATATGACGGCCTGCAGAACAACCTGGCCACGATGGAGAATGTTTTCCTGCAGAGAGGAGAATACACAGACCCTCTGGACCGCAAGAAAACCTGGGACTTCACCCCCATCGCCAAGGTGGGAGACACAGTGATGGCCGCAGACTGGCTGGGAGAAGTGAAAGAAGGCTGGCTGCCCCATAAGATCATGGTTCCCTTCTCCTTTGAAGGAGAATACAAGGTCAAGTCCGTCAAGGAAGCCGGATCCTACACCGTAGACACCGTCATCGCCGTCCTCACCAACGACATGGGAGAGGATGTGAACGTGACGATGGTGCAGAAGTGGCCCGTCAAGATAGCCATCAAGGGATACAAGGAAAAGCCCCGTCCCAACAAGATCATGGAAACGGGCGTCCGCGTGATAGACACCCTCAACCCCATTGCAGAAGGCGGTACCGGCTTCATTCCCGGTCCTTTCGGCTGCGGCAAGACGGTGCTTCAGCACGCCATCGCCAAGCAGGGAGACGCCGATGTCATCGTGATGGCTGCCTGCGGTGAGCGTGCCAACGAGGTGGTGGAAATCTTCACGGAGTTCCCGGAACTGATAGACCCTCACACCGGCCGCCACCTGATGGAGCGTACCACCATCATCTGCAACACCTCCAACATGCCCGTGGCCGCCCGTGAAGCCTCTGTGTACACGGCCATGACCATCTGCGAGTACTACCGCGCCATGGGTCTGAAGTGCCTCCTGCTGGCAGACTCCACCTCCCGCTGGGCCCAGGCCCTCCGTGAGATGAGTAACCGTATGGAGGAACTTCCGGGAGCCGATGCTTTCCCTGTAGACCTTTCGGCCATCATCTCCAACTTCTACTCCCGTGCGGGCATGGTGGTGCTTAACAACGGCCAGACGGGCGCCGTCACCTTCATCGGCACGGTATCCCCTGCCGGCGGTAACCTCAAGGAGCCCGTGACGGAATCCACCAAGAAAGCCGCCCGCTGCTTCTATGCCCTGGAACAGAACCGTGCAGACCAGAAGCGTTATCCCGCTGTCGGCCCCCTGGATTCCTATTCCAAATACCTGGAATATCCGGAAATCATAGAATACCTGGACAAGACCGTAGAAAAAGGCTGGGTAGACAAAGTGCTCCTTGCGAAGAACATCGTAAGAAAGGGCAAGGAATCGGCCGAACAGATCAACATCCTCGGAGACGACGGTGTGCCGATGAGCTACCACGTCAACTTCTGGAAGAGCGAACTGGTAGACTTCGTGATCCTGCAGCAGGATGCCTTTGACGCCATCGATGCCCTGTGCCCGCTGGAGCGTCAGCGCTTTATGCTGGACCTGGTGCTGGAGATCTGCGCCAAAGAATACGAATTCGAAGACTTCGAAAAATGTCGTGAGTTCTTCAAGAACCTCATCAACGAACTGCGCCAGATGAACTACTCCGCCTACGAAAGCGAGCAGTTCTGGTCCTACAACGAAAACGTCAAATCCATGATCGCCTAGCCTTATGAACAAAGCATATCAGAAAGTTTATACCAAACTGGAAGGCATTACCAAGGCCACGGTATCCCTCCGCGCCAGTGGCGTGAGCAATGACGAACTGGCCGTTGTAGGCGGCAAACTGGCCCAGGTGGTGCGCACCAAAGGAGACCTCATCACCCTGCAGGTGTTCTCCGGAACGGAGGGCATTCCCTCCAACGCGGAAGTCACCTTCCTCGGGGAGCCCCCTATCCTCAAAGTATCGGACCAGCTCTCCGGCCGCTTCTTCGACGCCTACGGACATCCCATCGACGGAGGCCCGGAGATTGACGGTGAGGAGCGCCAGATCGGCGGCCCTTCCGTAAACCCGTACAAGCGCCGTCAGCCTTCCCAGCTCATCCCTACCGGTATCGCAGGTATCGACCTCAACAACACCCTGGTCTCCGGTCAGAAGATTCCTTTCTTCGCCAACCCGGACCAGCCGTACAACCAGGTGATGGCAGACGTGGCCCTGAGGGCAGACGTAGACAAGATCATCCTGGGCGGCATGGGTCTTTCGAACGACGACTATCTCTTCTTCAAGCACTCGTTTGAAGCCGCCGGTGCCCTGGACAAGATCATCTGCTTTATCAACACCACGGAGAATCCCCCGGTGGAGCGCCTCCTGGTGCCGGATATGGCCCTGACCGCGGCCGAATACTTCGCTGTGGACAAGAACGAAAAGGTGCTGGTGCTTTTGACAGACATGACCCTGTATGCCGATGCCCTTTCCATCGTGTCCAACCGCATGGACCAGATCCCTTCCAAGGACTCCATGCCCGGTTCCCTGTACAGTGACCTCGCCAAGATCTACGAGAAGGCCGTGCAGCTGCCCACCGAGGGTTCCATCACCATCATTGCCGTTACCACCCTCAACGACGGAGACATCACCCACGCCATTCCGGACAACACCGGTTACATCACCGAGGGTCAGCTCTTCCTGAGAGCAGATTCCGATACGGGAAAAGTCATCATAGACCCGTTCCGCTCGCTGTCCCGTCTGAAACAGCTGGTGCAGGGCAAGAAAACCAGGGAAGACCACTCCCAGGTGATGAACGCTTCCGTGCGTCTGTACGCAGATGCCCAGAACGCCAAGACCAAGCTGGAGAACGGTTTCGACCTCTCGGACTACGACCACCGCTGCCTGAGCTACGCCAAGGACTACGCCCGGGAACTGCTGGCCATCGACGTCAACATTTCCATTACCGAAATGCTGGACACCGCCTGGAAGCTTTTTGCCAAGTACTTCTCCCCGGCCGAGACCGGTATCAAACAGGCTCTCATAGACAAATACTGGGTTAAATAATGGCTATCAAATTCCAATACAATAAAACATCGCTGACGGAACTGGGCAAGCAGCTCAAGATTCGCCAGGGAGCCCTCCCCACGCTTCAGAACAAGGAGAGCGCCCTGCGGCTGGAGGTGCGGAAGGCCAAGGCCGACAGCGAGCGCTTGATTGATGAATTGGAAGATGCCCTCCAGCGTTACGACTACCTGGCTGCCCTGTGGAACGAGTTCGATCCCGGGCTCATCGCCATCACGGACGTAGACCTGTACACCAAGAAGGTGGCCGGCGTGAAAACGCCCGCCCTGGGAGAAATCCACTACGAGATCCGGCCTTTCAACGCCTTCGTCAAGCCCGCCTGGTACGCGGACGGCGTTTCCATCCTCAAGGAACTCAGCCGCCTGGGCATAGAGTCCGAGGTATACAAGGAGAAGGCCCGCATCCTGGATTACAACCGCCGCAAGACCACCCAGAAGGTGAATCTGTACGAAAAGGTGCAGATTCCCGGTTACCAGGAAGCCATCCGTAAGATCAAACGCTACATGGAGGACGAGGAGAACCTCTCCAAAGCTTCTTCCAAGATTGTCAAAAAACGCCACGCCGAGGAAGAGGAGGCCTCCGAGCTATGATTGCTTCCATGACCAAATACTCCTTCGTCCTGCTGAAAGGAGAAGAAGCTCCGCTGCTGGAAAAACTCCAGGAAATCGGCCTTGTGGATATTACCCGCAGCACCAAACCGGTGGACGAGACTTCCCAGAAACTCGCCGGAGAGGTAGAGTTGCTGGATGGTCTCATCCAGGGTCTGAACAAGGCCGTCATTCCGGAAGATGTAAAGCCGGAACACATAGACGGAGACATCGTAAGGCTGGCCGGCGGCCAGATCATGCGCTACTCCGAAGACACGGTGGAAATCAAGGTCCTGGAAAAAGAGGTGAAAGACCTCAGGGCCTGGGGACAGTTTGACCGGTCCATTCTGGACAAACTGGCCGAAGCCGGCGTTCCCGTGCATTTCCACATCCTGCCCCAGAAGCAGTTTAAAAAGGAATGGGCCCAGGAATATGCCCTCACGGTCATCTACGGCAAGAATGGAAAAACCGTCTACTTTGTAGTAGCCGGAGAAGACCCTCTTCCCGGAGAAGTGCCCGTTCCGGAAAGCAGCGTGGAAGAGAAGAAAGCCCTGCTGGAAGAAAAGAAGACGCACTTCAAGAAAACCCTCCGCCGTATGGCCGGTGCCAGGGAGCGCATCCCGGAGCTGGAAAAACTGCGCGTGGAGGCCCTGGAGAAACTGGACCTTTACCTGGCCGGCGTAACGGCCTCCCCTGCCGCAGAAGACACCATCTCCACCCTGGTGGGCTATGCTCCCACGGAGAAGGATGAAACCGTTACCGCGGCCCTGGACCAGACCGGTGTGCTATATATCAAGGAAGAAGCCCAGGTGAAGGACAATCCACCCATCACCTTCAGCAACAACTCCTATGTGAAGATGTTCGAGCCGCTCACAGATATGTACGGACGCCCGGCATACAACGGCTTCGACCCTACTCCCTTCATCTCCATTTTCTTCCTGCTCTTCTTTGCCCTGTGTATGGGAGATGCCGGCTACGGCCTCGTTCTCATCGGCATCGGCCTGCTGCTGAAGAAGGTGGACAGTTTCAAGGATATGGCACCCCTGGTAACCACCCTGGGTATCGGCACCGTTATCGTAGGCTTCTTTATGCACTCCTTCTTCTCGGTGGACATCTCCACCTGGAAGGTGTTTGAGCCCGTCAAATTCCTCTTCGTTCCGGCAGAGATTGCCGGTTACGCTGGCGGAATGGTGCTCTCCATCGTAGTGGGTATCGTGCACATCTGCCTGGCCATGCTGGTCAAGGCCTATCAGGCCGTGAAGGTAAAAGGCTTCTACGCATCCCTGGGAACCCTGGGATGGACGCTCCTGATTGTGGGAGGTGTGGTGGTTGGAGGCCTGGCCCTCGCCGGTGTGATGGACAGCGCCATTACCAAATGGGTGATCATCTGTCTGGGCGTGGTATCGGCCCTGGGCATCTTCGTCTTCAACGACCCTCAGAGAAACAAGCTGGCCAATGTCGGAATGGGTCTCTGGGATACGTACAACACGGCTACGGGCCTGCTGGGGGATGTCCTTTCCTACCTTCGTCTGTACGCGCTGGGCCTCGCCGGCGGAATGCTGGGCATGGCCTTCAACGATATGGGCAAGATGATCCTCGGAGACGGATCCAGCGCCATAGGCTGGATTTTCTTCGTGCTCCTGGTGCTCGTCGGCCATACGCTCAACATCGCCATGTGCGCCCTGGGCGCCTTCGTACACCCGCTGCGTCTGAACTTCCTGGAATTCTTCAAGAACTCCGGCTATGAAGCGGCCGGCCGCAATTACAACCCGATTAAAAAACAATAAATAAATAACATTACAATTATGGAACAAATTCTTGGTTATCTCGGACTCGGACTCGTCCTCGCACTGGCGGGTATCGGTTCCTCTTATGGCACCACCATCGCCGGTAACGCCGCAGAAGGTGCCCTCAAGCGCAAACCGGAGGCTTCCGGTAGCTACATGGTGCTCTCCGCCCTTCCGGCCACCCAGGGTATCTACGGTTTCGTGGCCTTCTTCATGATGCTGGGTAAATTCACCAGCGGCACCATCTCCGGAGCCCTCTGCTTCGGCATCGGTGTTTCCGTGGGTCTGGTATGTATGCTCTCCGGCATCCGTCAGGGCCAGGTCTGCGCCAACGGTATCGTCGGTGTCTCCCAGGGTCACGACGTGTTCACCAACACCCTTATCTACGCCGCTCTCCCGGAATTCTACGCCATTCTGGGTCTGGTAGGTGCCATCATGGCCAAATAAACTTCAGCCACGCTAAAGACAAAACGGTCGCCCCTTTCCCGGGCGGCCGTTTTGTTTAAAACTCCGGAATGGGGAAAAGGACGGTGAAAAGAAGAAGGAGAAGGCCGATGAGGAGAAGGGCCAGCGTACCTTTCCAGGCCCATTTGAGCCACTTTTCGTAAGGAATACGGGCCATAGCAAGGGCGGCCATCAGGACACCGGAAGTGGGGGTGAGCATATTGGTGAAGCCGTCGCCGAACTGGAAAGCCAGCACCATGGCCTGGCGGGAGACACCCACCATATCGGCAAAAGGGGCCATGATGGGAATGGTGATGGCGGCCTTGGCCGATGCACTGGGGATGAGGAAGTTGATCACCGCCTGGATGCCGTACATGGCCGATAAGGAAGCCATCGGCCCCGTGCCGTCCAGTCCTTCCTGCATAGAGTGCAGGATGCTGTCCACTACCCTGCCGTCCTGCAGGATGACGATGATGCCGGAAGCGAAGCCCACCACCAGGGCGGCCGACAGGATGTCCTTGGCACCGGCGAGCAGTTCTTCGGCAATGCGATTGGCGCCAAACCCCGCGATGAGGCCACAGACGATGCCCATCAGAAGGAACAGGCCGGTAATTTCCGGCAAGTACCAGTTCCAGCGGGTTACCCCCACCACAAGGAGGATTACAGTGACGCCAAGGACAGAAAGGATGCCCATCTGCCGGCCCGTCATCGGCTCAGCAGCCACAGCCTCCGTGCCCACGGCGGGAGCCTTCTTGGTCCTGGCCGCATAAACCAGCACGAAAACCACCAAAAGAAGCGTAAGGAAGGCCCAGCAGATAAGCCGGTAAGTCATACCCGAAAACAGCGGCAGATCGGCCATCCCCTGTGCGATGCCCACGGTGAAAGGATTCAGGAAGGCCGACGAAAACCCGACGTTGGAAGCCACATACACGATGAGCATTCCCATAAAGGCATCGTAGCCCATCGAGAGCATCAGCGGCACCACCATCCCTACAAAGGGAATGGTTTCCTCACTCATCCCAAACACGGCACCTGCCAGGGAAAAAAGCAGCGTGATGGCCACCAACACCCATTTGTCCCGGTGCCCCACCAGCGAAATGAAGCGGCCTATGCCGGCCGATACGGCCCCAGTGGCATTGAGCAGCCAGAAGGCGCCGCCCACCACCAGGATGAAGATGATGATACCCGCCTGCTTCACGAAACCGTGATAGACGGCGGTAAATACCTGCCACGTCTGAGGAACAGCGTCTACCTCCTCGTAGACAAGCATTCCGTCATCGGCCTTTCCATACTGCCCGCCGGGCAACAGCCACGTAGCCACGGCGCACAGCAGGAGCAGCGCAAAAATGATAACATACGTGTTGGGGACCTTCAGCTTCATAATACAAAAATAAAGAATTATTCGTACATTTGGGGAAACAATAACCAAAATGAAAAAGCTTTTCGCGCTCATAACCCTGCTGGCCACCCTCAACGGCGCACAGGCACAGGATATTGTAGCCCACAGGGGCTACTGGAAAGACAATGCCCAGAACTCCATAGCCTCTCTGCAGAAAGCCCAGGCATTTGGCTGCTGGGGCAGCGAGTTCGACCTTCACCTGACGGCCGATAACTGTGTAGTGGTCAATCACGACAGGGAGATCAAAAAAAACGACATCCAGAAAAGCACCCTCGAAAAAATCCGCAGTTTCACCCTCAAGAACGGAGAACCTGTCCCCACCCTTGAAGAATACCTGGAGCAGGGCAAAAAAGACGAAAACTGCGTCCTGGTCCTGGAACTCAAACCCCACTACAGCCTGGAAAGGGAAAACCTCCTTATAGACAAATGCCTCCAGGCCCTGAAAGATGCAGACCTGCTCAATCCCCACAGGGCGGTTTTCATCTCCTTCAGCTACCACATCTGCAAGGAGCTGGCCAAAAAGCTTCCGGATTTCACCGTCCAGTACCTGGAAGGAGACAAGGCCCCGGTCGAAGTGAAAGCCGACGGCATTAACGGCATAGACTACCACTTCTCCAAGTTCCAGAAGCACCCCGAATGGGTTCAGGAGGCCAAGGAGTTGGGAATGAGCGTCAATGCATGGACCGTGGACAAACCCAAAGACATCCGGGAAATGATAGCCCTGGGAGTGGAACAGATCACCACCAACGAGCCCGAACTGGTCCGGGACATCATCAGCGGAAAGAAGTAATGTCCTTCGACAAGAAAGCCCTGGGGAAAGAACCTCCCCGCGTCACCAGTGCAGATGCTATGCTCTCTACCATAGAGGAACTGGGCCTAGTCCCCTTCTTCGCCAATGTCATCCCCGGCTATTCCATAGAGGAGATGACGCCTCCCCAGAACTGGTTTGACACGCAGGAAAACCTTACCTACACCCCCTGGGACTGGAAAATCCCCTGTGTCCAGAGCGGAGAGATAGCCTATGGAAAGTTCCTTTTGGGCGGAAAGGCCGCCTTCGCAACCGTAGCGTGGTACCGGGAGCTGAGAAACTATCGGCAATCCCTTCCCAAATACCAGCCGGACAAGGCCCAGCAGCAGGTTCTGGATTACTTGAAAGAAAACGGCAGCATCGGCATCAAAGAAATCCGCGGCCTTCTCAACATCAAGAAAGGCCAGGCCGATGCCCTCATCTGCCACCTGATGATGCAGTGCCGGGTGGTCACCGGAGACATCATCCGCGTCTTCCGCGGGCCGGACCTCCACTACAACGGTTGGCAAACCTCTTCCTTCTGCACCCCCGAAGATCTTTTCGAGGGGCCCGCCGTTCCCTTTTTCGCCGGCTTTGAAGCCGCCTCCCGCGAAGGGCTGGAAGCAGACCACTCCCCCGAAGAATCCTACCGGCTATTACAAGAAAAAATCCGCAGCCTCTGTCCTGAAGCTACGGATAAACAAATAGCCAAAATCCTGGCCTAATACTCCCTGGGCCCGAAGATATCCGTTCCGATACGAACCATCGTAGCCCCGTGCCTGACAGCCACCGGCCAGTCCTGAGACATTCCAATGGACAGCACATCAAAGCCTTCCCTTCCGGAAGCTTTGATCTTTTTAAACAGGGCCTCAATCCTTTCGAAATCCTTCTCTACCACCTCCATATCGTCCGTATTCGTCGCCATTCCCATCAAGCCCCGGATCCTGATGCCAGTCTGCGAAGGTATACCCTCTGAAACCCATGGCCACCCTCGGCCCTGTAAGAGGGAGGGGCCCTTTAGGGAGGGGTCGGCGCAGCCGACGGTTTCAGAGGGTATACCTTCGCAGATAGCGAGGATTTCCTCCTCTGAAAAACCCTGTTTGGTTTCTTCGGCCCCAAGGTGAAGCTCCAGAAGAACGTCCACTACCTTATTATTAGCTGTTTCCCAGGCACTGATAGCCTGCAGCAGATGCAGGGAATCTACGGACTGTACCAGAGAAACGTATGGAAGTACCAGTTTGAGCTTGTTGGTCTGGAGATGGCCGATAAAATGCCACTGGATGTCCGAAGGCAGCTGCGGCACCTTGGCAGCAAGCTCCTGCGGACGGCTTTCGGCAAACACCCGCTGTCCGGCCTCATAGGCCTCCATCAGGCGTTCTACCGGGTGGAACTTGGAAACGGCCACCAGCTGTACCTGCGGGGGCAGCGAAGCCTGGATGGTATGCAAAGCCTGAGCAATCATAGATTAATAGCAAGGGAAACACCGACAGACGTGCCCGTGGGAGCGGGGACCACCGCCGGCAACACGGAAAGTTTGGAATCCAGCCGGAACAGCTTCCTTTCCAGCGGCAGCAGCCAGTACGCGGCATTGGCGCAGAGGATGCCGAGGCCGGCACCGGCCAGCACGTCGCTGGTCCAGTGCCAGTTGTTCCAGACCCGGAAAAAGCCGGTGGCAACGGCCACAGAATACGCCGCCAGGCCCCACCAGGGGCCATATTCCAGCCTCACCAGTTCTGCCCCCATGAACACCGTGGCCGAATGGCCGGAGGGAAAAGCCCGTCCCCTTTCGTTGGGACGCTGCCGGTTAGAAATGAGCTTGATGGTATGGGTTCCTATCATCATCAGGCCGAAGGCCGTGGCGCCGGTGAGCATCTGTTCCCATCGGCCGTGCTTTCCGGCTCCGGCAAGACCGGCCACCACATAGCCGGCCAGCGGAGCATACTGGATCCAGTCGTCTCCGCTCCAATAACGCCCGGCCGCCCAGGATTGGACGCCGTTCTGGATGGGAACATCTACATTATTCCGGAGCCAGGGGGTCATGGTACAAATAGCCCCCACTCCCATCAGGGAAACGGGGGCTATCAACTTGACCGGTTTAAACTGCTCGGAAGCGGTATAGACCGAATCCCTGCGCTGGGCATTCAGCGGCAGCACAGCCAGAAGGGCTACCACCAGCGCAAAGAATCTTTTCATTAGCGGCGCTTCTTGTTCTGCTTTTCCATTTCGCGCTGCATCCGCTGGGCCTCTTCCAGGCGCTGCTGCCACTTGCTCTTGGGCACAGGCTTGTTTTCGGCCGCCTTCACCTTGGCCACCACCTCGTCCGGATTCACCACCCACTTGCGGATGATCCAGGTTTCTACCATCGTGATGAGGTTACTCAGCAGATAGTAATAGCTAAGACCGGAGCTGAGGCTGTTACAGATGAAGAACATCATGATGGGCATCATATACAGGCTCATCGCGTTCATCATCTTGGCGTTAGGGTCGTTGCTGGCGGTGGTCTGACTCTGCATAATCTTGGAATAGAAGAACATGGAGACAGCCATCAGGAGAGCGAACAGGGAAATATGGTCCATTCCCAGGATGCTGAAGTTCCAGGAAATGACATCGTCATAGGCACTGAGGTCTTCCGCCCAGAGGAAAGGCTGCTGGCGCAGCTCGATGGAAGCCGGGAAGAAGCGGAACATGGCCCACAGAATAGGCATCTGGAGCAGCATCGGGAGGCAGCCTCCCATCGGCGAAACACCGGCCTTCTTGTACAGGGCCATCGTCTCCTGCTGCTTTTTCATGGCATCTTCCTGCTTGGGATACTTGGCGTTGATCTTCTCCATGAAGGGCTTCAGCGCCTGCATCTTGGCCGATGAAGAATATGTCTTGTAGGCAAACGGCAGCACCACGATCTTGATGAAGATGGTCATCAGCAGGATGATGATGCCGAAGTTGTCTATGAAGCGGTGCAGCCAGTCGAACAGCGGGATGATCACATACTTGGTGAAAACGCCGATAATCTTACCGCCCAGGGGAATCACCTTCTCGTAAGAGTGGCCGTAGGCCTTGAGCCCCTTGTAACTGTTGGGACCGAAGTAGAACTCGAAGGGGACGTCTATACGCTCTGCCCCGCGCGTCTGGGTAATGGCCGTTCTCATGGCGGCATGGCAGTTCATCAGGTCTCCTGAGGCATCTTCCTTGGGGACGAAGTCTATGGCAAAGTCTCCGAAGGTGAAGTACTGCGGTGCCCGCATAATGGCGCTGAAGAACTGCTGCTGGAAGGCAAACCACTCGATATTGTTGGAGAAACGCTTGTTGCCGCTGCGGCCGTTGCCGATATTGGCGGGTTTCTTGTCTTCCGGGAAGTAGTAGTTGAGACGGGAGTACTGGGTTTCGTTCTTGTAACCCTTCTCCATCCGGGCAATGGTAGCGTCAAAGTTGATGTCTATGCTGCCGGAATTGCGCTGGAAGTTCATATTCACCAGAGACAGCGTCTCGTTCACGGAATAGGAATTCTTCTGCAGCGTGTACGTCTGCTCTATGTAGCCGCCGTCCTGCATGGGAAGACGCATCACCACCGTGCTGTCCGAAGAAGCCTCCGGGACATACTGGAACACGAATTTGCGCGTGTCTATGGCCGAAGGGGCATACACCGTATAGCCCAGCTGCGTCTTGCCGGCCTGCAAAAGATACAGGGGCTCTTTTCCGTAGGTGAGATAGTCCTTCACCAGCACGGAATACGGCTGGGCGCCCTTGGTGGTGAAAACCACTTCCAGCTTTTCGTTGGAAAGGGTGATAAGCTGTTCCTGGGCACGGGCGGCCAGGTTCAGGAGGGAATCCGAATAGACGGGAGCCACGGGAGCGGCGGGTTCCTGGGAAAGGGAATCTGCCACGGCGGCCTCCACGGGATGTTCCGCCCTCCAGGCGCTGTCCAGCTGATACTGGGCATAAGCCTCTGCAGCGGCTATGGAATCCAGCTGTGCCTGGTATTCCTGCTGTTTCTTGACTTGACGGCTCTGGTACCCGAAGATGCCCATCATGATGAGGGCTATAAGGACAAAGCCGATGATTGAATTCTTGTCCATAAATTACTCCTGCGTCTCCTCCTGTTCCTTGGCACGGATCTGGGCCTTGAGCTCTTCCAGCTTGGCCTTGGCGGCGTCGATACGCTCCTGCATTTGTGCCTTCAACTTTTCAGCGCCCTTGGACAGGCCGAAGAAGCCAATATTGTTTTCGTAAGTAAGAATCTCCTGCTGGAGGGCGTTGAACTGCTCCTTGAGCTTGTCCTTCTCGCTCAGAGGACGGCGCTCTCCCCCGCGGGAAGCACCCCGTTCGTGACGGCGGCCTCCGAAGTCCGGGAATTTGGCCTGCAGGGCCTCCCGGTATTCGGCCTGGATCTTGTCCTTCTCTTTGAAGGGCACAAAGCCGATTTCGTTCCACTTGGCGGCGAAATCCTTGGCAGCGGCGGCATCCGCTTCTGCATCTACGGGCACATAGGCCTTGATGCTCTCGATGAGGGCCTTCTTGGCGGCGAGGTTGGCACCCAGGCTGCCGGGACCGTCCGGACGGTTGTCACGGGCGGTAAAGAAAGCGTCGCAGGCGGCGCGGAAACGCTTCCAGATCTGCTCGCTCTTCTTGCGGGGCACGGCGCCGATTTCCTTCCACTGCTTCTGGAGCTCGATGAAACGGTCTCCGGTGGCCTTCCAGTCCGTGCTGTCCTTGAGCTGCTCGGCCTCGGCGATGATGGCCATCTTCTTCTCCAGGTTGGCGTTCATCGAATCCTTGAACTCCGAGAAGGAGGCGCGCTTGCGCTCGAAGAACTTGTCACAGGCGGCGCGGAAACGGTCGTACACCTTCTGGTTCTCCTTGCGGGTGGCAAAGCCGATGGTACGCCACTTGGCCTGGATTTCCTCAATCTGCTTGCTGAGGGCGTTCCACTCGGTGGAGGAAGTGATTTCCTTGTTGGCGATGGCTTCCACCTCCTCGCAGAGGGCCTGCTTGGCTTCCAGGTTGTCTGCCTGCTGGGCCTTCATTCCCTCGAAGTGGGCCTGGTAACGCTTGTTGATAACGGAAGTGGCAGCGCGGAAACGCTCCCAGATTTCATCGCGGAACTCCTTGGCCACGGGACCCAGGTCTTTCCACTGCTCGTGCAGTTTCTGCAGTTCCTTGAAGGCTTCCACCACGTCCTCGTCCTGGCCCAGGGCCTCGGCCTGCTCGCAGAAGGCCGTCTTGGCTTCCAGGTTCTTCTTGAAATCCAGGTCACGGAGTTCGCGGTTGATGTCCACCAGGTCGTAGAACTTGGTTACATGCAGCTGGTAGGTATCGTTGATATCGCGGAAATTCTGCTGCGGGACAGGACCCACCTCTCTCCAGCGGTTCTGGATATCCCGGAATTTGGGGAAGGCCTCCTTCATATCTCCGGGCTCTTCCACCAGGGCCTTCAGCTCCTCGATGATGGCCTGCTTCTTCTGCAGGTTTTCCTCTCGCTGGGCATCCAGCTCCTTATTGTATTCGGCGCGCTCTTTCTTGTACTCCATATAGAGGGCCTTGAAACCGGCCTCGATGGCGGCAAACGGGCTCACAGGGCCGCTCTGCAGGGGAACGGTGTTCTCCTCGGGGGCGGAATTCTCGTCCGGCTCTTCCACGGCGGCGTCTTCGCCGGCCTCGGCCTTTTCCCTTGAGAGGCGCTTATAGAAGGCCGATTTCAGGGCTTCGGCCTCCTTGGACCGCTTCATGCGGTCTGCACTTTCTTTCAATTCCTGGAACAGGGTTGCCAGTTCGGCCAGGGTTTTCTCTCCATAGTTGACGAGGGTTTCCTTGACTTCCTCCACGATGGGGGTTTCCTGTTCCTGTTTGGCTACATCTGCGGTTTCTTCCACCACAGGCTTAATTTCTTCACTCATAGTATTTAGATTTATATTAGCTTACAAATGTAGGAAGAATCCCTCACTTTTCCAATAACCCGGGTCTGCGCTCGCGGGTGCGTGCAAGGGCCTGCTCATCCTGCCAGGCCTGGATAAGCTTGGGATTGCCGCACAAAAGGACGTCCGGCACCTTCCAGCCGTTGAATTCTGCCGGGCGCGTATACACGGGAGGAGACACCAGGCCGTCCTGGAAGGAATCGCTCAGGGCCGATGTTTCATCCGTGAGAACCCCGGGCACCAGGCGGATGATGCTGTCCGCCAGCAGGGCCGCCGGGATCTCTCCCCCGCTCACCACGAAGTCTCCGACGGAGATTTCCCGCGTGACGATATGTTCCCGGATTCTCTCGTCAATACCCTTGTAGTGACCGCAGAGGATGATGATGTTCTCCTTGAGGGACAGCTCGTTAGCGATGCCCTGGGTAAGGATTTCCCCGTCCGGGGCCATGTAGATAACCTCGTCGTAGTGACGCTCCTTCTTCAGATCATTGATGCAGTTGAAAACCGGCTCCACCATCATCACCATTCCGGCATCTCCTCCGTAGGAATAGTCGTCCACCGTCTGGCGGGATCCAAGACCGTATTTTCTAAGGTCGTGGATATGGATCTCTGCCAGGCCTTTTTTGACGGCACGGGCAGGAATGGAATAGCTGAGCGGACTTTCCAGCAGCTCCGGGACCACGCTGATGATATCTATTCTAAGCATAGGATTCAGGGTTTGAGACTGCAAAAATACGAAAAAATATCCTTAACTTTGTGTCCCCAACCGCATACTTATGAATTCTCTTCGTGAACTGTATAAAATAGGGAAAGGTCCTTCCTCTTCCCACACGATGGGCCCCTACAGCGCCGCCTGCATCTTTGGAGGGCGCCACGCCGACGCCGCCCGCTTCGAAGTAACCCTCTACGGCTCCCTCGCCGCCACCGGCAAGGGCCATATGACGGACGTTGCCATCCAGGAAGTGCTGGAGCCCATCGGCCCGGTGGAGATTCTCTGGGAGCCTTCCCATTTCCTCCCTTATCACCCCAACGGCATGCTGTTCAAGGCTTTCGGGGCCGATGGCGCCCTGCAGGAAGAATGGACGGTGTATTCCATTGGAGGCGGCGCCCTTTCGGAAGGGCCCGGAAAGGAGATGAGCCAGGCCGGAGAGGTCTACGACATGAACACCCTCACGGAGATAGTGGAATGGTGCGACCGCAACGGCCGCAACATCTGGGAGTATGTGGACATTTGCGAAGGCCCGCAGATCTGGGACTATCTGCAGGAGATTTGGGAGGCCATGAAAGCCTCCGTGGAGCGCGGCCTCAACCACGAGGGGCGCCTGCCCGGCCCGCTGAATCTCTCCCGCAAGGCCAGCGTGTACCACGTCAAGGCCCTGGGATACCAGCCCAACCTGCGCTCCCGCGGCCTGGTGTTCGCCTACGCCCTGGCCGTAAGTGAAGAGAACGCTTCCGGCGGCACCATCGTCACAGCCCCCACCTGCGGTTCTTCCGGGGTTATCCCGGGCGTGCTGTACCACCTGGCCAAAGGCCACGCATTCTCGGACATCAAGATCCTGCACGCCCTGGCTACGGCCGGTCTCATCGGCAATGTGGTGAAGCACAACGCCTCCATCTCCGGGGCCGAGGTGGGCTGCCAGGGAGAAGTGGGAGTGGCCTGCGCCATGGCATCGGCCGCCGCCTGCCAGATTTTCGGCGGAAGCCCCTCCCAGATTGAATATGCGGCCGAGATGGGTCTGGAGCACCACCTGGGCATGACCTGCGACCCGGTGTGCGGCCTGGTGCAGATCCCCTGCATCGAAAGGAACGCGTTCGCCGCCTGCCGCGCCCTGGACGCCAACATCTACTCTTCCTTCTCGGACGGCCGGCACCGCATCTCCTTCGACCACGTGGTGGAAGTGATGAAACAGACCGGCAAGGACCTCCCTTCCCTCTACAAGGAAACATCCACCGGAGGCCTGGCGCTCAAGTACATGAACCGATAACACACAAGATAACACATCAAAACAGCCCCGCATCACTGCGGGGCTGTTTTGGTTAGTTAGTAGTGTATTCTTACCTTAAAGAAGAAGGTTAATTAGTTGGTTAGAAAAAGCGTTTCACTCTTTTTTATTCTTCCAAAATTTTTTTAACTATTTTTTAGTAAATAAATTATTTTAAAAACTAAATCTTACTTTTAGCATGAAATTTATTGGAGCCTGAGGGTACACGCCGACGCCAGTATAAAGGGTTCCATCGTCCAGGGAAATGCTCTCCCAGCGCCATCCAGAGGCATAATACATCTGATTCAGGAGATTATGCACGTAGAAGGCCACCTGGAAATTTCCGGGACCCACGGGGAAAGATTTCTGGATCTGGGCATTCATCACAAAATACTGCGGGATGGCCATTTCTTCTCTCATCGAGCTGTCAAGATACTGCTTACCCACGTACTTCCCGTCCACGGACAGAAGCCAGCTTCTACCGGGCACAAAGCTCAGTCGGCCCATTCCGATGACGGAAGGAGACATCAGCATCGTGGTTTTTCCATAGTGCACGGGCACCGTGCCGGAATAATCTTCGTACGGGACGTAGGAAGTATAATCCGCAATCTGGTTCATCGAAAGGGTGAGATTGCCATCGGCCTTCAGCCAGCCCAGGGGCTGCCAGGCGGCGGCCAGCTCCACTCCCCTTCTCCAGGCGCGCGGGACATTCTCCTTGATGGCATAGCCGGAGCTGGACAGGCGCCCCGTTTCCAGCAGCATGTCCGTGTACTCCATCAGATAGAGATTGGCCGATGCCGTCAGCCGCTTTCCCGTGAAGACATAGCCGGCCTCCACATCCACCATCTTCTCCGGCCGGATGGGGTTCTCGCCGGATCCCTTGATATTTTCCTTGATATCCCCGCGGCCCGGCTCGCGGTTTCCAACGGCCACCGAGGCATACAGCTTATGGCCGCCCCAGGAGGCCGTCACGCCGCCCCTCGGATTGAAGAAATGCCACTGTGCCTGGTAGTCCAGGCGGTCCTCATCGGCCCGTCCATATTCTATCCAGTCGTCGTCCACTCCTTTCATCGAATAATGGATACCACGGTACTGCAGGTCCAGATAGGCCGTCAGCCAGTCCAGCGGATGGTATTCGGCCCGGGCGAAGACGGCCCAGTCCAGTTTGGAACCAGTATTGTCATACCAGTCCGGAGACTTCACGTCTCCAAGGGTCTTGGTCCAGAGTACTGTTCCCCAGTGACCTCCGCGGTAGCCGCCCAGATTCACGCCACCCGTTACATCCAGACGGGCAGAACGGTAGCGAAGGGTAGACTGGGCCACCCCGTAGTCGTTGTCCATGGCCTTGCGGTAGATGAGGTCGCTGCGGGCGGGCTCGATGTCGGAGGGAAAGCCGTAGTTCTTCAGCTTCTTGTTGGACTTGTAGTATTCGTCGTAGCCGTCTCCCCGGGTGTAATTGAGGGTGTTGGTCCAGGTGAGGTTTCCCTCGAAGGAGCGGGTATAGTTCAGCTGCACGTGGTGCTGGCGGTAGTTATCCGTCTGATTGGGATAATAGTGCACATTCCCATTTTCGTCATAGTACTCCCCCGCCCCGTTGTACGTGCGGTCCTTGGCATACTGGTCCAGGTCTATTCCATCCCAGGTGATGCCGCTTTTCTGGTTTCCCATCAGATAGGTAAGGCGGAGGGAGCGCTTGCCGCGCAGCCAGCCCAGCACCGCGAAAACCGACTGGGCGTGCACCTGCGCATTGCGGATATAGCCGTTCGTCCGGCTCAGATTACCCGCCGCGCTCACGTAAAAGCCGCCGGGAAGAAGGCCGGAAGAGAAGGCGACCGATGTGATGCCGGTCATATACGATCCTCCGCTCAGTTCCGCCGTCCCGGTGGGCTGGCTTCCAACAAAGGCGGTGTTCATATTGATGCTGGCTCCGAAGGCACCGGCTCCGTTGGCCGATGTCCCCAGTCCCCGCTGCACCTGGACGGAAGAAAGCAGATTGGTCAGGGCCGGGATGTTCACCCAGAAGACCTCCTGGCTTTCGGCATCATTGAGCGTGATGCCGTTCAGAGTTACATTGATCTGGGAACCCTTGGAGCCACGGATGGTCATGGCCGAATTGCCCAAGCCCGTACCGCCTTCGTTGAAGGTTACCACGGAGGGCAGCAGGTTCAGGGTCATGGGCAGCGAATTCATGGGATTGGACTGTCCCAGTTCCGTTTTTCCCAGGCTGGTGTAAGTAACGGGAGTTTGTTTGCCGGCACGGGAGGCCGATACGACGACCGAGTCCAGACGCTCGGTCTTTTCCTGCGCCTTTGCGCAGAGGGGCAGCGCGCACAGCACCGCCAGAAGCAGAGTTTTTTTCATTTTCCTTACGACGGTATCAACCGTATCAAGTTCAAAGGGTCTTTCTCAATCCGGGATTTCCGGATACCCCCAATATTTATTTAATCAGTTCTATCTGATAGAGTTTCGGCCAGTTCTTGCCGGTTACATACATCTTGCCGGCGGCGTCCACGGCAATGCCGTTGAGAACATCGGTGGCCGATGTCCACAGTTCGTCCGGGAGAAGGCCGGTGCAATCCACCGTCCCCTCCACCTTGCCGGTTTTGGGATCTATGATGGCAATCATATCCGTCAGGTACACATTGGCCCAGATCTTCCCCTTCACCCACTCCAGTTCGTTCAGGTTCTTCAGCGGCCGGCCATTGAACGTCACGGGGAGTTTTCTCACCAGCTTCAGGCTCTCGTCCATAAAGTACAGGTTGGAGCTGCCGTCGCTGGCGATGAGCTGCTTCCCGTCCGTGGTAAGGCCCCAGCCCTCGCGGGGATATCCCACGGTTTTGATGTATTCCAGGGTTTTGGGGTCATAGACAAAGGCCACCTTGTTGGTCCAGGTGAGGATATACAGCTTATTGCCCAGGATGGCCGATCCTTCCGCAAAGTACTTGGAATTGAGCTTTTTGTTCAGGATGGGCTGGCCGCTCTGGAGGTTAACGGTACGGATGGAGCTGGTGCCGTACTGGCCCGTGGTCTCGTAGAGCGTGCCGTTATGGAAAAACAGGCCCTGGGTGTAGGCTGCCATATCGTGAGGGTAGTCCTTCACCACTTTGAACTTATACTGCGTCACCTGGGCCTGCGAGCAGGCGCAAAGAAGCAGTGTTGTCAAGAATACACCTAAACGTTTCATAGGAGCGCAAAGTTAATATTTATTTCCCTTTTAGCCAAGCCAGGTTGAACCGATAATGCACCCGGCTGCTCAACAGGTGGATGGTTCCGTCCGGAGCCTGTGTGCAGGCCAGGTATCCCTTGGGCTCTGCGTGGGTGCTGTCCAGGGTGAAAGTGCCCGTCCAGGCGCCGCCGTCCAGGACCCGCTTCTTTCCGTCCGTGAGCAGCTTTTTCACGGGCCAGGTCTCCCCTTCGTCGTCGCTCAATGCAACAAACAGGCCGTCGGGGCCGAAGGAGCACAGCATCAGCGGTCCTTCCTGCAGGCGCTTCAGCACCAGGCGCTGCCCGCTGCCGATGGGCGGGAACTCCGTGGGCCGGAAGGTCCAGGTATAGCCCCCGTCGGCCGACAGGCTGCAGGGCATCTTCCCGTCTATGGCATTGCCACGGCCGAAGGCCATCAGCCGGCCGTCCTTCAGTTCCACTATGCCGGCGTGGATGCCGGCGATGGTGCTTCCCGTATCTTTCCAGGTATTTCCTCCGTCTTCTGAAACGTGAAGGGCCGTGCCCGCCTCTCCGTCCGGGCCCGCATCGCAGCAAAGGAGGATGCGGCCGTCCCGGGTTACGACGGGCCCGGCAATCACCTGGTGCCGCACCTCGTGTTCCGGTTCAATATATCTCAGGGGGCTCCAGCTTCCGTCGGCCTTCATCCGACGCATGGCAAGCGAGAGGTCTTTCCACTCTCCGGCATCTCCCACACCCTGGAAATGCAGGACTTCCCCACTGTCCAGGGTGAGGAGGGCACTTCCGGTCATATTCCGGCCCTCCACCTTGCAGAACATCGTGGCGGGGCTCCACTTCTCTCCGTCAAAGACAGACTGCAGCACCACCATTTCCCTTCCGGCTTCGGCATGGGTGGAGAACCAGATGGCCAGAAGGCCGCCGCCGGGAAGGCAGGTAACCGCCGGCTGGTGGTTGTGGGCATAAAACGGCGTTCCATCCTCCGGTTCCAGGATATAAGGGATGGGTTCTTCGAACAGCGGCCCGCTCTTAGTCTGATTTTGGGCTCTATTGTGGTTAAGATCCGGCACTGCGGGGATCTTAGTTTGATTTGGGGCCATATTGTGGTTAAGAGCCGGCGTATCGGCCGATTCCACCACGCGGAAGCCCAGAAGGACGCTTCTGTCCTGCGGGATAGAGGCGCTGCGGGCATCGCTCCGGAGGAATTCCACGGGGGTGTTGTGGCTGCCGCCGCGGACGGCCTTGGTATCGGCATCAAAATCATCGGCACACCACTCCTCCACATTGCCGTGCATGTCGTAAAGGCCCCAGGCGTTGGGAGCGAACTGGGCCACTTCCAGCGAAACGGGCTCTTTGAAGCGGGTGTTCTTCTGCACTTTCCCATACTCTTCCGGATAGGTTTCTCCCGTGTTGTAGGGCGTCCGGGTTCCGGCCCGACAGGCGTACTCCCACTCCTTTTCGGTGGGAAGGCGGAAAGACCGGCCCGTGCGGCGGGAAAGCCACTCACAATACGCCGTGGCCTCTTCCCACGACACCATCACCACGGCTTCGTCATCGGCCTTCGAAAAGCCCTTATAGCCCCTGAGAGCCTTGTGGGAAGGGTCAAAGGCTTCGTACTGGGCGTTGGTTATTTCCGTAGCGCTCATCCGGAAAGGAGGCAGCTGGCCGGAAGGGATGTCTGCCATCTGGGGAACGGGCACCCGGGTGCAGGCCACAAGAAGGGTCAAAAGAAATAAAACTGTGCGGTTCATACCTCAAAGATAAGGATTATTTGCGGGAAATGCTTAAATTTGCAGATTAGAAAGTTGGTAGAATAATCAAATACAAATCCATATGATCAAAGTAGAAGTTAAAGGCTGCGAGTCCTTTGTGGATGCCGCCAAGTATCAGGCCTACGTGGCCAAGGCCCTGGACGCCTTCGACGTTCTCAAGAACGAAAACGGCGCCGGTAACGATTTCCTGGGTTGGAAGAAACTTCCCCGCCAGATTACCGAGCGTGAGATCCACAACTACGAGGCCATCCGCGACAAGTGGATGAAAAAGGGCATAGACCTGGTCATTGCCATCGGTATCGGCGGCAGCTACCTGGGTGCCAAGTGCGTGATAGAGGCCCTCAGCCACAGCTTCGCCAAGCAGCTCAAGCGCAAGGACGCCCCCGAGGTGGTCTTCGCCGGCAACAACCTCTCCGAGGAATACCTGGCAGAGCTGATGGACCTGGCCGCAGAGCGTAACGTAGCCTGCATCGTCATCTCCAAGAGCGGCACCACCACCGAGCCCGCCGTGGCCTTCCGCGTGGTGAAGCAGTTCATCGAGGCCCGTTACGGCAAGGGAGAAGCCGCAGACCGCATTGTGGCCATTACGGATGCCCAGAAGGGCGCCCTCAAAACCCTCGCCACCCAGGAGAGCTACGAAAGTTTCGTGGTGCCGGACAACGTGGGAGGCCGCTTCTCCGTCCTCACCCCCGTGGGTCTTCTGCCCATCTGCGTAGCCGGCTTTGACATCAAGGCCCTGGTAGAAGGGGCCCAGGATGCCGCCAAGGGCCTGGAGATCAAGAGCGACAAGAACCCCGCCATCATCTACGCCGCCATGCGCAACTGCCTGTTCAAGGAAGTGGGCAAGAGCACGGAGATCCTGGTGAACTACAATCCCAAGCTCACCTATGTGGCCGAATGGTGGAAGCAGCTCTACGGAGAGTCCGAGGGCAAGGAAGGCACCGGTATCTTCCCCGCCAGCGTGAACAACACGGCAGACCTCCACTCCATGGGCCAGTTCATCCAGGAAGGTTCCCGCGTGATGTTCGAGACCGTCCTTCACGTAGACAACGCCCAGCGCAGCATTGTGATTGAATCGGACCTGCAGAATCTGGACCAGCTCAACTACCTGGCCGGTAAGCACGTGGAGCACTGCAACCATATGGCCGAACTGGGCACCCAGCTGGCCCACATCGACGGCGGCGTGCCCCAGATGAGCATCAATCTGGAGAAGATTGACGCCTTCAACCTGGGCAGCCTTCTGTACTTCTTCGAGTTCGCCTGCGGCATTAGCGCCTACATCCTGGGCGTAAACCCCTTCAACCAGCCCGGTGTGGAGGCTTACAAGAAGAACATGTTCGCCCTGCTGGAGAAACCCGGCTACGAACAGGCTACCAAGGCCATCAAGGAAAGACTTTAAATGGTATAGCGATCTGTCGCGGCTCCGTGGCCGGGCCCCCGTTTCAGGACACGGAGCTGAGGAAAGTCCGCACAGGAAAGGGCACCCGTCTGTGGAAAGCACAGTAGGGAGTAATCTTTAAGGTACCAGTAACAGAAAAGAACCGCCTGGCAACAGGTAAGGGTGAAAACGCGGGGTAAGAGCCCACGACGCTGCATGGCGACATGCATCGGGTACGGTACCCGGGCCTGCAAGACCAAATATACCGGCAGATGAGGACGGCCCGTCCGATGCCGGGGGGTAGGTTGCGAAGATAAATGACAGATTTAAAAACAGAAAGCGGCTTACGGCTGTACCATTTTTTTAACAGCATCATAGTCATACCCTCTGGAGAGGGCATACTTGATGAGTTTAAGGCGACCTTCCGGGTCGCCTTTTAGCGTCCTGGCCTTGGCCTCGAGAAGTTTCTGCAGGCGGGCATCGGCCTTCTCGGGCTCAATCTCCTCCAGCGCGGCGCTGATGGCTTCTTCGCTCACGCCTTTTCCCCTCAGCTGATAGCGGATTTTCACGGGGCCCCAGCCTTGCAGAAGGGCTTTCTCGCGGGCAAAGGCCGATGCGTAGCGCCCGTCATCCACGTACTTTTCCTCCACCAGCGACGCCACCACCTTATCGGCCGCCTCCTCGTCCCCTTCCAGGTCTTTGAGGGCCTTGCGGCGGATATCGGCCCGGCAATACTCCGCTTTGGAACAGAGTTTTTGCAGGCGGCTCAGGCAGCGGGCGGCATCCATGGGCTAGAAGCTGTAACCGAAGGAAAGGTACACGCCTACCTTCCGGGTAAGGGATGACCAGAATAGCTGGGCCTTCAGCGGACCGGCGATGGTGTTGAAGCCGTAGCCCACACCCACTCCGAACAGGGGACGTCCGTCCCGGAAGGTGCTGAAGCTGTCAAAATCGTAGGAGGCGTTGCTCATCAGCGATACGTAGTGGTTGGGCAGCAGCTGGTAACGGGCGTCCAGGCGGGCCAGGAACATGTGGCTCCGGAGGACGGTAGCTCCGTTGATGCCGATGAAGGGGACCTGCTGCTCGATGTATCGGCTGGCGACATCACCGCCCATCACATTGGAGAACATCAGCGGGATCTGCTGTCCCCAGATAATCCGAGAATACACCATGGGGATGAGCGAGAAGCGGCCGAAAGAAACGGGAGCGGTAACATCGGCGGACACGATAGCCAGCCAGCGGGAAGAGGCGCCGCTCTCGAAGACGCGGGACACAAGGTCTCCCCTGAGGCCGGCCGATACACCCTTCCGCGGGAAGTAGCCGCTATCCAGGGTTTCCACGCGGCCCTTGATGAAGATGCTGGGGAAATCTACCGAGGGATTGGAGCTGTAGGCCGATGCAGAACCTTCGCTGAGCAGGTTGAAAAGGCGGAAGTACTGGTTCCTGAGGCCCAGGTTCACCTCCCAGTTGGAAAGGACTATATTGGAGAAATACAGGTCTGTGGTGTTGAGCAGGAAGGAAGCGTTGTAACGGTTTTCATCCAGCAGGGCATTCATCCGGTCTGT
>ONWU01000051.1 GCA_900321655.1 uncultured Bacteroidales bacterium
GAACTGCGGCAACGTGGAAGTGGCCCGCCTGGAGAAGGGTCTTCCCCTGCTGGCCTCCATCGCCGGCGGCGCCCCGATGATCGGATTCCTGGGCACCGTGCTGGGTATGGTGAAGGCTTTCTTCAACATGTCCAAGGCCGGAAACAACATAGACATCACCCTGCTGAGCGACGGTATCTACACCGCCATGCTCACCACCGTGGGCGGTCTTATCGTGGGTATCATCGCGTATTTCGGATACAACTGGCTCACCTCCCAGATTTCCGACCTGGTATACAAGATGGAAAGCTCCACCATGGAGTTCATCGACATCATCCTGAACGAACCCGGAGAAGAAGAATAAGCTATGGCGCTTAAAAGAAACACCAAAGTAGACGCACAGTTCTCGGTGTCCAGTATGACGAGAAACACCAAAGTAGACGCACAGTTCTCGGTGTCCAGTATGACGGATATCGTGTTCCTGCTGCTGATCTTCTTCCTGGTCACCTCCACGCTCATCAATCCCAACGCCCTGAAGCTCCTGCTGCCCAAATCCACGGGCCAGGTGAATGCCAAGGCCACGGTGAGCGTGAGCATCAAGGACTGGGGCAATGACACCTACACCTACCACGTGAACGGAGAAAAGGATCCCGTGAGCTATGAGCAGGTGGAGGATGAACTCATCGGCCTCCTTTCCCAGGAAGAGGATCCCACCTTCTCCATCTTCAGCGACCAGAGCGTCCCTGTGGGAGAAGTAGTCCAGATTATGAACATTGCCAAACGGAATCACTACAAGGTAATCCTGGCAACACAACCCGAATAAGTATGCAGCCCTACCAGCGCAGCAGGCTAGACAGAGAAAAGAAATCCAACGTGACCGGAATTGTGGTTACGTTGGTTTTCCACGCTTTGCTGGCGGTAGTGCTCCTTACCAGCGGCCTCACCTACCTGGACCCTCCGCCGCCGGAGCGCACTTCGCTCCTGATAGAATTCGAGGTGGAGCAGGAACAGGTCAAGCCGGTACCCACCCGTACGGGCCGGCAGCCCCAGGCAGAGGCTGTGGACAAGACCAAAGCCGTGGAGCTGGTACAAAAGGCCGAATCTCCCTATGTGAACGACAGGCCCAACACCACCCCGGAAACCGTGCCGGACACCCACGGAGACGTGGAGGTTCCCGCCCCGGAACCGGAAGAGCCCAAACTGGACCCCAGGGCCTCGTTCCCCGGAATGGCCAAAAAAGAGGATAACGCCACCACACCGCACAGCGGCCAGGAGGCAGTTCCTACGTTCAAGGCCGGCCAGCCGGACGGAAACACCCCGGAAGGCAAGACGGAAGGCACCGCCAACGCCCACGTAAAGGGCCGCAGCGTGCTGGGATCCCTTCCCAAACCCACCTACAACGCCCAGGTAGAAGGCATCGTGGTGGTACAAGTAAAAGTAGACCAGTATGGCACCGTGACGGAAGCCATCCCGGGTGCAGAAGGCACCACGGTAACGGATAAAACCCTGTGGAATGCCGCCCGCAGCGCCGCACTCAAGGCACACTTCAACCAGAGTGCAAACGCTCCGGCCCTGCAAACCGGAACTATTACATATATCTTCAAACTTAAGTAACCGACGTGAGTCGACATTAGTAGTGTATTTATGGAAGACAACAAAAAAGGTACGAGAAAACGCATCGTACGCCGGCCCTCTGAAGGCCACGCAGAAAAAGTAGATTACAGCACCAGCCGCAGCTTTGACTCGGAAGACCGTCCCCGCCGCGCCTTTGGCAGCAGCCGTCCCCGCAGCGACCGCCCTTACGGAGACCGGCCGCACAGCGATCGGCCCCACACTGACAGGCCGCATAGCGACCGTCCCCGCACGGAGAGGAGCTTCGGAGACAAACCCGCCTTCGGGGAGCGTCCCCGCCGCAGCGGCTATGGCAAGCCGTCCTTCGGCTCCAAGCCCGGCTACGGCAGCAAGCCCGGTGCCCGCAAACCCTTTGCCAAGCGCAGCCAGGCCGATGAGGGCATGAAGGCTATGCTTTCCCGCAAGCCCCAGGTGAACGGCCGCTACAGCGACGACGACACCGCCCCCACCGAAATCCAGGAGGTAGTGCGCCTCAACAAGTTCATCGCCAATTCCGGCGTTTGCTCCCGCCGCGAGGCCGATACCCTCATCCAGAGCGGTGTGGTCACCGTAAACGGAGAAGTGGTTACGGAACTGGGCGTGAAGGTGAACATCCTCACGGACGATGTCCGTTTCAACGGCCAGCGCCTCAAGGGAGAAGAGAAGGTGTACATCGTGATGAACAAGCCCAAGGGCTATGTGACCACCGCCAGCGATCCTCACGCCGAAAAGACCGTGATGGAGCTGCTGAAAGGCTGCCCCACCCGCGTATTCCCGGTGGGCCGTCTGGACAAGAACACCACCGGTGTGCTGATGTTCACCAACGACGGAGAAATGGCCGAGCGCCTCACCCACCCTTCCTACAATAAGAAAAAGATTTACCAGGTAGTGCTGGATGCCCCTCTCACCGATGAAGACCAGCAGAAGATTCTCGCCGGCATAGAGCTGAGCGACGGCGTGGTGGCGGCCGATGAACTGGAATTCATTGACGCCCACGACCACCGCCAGCTGGGCATCGAGATCCACTCCGGCAAGAACCGCATCGTCCGTCGCATCTTCGAGAGCCTGGGCTATGAGGTCCGCGCCCTGGACCGCGTGTACTTCGCCGGCCTCACCAAGAAGGGCCTGAAGAAGAGCGACTGGCGTTACCTCACGGAAGGAGAAGTGAACATCCTCAAGATGGGAGCATACGTATAATGGCACACAGAGCTGGTTTTGTCAATATCATCGGCAACCCCAACGTGGGGAAATCCACGCTGATGAACGCCCTGGTGGGGGAAAAGCTGTCCATCGTCACAGCCAAGGCCCAGACCACCCGGCACCGCATTATGGGAATCGTGAGCGGAGAAGACTACCAGATAGTCTACTCCGACACGCCCGGCATCCTCAAGCCCAATTACCGACTGCAGGAGAATATGCTCTCCTTCGTGGACACCGCCATCGGGGATGCCGATATCATCCTCTACGTGACGGACACGGTGGAGAAGGGAGACAAGAACGAAGCCTACATTGAGAAGCTCCGCAAGGTGGAGTGCCCTGTTGTGCTGGTTATCAACAAGATAGACATCTCCTCCCAGGAGAAGGTGGTGGAGCTGATGAACTGGTGGCACCAGCAGCTGCCCGCGGCAGAGATCATCCCGGCATCGGCCCAGGAGAAATTCAACCTGGAAAGCATCCTCCAGGCCGTTTCCAGCCGCCTTCCGGAGGCTCCCGCCTGGTTTGACAAAGACCAGTTCACGGACAAGAACCTGCGCTTTTTCGCTTCGGAGATCATCCGGGAAAAGATTTTCCTCAACTACTCCGAGGAAATCCCTTACAGCTGCCAGGTGGAGATCGAAGCCTTCCACGAAGGAGAAGACCGGTATGAGATCAGCGCCGTCATCTACGTAATGAGGGATTCCCAGAAGGGCATCATCATCGGCAAGGGTGGCTCCATGCTCAAAAAAGTGGGCACGGAGGCCAGAATTGAGATGGAAGACTTCTTCCAGAAAAAGGTTTTTTTGAGTACATTTGTGAAAGTGGATCCGGACTGGAGAGAGAACCGCAAGGAACTCCGCCGCTTCGGATACGAGTTTTAAATAAAGGGAAATTTTATGGCAGAAGAATGGGACGATATTGAAGGTCAGGAAGAAGAACTGGGCGAAGACGCCGTTGCCAGCGGTAAATTCGACAAGCTCCTCACCAGCGACAGCCGGAAGTTCAAACTTTCCGGTATGTTCAAGGAATGGTATCTGGACTACGCGTCCTACACCATTCTGGACCGTGCTGTGCCCCATATCGTAGACGGATTCAAACCGGTTCAGCGGCGCGTGCTGCACACGATGTTCACCATGGATGACGGCCGATACACGAAGGTGGCCAACATCGTGGGTCAGGCCATGCAGTACCACCCGCACGGAGACGCCTCCATTCTGGGCGCCCTGGTCACCCTGGGCCAGAAAGGCCTCCTGATAGACTGCCAGGGTAACTGGGGTAACATCCTCACCGGAGACTCCAACGCTGCCCCCCGTTACATCGAAGCCCGCCTTTCCAAGTTTGCCAAAGAGGTTGTTTTCGACCCTAAGGTAACCCCCTGGATGACATCCTACGACGGCCGCAACCAGGAGCCCACGGAATTGCCCGTCCGCTTCCCGCTGCTGCTGGCCCAGGGTACGGAAGGCATTGCCGCCGGTCTCAGTTCCAAGATCCTGCCCCACAACTTCAACGAGCTGCTGGATGCCTCCATCGCCATCCTGAAGGGAGAGCCCTACACCCTCCTGCCAGACTTCCCTACCGGCGGTATAGCAGACTGCTCCAAGTACAATCAGGGCAAACGCGGCGGAATGGTGAAGGTGCGCGCCCGCATCAACAAGGTGGACAAATCCACCATCACCATCACGGAAATCCCCTACGGAAAAACCTCCCAGGCCATCATAGACAGCATCATCAAGGCCAAGGAAAAGAAGAAGATCAACATCAAAAAGATAGACGATATGACCACCGACAAGGTGGAAATTATCATCCATCTTCCGGCCGATGTATCCCCGGACAAAACCATCGACGCCCTTTACGCCTTCACCGAGTGCGAAACCAAGATTGCGCCCAACGCCTGTGTGATCCGGGAGAACAAACCCGCCTTCCTCACGGTGAACGAGATCCTGGAGTACGACACCTTCCACACCCGGGACATCCTGAAGGCCGAACTGGAAGTCAAGCTGGCCGAACTGGAAAATGAATGGCACTACAGCTCCCTGGAGCGCATCTTCTTCGAAAACCGCATCTACAAGGTGCTGGAAATGAACCAGAAAACCTGGGAAGAACAGCTGCAGGACATCCTCAATCAGATGAAGCAGTACCAGGACCTTCTGCGTCGGCCCATCCTGATGGAGGACATCAACAAGCTGGTGGAAAAACCGGTGAGAAAGATTTCCAAGTTCGACACCAAGGCCCTGGACGAGAAGATTTACGCCCTGGAAGACCAGATGAAGGAAGTGAAGGACAACCTGGAGCATATCACGGAATTCACCATAGCCTGGTTCAAGAACCTCAAGAAGAAATACGGAGCCCAGTGGCCCCGCCTCACGGAAATCTCCTCCCTGGAGAACATCACTGTCACCAAGGTGGTTTCCAACAATGCCAAGCTCTACGCCAATCTGGCCGAGGGCTTCGTGGGCATCGGCCTCAAGAGGGACGACGGAGGAGAATTCATAGGAGACTGCTCGGACCTGAGCGAAATCATCGTCATCGGCCGGGACGGAAAATACCGTGTCACCAAGGTTTCCGACAAGGCTTTCTTCGGGAAAGACCTCCTGTACGCCGGCGTTTTCAACCGCTCCGATGAGCGAACCATCTACAATGTCATCTACCGGGACGGCAAAGGCCCGGCCCACTATGCCAAACGCTTCAATATCACCTCTGTAACCAGGGACAAGGAGTACGACATCACCACCGGTGCCCCGGATTCCAAAATCCTCTGGTTCACCGTGAACCACAACGGAGAAGCCGAAAGCGTCCGCGTCCAGTTCCGCCCCAGGAAAGGCCTCAAGAAATCTTCTATGGAATGGGATTTCTCCAACCTGGCCATCAAGGGACGCAGTTCCCGCGGTAATCTGGTTACCAAGAACGCCATCGCCAAAATCCAGCTCAAGTCCAAGGGCATCACCACCCTGGAAGGCAAGGACATCTGGTACGACCCGGATATCCAGCGCCTCAACGAAGAAGGCCGCGGGCAGCATCTGGGCAAATTCGCCGGAGAAGACAAGGTGCTGGCCATCTTTGCCGACGGCAGCTACTACACCACCTCCTACGATCTGGTGAACAAGTACCAGGGAGACGTAATCCGGATAGAAAAACTGGATCCGGCCCGTGTATACACGGTTCTGTACTGGGACAACGCCGCCAAGGCATACTACGTGAAGCGCTTCAGTTTCACCGAGAGCAACAACACCCCAGTCCTCTTCATCTCGGACGCCAAGGGCTCCAAACTCGTGGACATATCGGCCGACAAACACCCGCAGATTCTCCTCACCTTCGGAGGAAAATTCGAGCACCGGGAGGCCGAAACCCTGGACGCCGAAGAATTCATCGCCAAGAAGGGCCTCACCGCCAAGGGCAAGAAGTGCTCCCCCTACGACCTCAAGAAGGTGGAATTCGGAGAGCCGCTCGTCAAGCCCGAGGATGAGGAAGAATTGGCCGAAGCCATCTCTGAAGAGCCGATGGATGTAGACCTGGAGGCCGAAGATTTCGAAGACGATGCCCCCATCACGGAAATCGAACAGACCGGCCAGTCTTCCCAGCTGCTGAAAGACTCCAACTCCCCAGACGACCCTATCGATATGGGCAACTGGGAACCTACGCTGTTCTAATCAGCCTTT
>ONWU01000042.1 GCA_900321655.1 uncultured Bacteroidales bacterium
GGGTTGTTCGGCGGGTGGCAATCTGGCCATTCAAGCCGCTGTGCAGTTCACTTCCCGGGAGAACAGGCCTGATTTCCAGATCCTTCTTTATCCGTTCACCACGATGAACGATTTCGAAAACAACATCATGTTCGGTCCGGATGCTTCTGAAGAGTTGATTAGAAAGTATTCCGTACTCGAACAGATCAAGCCGGACACGCCCCGGGCATTCATCGCATGCAGTGCCGACGATCAGATTGTTCCTTTCGACGACAGCATCAAGTACTTCAAGGAATTGCAGGCTCGAAAGATCCCATCTGTGCTACACATCTATCCTACCGGAGGTCATGGCTGGTGCGAAGGACCCTGGTTCCATTACAGCCGAGAGTGGAAGACGGAACTGGAACGCTGGCTTGTCGAGTGGTAGTTCTAGAGTCACGGTACATGAAAAAAGTAGTTGTCATATCCACCAGTCTCCGTCCGGGCTCCAACAGCCATGCCCTGGCGGAACAGTTCGCAGAAGGTGCGAAAAGCGCTGGAAACGAGGTTGAACTCATCTCCCTGAAATGGAAGGAAATCAAGTTCTGCATCGGCTGCCTGTCCTGCCAGAAAACCGGCTGGGCAGTGTCCTGAATGCCGATGTCGTCTGCTGGGCGACACCCATCTATTACTATGAGATGAGCGGCCAGATGAAGACCCTCATCGACCGGATGAACGCGATGTATCCCAAGGACTACCGTTTCCGCGACATCTATCTGCTAACCACGGCCGCCGAAAGCGAGGAGAATACGCCCAAGCGCGCCGAGAGCGGGCTTCAGGGATGGATCGACTGTTATGAAAAATCGACGCTCAAAGCCCATCTTTTCTGTGGCGGTGTCAATGATGCACGGGAAATCAGCGGAAACCCCAAACTTCAGGAGGCGTTTGAACTGGGGAAGAACGTTTAGTCCGGTTCATTCGTCTTTATCCTCGTAGCAAATTCCGACAGTCTTGGATGATTGCCGGGGTTTTGCATCGGAATTCTCACAGAAATTGACTTTTCGTAGAATTGTAAATCTCTGATAATCAATTTGTTAGTTGGCCTTGTACGTAATCGTTAACGATTATCGAACCAATTTGGATGATCTTAGAAAGCGTTGGAGCTGCTCAACTTTTAAAGCAGCGCGGCTGTGCGGGCGGCAAGGCGGGCGTTGTTAAGGACCAACTGAATGTTGGAATCCAAGGAGTCTCCGCCGGTGATGTCCTTGATGCGGGCAAGAAGGAAGGGAGTGGTGTCCTTCCCTTTGATTCCTTTTTCATTGCATTCCGCAATGGCCTGGTCTATGGCGGCATTGATCCGGTCCGGGTCCATCGAGTACTCTTCCGGGATGGGGTTTGTAACCAGCATTCCGCCACCAAGGCCCATATCCAGTTTGGCGCGGAAGGCCGCGGCCAGTTCTTCAGGCGTATCTATCCTGTAATCTACCTTGAAGCCGCTCCTGCGGGTATAGAACGCGGGAAGTTCGTCCGTTCCATAGCCAATTACGGGGACACCCTTGGTTTCCAGGTATTCAAGGGTGAGGCCCAGGTCCAGGATGCTCTTGGCTCCGGCGCAGATGACCATAACGGGAGTCATGGCCAATTCTTCAAGATCGGCCGATATATCCATGGTGGTCTCTGCACCGCGGTGCACTCCGCCAATTCCGCCGGTAGCGAAGACCTTAATTCCTGCAAGATTTGCGATAATCATTGTGGTTGTGACGGTGGTGGCGCCGTCTTCGCCCCTTGCGACAAGGACCGGGAGGTCCCGGCGGGAGGCCTTAGTAACGGCACGGCCTTTCTTTCCAAGATACTCGATTTCACTTGGGGTGAGTCCAGCCTTGAGGCGACCGCCGATAACCGCAATGGTCGCGGGGACGGCCCCGTTGTCACGGATGGTCTTCTCCACCATAAGGGCCGTCTCGACGTTCTGGGGATAGGGCATTCCGTGGGATATGATGGTTGATTCCAGCGCTACTACGGGCTTTCCCGCAGCAAGGGCCTCGGCTACTTCCGGGGACAGGTCCAGGTACTTATTCATAGAGTGATATTCTTAATTTCATTACTCACGGCATCGGGGCTCTCCACGGCGCAGCGGGCACATGCAAGGCCCCATCGGGCCGATTCTTCGACGGAAGCCTCGGGGCCGGCATGCACTATTCCGGCCAGGAGAGCGTCTCCGCCCCCCGTGACGTTCCTCACGATGCAGGGAAGTGCCGGGAACTCATATAGTTTCCCGTTCTCCTCCACCCGCAGGCCTTCAGCGCCGGTACTCACATATCGGCGCTTGATATCGGCCCCGGGGATGGATCCAAGGATCTGGCCTTCAAGGGCGTTGCTCTTGAGGGCGAAGAAGGCTTTCTTGCGCGAGAGTTCCACGGCATCGGCTATGCGGGGAGCCTTGGCCACAGAGACCGCATCAAGGAATAGGGGCTTGTCGCAGTGGTCGATGAGCCAGCCAAGGGCCGATGAGGAGAGGTTGGCATCGGCTACCACGGCATCGGCCTTATTGATAATCTCAAGGCGCTCCTTCAGCCATTCGCGGGTCATTCCCTCCGTGGCGTTCATATCGGCTACACCGCCAACAAGTTCACCATTGGCGTTATTGATGGAAACGAAGAAGGAATTGGTGCCCTCCCGGGCCATGCCGCAGTGGTCCGTGCACATTCCAAGGTTCCGGCAAGCGGCCTCTATGACGGGACCGAAGAGACCGCCGCCAAAAATGGTCAGAAGTTCAACATCATCCCCAAGCAGGGCCAGGTTGTGCGCGATATTGCGCCCCACCCCGCCCCACGAAACATGCACGCTTCCGGGATTTGAATCACCAAAGCGGAACGCCTGAGTCGGAGTTGCGATGATATCCACATTGGCACCGCCGATAACACAGATTCGCATAAGCAGTATTCCGCCACTTTTGGAGCGGAAAGCAAAGATACAAAATTTAACGCTATCTCGTTTTTTGTATCTTTACAGAGATAATTAATAACGGTCTAAACCATGGAAAACAAGCAAGATGGGCGGCACGTTTCTTCTATAAACACAAGGCGGTCAGGAGGCTGATGCCGGATATTGAAAAAGAAAATACGGATGTATTCATTTAACGGGATAGATTAGCTATATTTGTATCTCGAAAAACACAATATCCAAAACTGATATGAGCCAATTGCATATTATCAACCACCCTATGGTTCAGCACAAGCTGTCCATTATGCGCAACAAGGAAACCGGATCCAAGGACTTCCGCCAGCTGCTAAAGGAAATTTCCCTTTTGATGGGCTACGAGGTCACCAGGGATATCCCCCTGGATCCCATTGAAATTGAAACTCCTATCTGCAAGATGACGGCCCGGCAGGTGAGCGGCCGCAAACTGGCCATCGTCCCCATCCTGCGCGCCGGCCTGGGAATGGTGGAAGGTTTGCTGGAACTAGTTCCCGTGGCCAGGGTGGGTCATATCGGCCTGTACAGAAATGAACAAACCCACGAGCCCGTGGTGTACTACAGCAAACTTCCGGAGGATGTCAACACCCGTATGGTCATCGTGACGGATCCTATGCTGGCCACCGGCGGCAGCGCCTCCGACGCCCTCACGATGCTCAAGGAAAAGGGCTGCACCAACATCCGCCTGATGTGCCTGGTGGGTGTTCCGGAAGGCATCGAGCGGGTGCAGAGGGACCATCCGGACATTGACATCTATCTGGCTGCCGTGGACGACCACCTGAACGAAAACGCCTACATCGTTCCCGGTCTGGGAGATGCAGGAGACAGAATTTTCGGAACCAAATAATTATTGAATCGCTGCCAGAATGGCGGCGATTTTTTTGGCATCGGACACCTTCCGGCCATCCGGGCGGAGGGTGGAGGCCGATGCGTGGAGTTCCCGGCAGCCGGAGAGCTCCAGGATGCGCCGGGCGTTGGAGGCGTTGACCCCGCCGCCGGGCAGGATGGTCAGGTGCGCCCGCCTCTGCAGCTCCCGCAGCAGATCCGTGCCTTCCTGGGCAGAGGGGGCCTGTCCCGAAGTGAGGATGCGGTGGAAACCCAGCTTCTGGATAACTTCCAGGGCCTCAAAAGGCCATCGGCATACATCGAAGGCCCGGTGGAAGGTGAGGGAAGCGCGGCCCCCCACCAGCGAAACCAGCTCCTGCATCACGTCCACATCCACGTCTCCCTTTTCCGTAAGGGCGCCGATAACGATGCCGTCGGCCCCCAGCTGAAGCGCCGTCTCTATATCGGCCTCCATCTGCGCCACCTCTTCCGGGCAGTAGCAGAAATCTCCTTCCCGGGGGCGGATGAGCGCGTGGATCTTCAGGGCGGGATACAAAGCACGGGCCTCCCGCAGTTCTTCCCACAGGGGAGTGAGGCCGTCCAGCTCCAGGCGGGAGCACAGCTCCACGCGCGGGGCTCCTCCTTTCACGGCCTCGTGCACGCTTTCCAGGTTTCCACAACAAACTTCCAGTATCATTGCGCAAGCTGCATTTTAATAAACTGCCGTTTGATTTCCGGGCCGTAGGCATAGGCGCCCACATCTATAGAGTCCAATAGATACAAGTCTTTCCCCTTGAAAAGGGTTCCCAGGGCCGATTCCCGGATTTCCTGCGCCCGGTCTATGGTCTCTTTGGGGACTATGAGATGGCAAGGAATCACGTAGGCCACCGGGTTCAGGGCTACGGCGTGGGCTACGGCCCTTACGCCGGCCGGGTTGTCCACCCGTTCTGCCAGGTCTGAATAGCTGTATAGCCGGGGCTCCAGCTCATAAAGTTTTTTCCAGACGCTTATCTGGAAAGGGGAGCCGAAAAGGTGGAGGTCTTCCCAGGTGAGGAATTTGGCAAACTCTACCAGCTCTTCCGTGACGATTTTTCGCGTGCCAATGGAACCCACTTTCTCCGGCGGCAGGGTAGCCAGCTCGGCGGCAATGTGGGGCAGGTGACGGTAGTCGGCCGCGATGGATGCGACCTTCCCGTCAATCTCAGTCACAATCCAGTCCATAGTGAATCTTATTTTAAAAAGGGTGTGAGCTCTTCCCAGGAGAGTTTGGCGCTTACGATACCTAAGGCATAAGGCCCCACCTCGTAGGGCTGGAACAGCCATTCCACGCCGTCTTCCCGCACGCAGAAATTGCCGTTAGGCGCCACCAGCTCCAGCTGAACCAGCTGCATCAGTTCCGGGTCTTCCTCCTCCATCGAAGATTTCACCGCCAGGCGGAGAAGCTGGGCGACGGGCTCCTCGTAGCCGGGCGTGAACAGGTCCTGCTCGCGGACCACGTCTCCCGTCTTGTTGTCAAAGACGATGTTGCTCAGGGTCTGGATGCCGTGGGCGCCACCGCGGAAGGAGTAGTAGCTGATCTGGTAGTTCCTGTAATCCTTGTACCGGGGCTGGAAATTGCCGGAAATCCGGTCTTCCCAGGTGCGTATGCCGTTTTCCAGGACGGCGTTCTCGTTCATGTATTCGTCAATCAGGTTTTCCCGGTAGCGGATGGCTACTTCCTCCAGGCTTCCCTCTCCGTTTTCCAGGTCGAAGGCCTGGGTGACGATGGCCGAATTGATTTTCTGGCGCACCTCCACCTTCATTCCCGTCACGATGTATTCTACACTGGCGGAAAAGAAGAGGGAATCTGCCTGCCCCTCTTCCAGGGGCATAATCAAATCGTCCTGGTAGGTCTCTGTGCGGACCATATCGCAGGCTGCCAAAACCAGCAGGGCCGATGCGAATGCAAATAACTTTCTCATAGTCAGTCGTTATTGAGTTCAGGTATGTCTACGGGGCGTTCCCGTTTGTCTCCGATGAGCCAGCGGGAGTACCAGTCTGCCATTTTCCAGAAGAAGTAGTCGTTCATGTCTCCGAAGCCGTGGCGCTGGCCGGGCAGGATCACCAGCTCGAAGCGCTTGTTGGCCTTGATGAGGTCGTTCACCACGCGGATGGTATTGGCGGGGTTCACGTTGTTGTCCTGGTCTCCGTGCACCAGCATCAGGTGGCCCTTGAGGCGGGAGGCAATCTCCTGGTTGGTCTTGATGTTATACACGAAGGAGGTGTCTCCCTGGGAGACCTTTTCCTGGATGCCGTGGTGCTGTTCGCTCCACCAGCGGTTATAGATGCTGTTGTCGTGGTTGCCGGCGCAGGAAACGGCCGCCTTGAAGAAGTCCGGGTACTGGAGGATGGCCGCGGTGGACATAAAGCCGCCGCCGGAGTGGCCGTGGATGCCCACGCGGGTGAGGTCTATCCACTTGTAGCGGGCGCCCAACTGCTGGACGGCGTACTTCTGGTCCTCCAGGCCGTAATCCCGAAGGTTGCCGTAGCCGTAGTTGTGGTACCACTTGGAGCGGTTGGGGTGGCCGCCGCGGTTGCCCACGGTTACCACGATCATTCCCAACTGGGCCAGGCGGTCTGTGCGCAGGTTGAAGCGCCAGGAGATGTCGTTGGCTTCCACCTGCGGGCCGGGATACACGTAATCGGCAATGGGGTATACCCGGGTGGAGTCGAAGTCGAAGGGCTTGTGCAGCTCTCCCCAGAGGTCTGTGATGCCGTCGGCCGCCTTCACCTTGAAACGCTCCGGGAACTTGTAGCCGGCCTCAAAGAGGCGGGAGAAATCCGCTTCTTCCAGGTGGGTGCGCTTGCCGGTGGCGGTATTGACCAGCATAACCGCGGGCTTGTAGTCTACGCGGGAATAGTTGGCCACGATGTACTTGCCGTCATAGGAGGCGGTGGCCAGCACGTCCATATCTTCCATATCCAGCTGCACCATGGCGCCTCCGGAGAGCGGGACGCGGTAGTTGTGCATCTGGTAGGGGTTCTCATTGGGGTTCACGCCGCAGGCGCTTACCACCAGGTAGGAAGGGCCCACAGCCAGAACGTCTTCCACGTGGAAGGAGCCTTCGGTGAGGTTCTTCTTGAGGGTGCCGTCGGCCCCGTAGAGGTACAGGTTGGCCCAGCCGTTCCTTTCGCTCCACCATACGAAGTCTCCACTGGGGAGGAACTTGGGATTGCGGGTTTCTACATAGGTGTTCAGACGTTCAGATACGATGGTGCGGGTGCTGTCTGCCCCTACCTCCACGCGGCAGAGGTCCCAGCGCTTGAGGTCGCGGCTGCCGCGGAGAAGATAGAAGCCCTTGCTGTCTCCCAGCCACTGGGAGCTGTAGAAGTCTTTATACTGGTCTTCCGCCGTAGGTTCGGCCGACAGGATGCTGCCGTCCTGGTCCTTGAAGGCGTTCCAGGCCACTTTTTGCACCCGGCCGTCCAGGTCCAGGATGCAGAGCTCTCCCTTGGGGCCGGGCTCTCCGGGCATCTGGTAGTGGTAGGCTTCCAGCTCCGGACGGGGCTTGGCCAGGGAGTTGATCACCCAGAATTCCTTCACGCCGCCCATATCCCAGCGGAGGGTGGCAAAGTGTCTGCCGTCCGGGGCCCAGCTGACGGAGGCGAAGCGGCGGGCGGTGGAATCCTTCTCCATGTCTCCGGTGTAATTGTCTCCGTCCCAGGAGAACTGTGCGGTGCCGTCCTTGGTGAGGGCGCGCTCCACCAGGGTGCTGTCCTTGTCGTCTTTGGCGGCCTTGGCCAGGTTCTCCTTGTCCATCATCCACAGGTTGTGGTTCTTTATGTACACACCCAAACTTCCGTCCGGGGACACGTTGGCCCAGCGGGGGTATTCGTCCTTGTGCTCGTCGGTGTCGTAGGTGAGCTTGCCGCTGGCTATGTCATAGTAGAAACGGTATTCCACAAACTTGCCGGTGGTATTGCCGGCGCTGTCCCGCTTTTCGGTCTTGGACTTCAGGTCCCACTGGAAGGTTTTGTCATCTTTCAGTTCCAGGCGCAGCGGCAGGTGCTGGGCATCGTAGGGGTCCCGGGTGATTTCGGACACCTCGCGGGCCAGTTTGGCCAGGTCGAAGACCTCGGTCTTGCTGCCGGTGGCGGGGTCCACTATGTAATACTTGGTGCCTTCGGCCGTCTTCCAGCTGTACCAGAACTTGTCCGAATTCTGGAACCAGTTGGGGCGGATGCGGGTAGAGTACACCAGGTTCTGCAGGTGCTTGGTACTGAAGCGGGCTGCCTGTTCGTAATTGGCATTCTGGGCCGATGCCGCCAGACACAGGGCCAGGGCAAGGAGGGGGAAGATTCGTTTCATTTTTAACAGGTATGTATGTATATGGCGAAGATACGAAAAAAATCGTTAAATTCGCGTACTTATGAAATATAAACAGACCACAACCCTTTTTTGCGCCCTGGCCCTGTGTGCGGCCTCTTTTGCGCAGCCTGCCGGCAGGCAAGGCTGGAACGATAACTGGACTTTTTCAAAAGACGGGGAAACCCGTGTTCTGAACCTCCCCCACGACTGGGGCGTAGAGCAGCCCTTCCTCCAGGAAAATCCCGGTGAAACCGGCAAACTGGCCTGGTGGGGCCAGGCGGTTTATTCCAAGACGCTGTCCGTATCGGCCGAAGACCTCCAAAAAGACCTCCGCCTGGAGGTGGACGGGGCCTTTTCCAACGCCAAGGTGTATGTGAACGGGGCCGAAGCCGGCGGCTGGCCCTACGGCTACGCCTCCTGGGCCGTGGAACTGAACCCCTTCGTCCGTGAAGGAGACAACCTCATAGAAATCAAGCTGGACAACAAGCCCGAGAGCTCCCGCTGGTACCCCGGCGGCGGCATCTACCGCAACGTCTGGCTCACCCGGTCGGCCAAAACCGCCGTGGCCCACTGGGGCACCTTCGTGAAGGCCGACATCCGGGGCGCCGTCACTATAGACATAACCTTGAAGACGGACAAGCCCCTGATGGCAAAAGTAACCACCTGCATCCTGGGCACATCGGCCCAGGCTGTAACGGAAAGCCCGGTTTACGACGGGCGGGTGCTCACCCAGACCCTGGAGGTGGAGGATCCCCGTCTCTGGTATACAGACCGCCCGGCCCTGTACGTGGCCCGCACCACCGTGGAAACGGAAAACGGGGTGGACGTGTATGATACGCCCTTCGGCTTCCGGGAACTGGAATGGAGGGAAGACGGCTTCTACCTGAACGGCTGGAAAACCTTCCTGAAGGGAGTGTGCCTGCACCACGACGCCGGCGCGCTGGGCGCCGTCTGGAACGAAGACGCCTGGGTGCGCCGCCTTCAGATGCTTAAAGCGATGGGCTGCAACGCCATCCGCTGTTCCCATAATCCCCCGGCGCCGGAGCTGCTGGACCTTTGCGACAAGATGGGCTTTCTGGTGATGGACGAGCTCACGGACACCTGGACGTGGCCCAAGAAGGAAAACGGCTACGCCACGCTCTTTAACGAGTGGGCCGAGAAAGACCTCGTGGCGATGATCCGCCGGGACCGCAACCATCCTTCCGTGATTCTCTGGAGCATCGGCAACGAGTGCGGGGAGCAGGGAGACCCCACCCGCTGGTGGATTCCCCAGATGCTTACGGACATCTGCCACAGGGAAGACCCTACCCGCCTTACGACGGCCGGTAACGACAACCCCTGGGCCGCGTCGCAGCCCTATGCCGCCACCATAGACGTGTACGGCTTCAACTACAAGCCCCACCTGTACGAGGAATTTGTTCGCAATCATCCCGGACAGCCGGTGATAGGCTCCGAAACGGCCTCCTGCATCTCTACCCGCGGGTATTACCGCTTCCCGGTGGAGCAGGAAAAGGACAAGGGCTGGAGTATGGAAGCCCCCTTCCAGGTAAGCTCCTACGACCTGTACGCCCCCGGCTGGGCCTCCAAACCGGACTATGAGTGGCAGTATGAGGATGCCGTTCCGCAGTGCGCCGGAGAATTTGTCTGGACCGGTTACGATTACCTGGGTGAGCCCACTCCTTTCAATATGGACCCCTCCGTTCTCACCAACTTCCATACGGAAGAGGAAAAGGAGGCCTTCAAGAAGATGGTGGCCGGCTGGGGCCAGACCATCGCCGAAGTCCCGCTTCCCAGCCGCAGCAGCTATTTCGGCATCATAGACCTGGCGGGCTTCCCCAAGGACCGCTTCTGGCTGTACCAGGCCCGCTGGCGTCCGAACCTTCCGATGGCCCACATCCTCCCGCACTGGACCTGGCCGGGCAGGGAAGGACAGGTGACGCCCGTGCACGTGTACTCCTCGGGAGATGAGGCGGAACTGTTTGTCAATGGCAAGTCCTATGGCCGCATCAAGAAGGACGGATACCGTTTCGTGTGGGACCAGGTGGTGTACCGGCCCGGGACCGTGGACGTGATCGTTTACAAAAACGGGCAGCTCTGGGCCCGGGACCGTGTGTGCACCGCCGGAAAGGCCAGTATGCTGCTGGCTTCCGTGGATTATGCCGGGGAAGACCTTTGCTTTGTAACGGTAGATGTGGCAGACCGGGAGGGCAATCTGGTCCCCGATGCCGACCATCTCCTTACATTCAGCGTGAAGGGCCCGGCTCAGCTGGTAGCCACGGACGCCGGAGACCCCACCTCCCACGTGCCCTTCTACTCTCCTTCCCTTCCGGCTTTCCACGGCAAGGCTTCCGTGATTGTCCGCCGCACCGGGGAAGGCCCTATTTCGGTGGTTTGCAGCGCTAAAGGCTTGAAAAAAGCGGCCATCGGCCTGTGAATAACTTTGTTAATTAAAATATTTTGCTTATCTTTGCAGCCCATTTTGCGGAAACATAAGAGCCGTAAAATGGGTTGTAACTATAATTTATTTATTAACAAACATTTATGCCTACAATTCAACAACTTGTCCGTAAAGGACGCGAGCAGCTCGAAGTAAAGAGCAAGTCTCGTGCGTTGGATGCATGCCCTCAGAAGCGTGGCGTATGTCTGCGTGTTTACACCACTACGCCGAAAAAGCCGAACTCCGCTATGCGTAAAGTAGCCCGTGTCCGTCTTTCCAACGCCAAAGAGGTCAATGCCTACATCCCGGGCGAAGGCCACAACCTCCAGGAGCACAGCATCGTGCTGGTCCGCGGCGGTCGTGTAAAGGACCTTCCGGGTGTTCGTTACCACATCCTTAGAGGAGCTTTGGATACCGCCGGCGTGGATGGACGTACTCAGTCCCGTTCCCTGTATGGCGCAAAACGTCCTAAGAAATCTAAGAAGTAATTTTTTCACCTTTAATTCTTTTTCAAAATGAGAAAAGCGAAGCCTAAAAAGAGGATTCTACTTCCTGATCCTAAGTTTCACGATGTGGAAGTTACCCGTTTCGTGAACAATCTTATGCTGCAGGG
>ONWU01000053.1 GCA_900321655.1 uncultured Bacteroidales bacterium
TGCATATACTCCATCAGGCGGGGGAACAGGTGCGGGGCCAGGGTATCTACATAATTATAATAGTAGGCGGCGTTGTCTCCCTGCAGGCAGTCTCCGGCGTCTACCAGCAGCACGTTGGCGGCACCGTCGGCCGTGCGCACACTGTCTATGTAGTAGTTCATCGCCAGCAGGGACTTTCTCTGCGTCCCGTCCACGTAGCTGGAATCGAACCAGGTGCTGTGCACATCGTTGGTGGAGAGCACGGTAAGGGTGTAGTTCCCGTCCTTCAGGCGGTGACCACAGGCCGTGGACATCAGCGCGATGCCCACCAGCAACAGGGAAAAACGGAGTTTCATATCTTAGTTTCAGTGTATTACCTTCTCATCCCCCGCATCTGCTGCATCAGGTTGCCGGTGACGGCGCCCTTCATCAGCTTGCGGGTTCCTTCGAACTGCTTGAGCAGCTTGTTCACTTCCGGGACGGAGGTGCCGGAGCCGTCGGCAATCCTTTTGCGGCGGGAGCCGTTGATGGCCTCGGGATGTTCCCGCTCATAGGCCGTCATGGAAAGGATGATGGCTTCCGTGCTCTTGAAAGCATCGTCCGGGATGTCTACATCCTTCAGGGCCTTCCCCACCCCGGGCAGCATCCCGGCGAGGTCTTTGATGTTGCCCATCTTTTTCACCTGCTGAATCTGCTGGTAGAAGTCCCAGAGGGTGAACTGGTCCTTGGCCAGCTTCTTCTTCAGTTCCCGGGCCTGTTTCTCGTCAAACTGCTCCTGGGCCTTTTCCACCAAGGAAACCACGTCTCCCATTCCCAGGATACGGTCTGCAATACGCTCCGGATGGAACACGTCCAGGGCTTCCAGCTTTTCTCCGGAGCTCACGAACTTAATGGGTTTTCCCACCACGGCCTTGATGGAAAGGGCGGCACCGCCACGGGTGTCTCCGTCCATCTTGGTGAGCACCACGCCGTCGAAGTCCAGGCGGTCGTTGAAGGCCTTGGCCGTTTCCACGGCATCCTGACCCGTCATCGCATCCACCACGAAGAGGGTTTCCGTAGGATGGATGGCCTCGTGCAGGGCCGATATCTCGTCCATCAGCTGCTGGTCCACGGCCAGGCGGCCGGCGGTATCCACGATGACTACGCTGTAGCCTTCGGCCTTGGCCTTGGCGATGGCGGCCTTGGCTATCTTGATGGGGTCCTTCTCCCCTTCTTCCGTATAGACGGGAACTTCGATGCTTTCTCCCAGCACCTTCAGCTGCTCGATGGCGGCGGGACGGAAGGTGTCGCAGGCTGCGAGGAGCACCTTCATTCCCTTCTTGCTCTTGATGTGAAGGGCCAGTTTTCCGGAGAAAGTGGTTTTACCGGAACCGTTCAGACCGGCTACCAGCACGATGGCGGGGTTTCCCTTGAGGTTGATATCCTGCGCCTCGGAGCCCATAAAGGAAGTGAGCTCGTCGTGCATGATTTTCACCATCATCTGCTGGGGTTTCACGGCGGTGAGAACACCCGTGCCGATGGCCTTGTCCTTTACCTGGTTGCAGAAATCCTTGGCTACCTTATAGCTTACGTCGGCATCCAAAAGGGCCTTACGGATATCCTTGACGGTTTCCGCAACATTGATTTCGGTGATTTTTCCCTCACCCTTGAGTATCTTGAATGAGCGCTCTAATCTTTCACTTAAGTTCTCGAACATAATCTGTCTTTTAATCTTACAAAGATAGTGATTTCGGTGGATTCTTGGTGTTGTTTTACCCGAACCGCAAGAAAAATGAACGAAAAAACTGCTGTTTGCCACCTATGAGTTTGCCGAAAGTGACTTACCTTGGGGCCATGAAAACGCTGAGACTTGTGGCTCTGCTCCCGCTTCTCCTTGGCGGAGCAGCCGCCTGCGACGATTTCGGCCTGGCAACCGACCCTAACAAGGAGCAGGGAGAACTAAGATGGACGCTGGACCAGTCGGCCTTCACCAAGGCCGATGCGGAGATTCCGGACACCAACGACTTTCTCCTGACAATTACTGACGCCCGGGGCGAGGTGCTCTACGACGGCACCTACGGCGATTCCCCGGAGTACCTGAAAGTGGATCCCGGCAGCTACACCGTCCGGGTGCAATCCATCGCCTTTACCGCCCCGGCCTTTGCACGCCCGCAGTACGGAGACGAGCAGGTGGTGGTGATTCCCTCCGGACAGAAGGTGAACGTGAGCCTCCGCTGCACGCTGATCAACGCCGGCATCCGGCTCCACATCTCCCCCAACTTCCTCACGGCCTTCCCGGACGGGGTTCTGTTTGTGAAGCAGGAATCCACACGCCTTAAGTACCTGTACAAGGAAACGCGCATCGCCTATCTCAAGGCCGGTGAAGCCTCTATCATCCTCTACAACGAAGGGAAGGACCAGACGCTGCTGACCCGCCGCCTGGAGCCCCGGGAAGTCCTGAACCTGGGCATCAACGTGGCCAACACCGGTGGAGAGGGCCAGCTGAAAGTGAGCGTGGACACCAGCAAGGTGTGGACGGACGGAAGCTACATTATCGGCGGAGAGAACAACCCGCCTTCCGACGACCGGGAGCCCGATGCCATTTCCGTGGGGGATGCCTCGGCCCACATAGACCAGAAGGGGGTGTGGGTGCACGGCTACATTGTGGGAGGAGACCTCAGCTCCAACGGAAAGAATGTCAAGACATCCGAGATTACCAAAGCCACGCACCTAGCCATAGCAGACCGTTCTTCCATCACCTCCAAGGCCTCCTGCCTGGCGGTGGAGCTGCCGAAGGGCAAGGTGCGGGACGCCCTGAACCTGGTGGATCATCCGGAGCTGATAGGACGGCAGGTATTTGTGAAGGGAGATATCGTGGCCGGCTATTTCAACACGCGCGGCCTCAAGAACACCAGTGACTACGTGCTAAAGTAAAAAAGCGAACAGCCGGGCCAGGACGGAGAGGAACCGTTGTCCCAGGCTGCGGGATGCCATCCAGGCGGGCAGGTCCAGTTCCTGACAGAGGGCTTTCTCCTCCAGGAAGATGCACTTGTTCGCCTGGGCGGTTTCCTCGTCGTAGATGAACGTATCGTTTTCGCTGTTCACGTCAAAACTGCGCCAGTCCAGATTGGAACCGCCGATGACGGAGATATCGTCATCGGCCACCAGGGTTTTGGCGTGGATGAACTCCCCTCCCCTCAGAAAGAGGTGCACGCCGGCTTCCAGGCAATCCTTGAAAAAGGTGCTGTTCACCGGGCCCATCAGCGGGGTATCCACTTCCCGGGGCACCATCAGCTGCACGTCCACTCCCCGGAGCACCGCCTCGCGGAAGGCCCGCAGCAAAGACTTAGGAGGCACCCAGTAGGGCGTCTGGACATACACATAACGCTGAGCGTGGTTCACAATCCACTCGATGCCCAGCTGGGCAGTTCTCTTCGGGAATTCGGGGGCCGACACCACCTCCTGCAGGAGCTTGTTCTGAAGCGGGGCGGGCAGCTGGGGGAACTCCTTGGGGAAGTACTCTCCCAGATTATGACTGAAGGTGCCGCCGGAGCCGATCCAGCTGTCCATAAAGGACACCATCAGACGGGCGATCACGGGGCCGGAGACCCGCAGATGGGTGTCTCTCCACTTGTAGAAGTAGTTGTCGTTCAGGTTCATTCCGCCCACGTAGCCCACCTCGCCGTCTACCACCACTATCTTGCGGTGGTTCTGGCAGTTGATGCGCATAATCCACTTGTACAGCCCCGTCCGGATGTGCGTATAGGGAATGGCATTGACTCCGTGGCGGCGCATGTCCCGGTAATAGGAACGCGGGACCAGGCGGTCCGTCATATTGTTAAGAAGAAGGCACACTTCTACGCCTTCCTTCACTTTCTGGTACAGCAGGTCCCGCACTTCGCGGCCGGCCCGGTCGTCTCCGAAGCGGAAATACTCTATGAAGATGAACTTCCGGGCCCGCCGGAGATCTTCCAGGAGAAGCTCTCTCTTGCGAAGACCGGAAGTGATGATTTCCAGGGAGTTACCGGCATACACCTTGTTCCCTTCTCCGCAGTCCAGAAGAAGTTCGGAAAGGGGGCGGTACTTTTCCGGCACCTTTGGAAGGTCCCGGTCCGAGAAAAAGGCTTCGGCCTGCTCCGGTGAGATTTCCTCACGCAGCCTGGCCTGGGATTTCCCGTGAATGCGCCTTAACACCTGCAGATTCCGGAAGCGGCCTCCCAGCAATCCCCAAGCGATTACCAGGATGACAAGGACAACCAATATGGCGGTCGGGATTTCCATTTGTTTATCGGCCTATGAGCTGGAGGAACTCATTGCGGGTTTTGTCGCTCTTGAGGAAAATACCCGAAAAGGCCGATGTGGTGGTGATGGCGTTGGATTTCTGGACGCCGCGCATGGACATACAGGTATGCATGGCCTCGATGACCACGGCTACACCCAGGGGATTCAAGGATTCCTGCAGGCAGTCCCGGATCTGCTCCGTGAGGCGTTCCTGCACCTGCAGACGGCGGGCGTAGGTTTCCACCACGCGGGCCACCTTGCTCAGGCCCGTGATTTCTCCCTTGGGGATATAGGCCACGTGGGCTTTGCCGATAAAGGGCAGCATATGATGCTCACAAAGAGAGAAGAGTTCTATGTCCTTCACAATGACCATGTGGTTGTAGGGCTCCTGGAAAAGGGCGCTTCTGACGATGGTTTCCCCGTCCTGGAAATAGCCCTGTGTGAGGAACTGCATGGCTTTGGCCACCCGCTCCGGGGTTTTCCGGAGCCCTTCCCGGGAAGGGTCTTCCCCCAGCAGTTTCAGAATGGCCTGGATGTGCTGCGCAATCTCCTGCGTAGTTTCTGTATCGTATTCTTCTATTTTCCTGTATGCCATGGTCTGTTCTTTGTAGCAATGAATTCTTAAAAGGGATACAAAATTACGCAAAAAAATCCATTATATCATTTTTTTACCTATCTTTGCATCCCCAATTTTGGAAGAGAAAGCTAAAACGCTGAAAATAAACAAATAAACAATACGCACTATGTTTTGGACACTTGAACTAGCCAGCAGCCTGGACGACGCTCCGTGGCCCGCAACCAAAGAGGAACTCATAGACTACGCCACCCGCACCTGCGCCCCCGACGAAGTCATTGAGAACCTGGAAGAACTGGACGATGACAATGCCGAAATCTACGAATCCATCGAAGACATCTGGCCGGACTACCCCACCAAGGAAGACTTCATGTGGAATGAGGAAGAGTATTAGGGGCTTAACTGACTGAAATACAGAGAATTAACTCGGATGGGTGCCATTTTAGCGAATGGTGCCCATCCTCATTTTATCGCATTC
>ONWU01000026.1 GCA_900321655.1 uncultured Bacteroidales bacterium
AAAGATAAATTCAAATCGGTTGACTCGCAAAACCTTTGTAATTACCTAACTTTCAATATTTTCAAAGAACTTTTATGATTTTTTAGTGGACACTAATGAACTAACATTGTTAACTCTTTGTTTAGGAGTCAACTTTTTTCAGTTAAAGACAAAGAGCGCGGGGCGCCGCACACGCCTAATGCCTATATCTTTGCCACAAGGCGGCCGGGAACGGGTTCGGTGAAGGAGGAGCAGATGCCGCGCACCAGTTTGAGCGGGAGGGAATCATCGGGTTGTATGTCCAGGATGCTGCTGTCAAGGTCCTCCTCGGTAAAGGTGAGGGAAATCTGGTTGGTCTTTTCGCTATAGTCCACCGTGAGGCGCACCGGGCCGGAGAACGGGATAATCTCCAAAAGCGTTTCCTCCACCACATGCTGCAGTTTCGTGAACACCTTCTCTCCCAGTCCATATTTATTGCAGAAGGCCTGTATCTTACCCAGCATATTGTAAAGATCGAACTTCCTGTCTTCCAGGTTGAATTCCAGGGTTCGGATGCGGTTGATAAAGGCGATGGTGGCGGGCCGCTGCGGGTGCTCGAAAATCTCCTCGGGGGTTCCTTCCTCGTAGATGATGCCGTCATACATAAAGAAAATGCGGGTGCTCACGCTGCGGACAAAATCCATCTCGTGGCTCACGATGGCCATGGTCATCCCCTGGCTGGCCAGATTGCGGATAACGGAGAGTACCTCGCTCACCATAGTAGGATCCAGGGCCGATGTGGGTTCGTCAAAAAGAATGATCTCCGGGTTCATAGCCAGACACCGGGCAATGGCCACACGCTGCTTCTGACCGCCGGACAGTTCTCCCGGCAGACTGCCGGCCTTTTCGCGAAGGCCCACCATCTGAAGCAGTTCCAGGGCGCGGTCTTCGGCCTGGGACTTGTCCTCGCCTAGAAGCGTCCGGGGGCAGAGCGTGATATTGTCCAGAATGGTCAGGTGCGGGAACAGATTGAAGTTCTGAAACACCATTCCCATCTTTCGGCGCAATTTGTTGACATCGGCCTTCCTGGCCAGGATGTCCTCTCCGTCAATCTCGATTTGCCCTCCTGTGGGCTCTTCCAGCCGGTTGAGGCAGCGGAGCAAGGTGCTTTTTCCCGTACCGGACGGGCCGATGATGGAAATCACCTCCCCTTTGGAGATCTCGCAGTTCACGTCCTTGAGGACGGGGACAGGCTTTCCCGCGTTCTCAAAAACCTTGCTAAGATGTTTGACTGTTATCATAGTGGCTACTTGGTCTTATAGACTCTCCTCTCCAGCGCGTCAAGGGTGCGGCCGATGAGGCGGGACAGGATGATATAGATGATGGAAATGAGGATGAACGGGAAGAAGGCGTCGAAGGTTCGCGAGCGGATGATGCTGCCCGCGAAGGTGAGGTCTATCACCGCCACATAACCCACGACAGAGGTGCTCTTTACCAGCGAAATGACTTCTCCCTTGAAGACGGGGATAATTTGTCGGAGGGCCTGCGGCAGGACGATGAGGCGGAAGACCTGGAGTTTGTGAAGGCCCAGGGCGGCCCCGGCTTCCCACTGCCCCTTGTCCACGCTGAGCATACCGGAGCGGAACAGTTCCGAGAAACCCGCTCCGTAGAACAGGCCGAAACTGCAGACGGCGATCAGCGTACCGGTCACCTGCGACTTGGCAAAGACCACGTAGAACATGATCATCAGGATGACAAGGACAGGGATGCCGCGGATGGTGTCCGTAAAGATCTTCATAAAACCGCTTATCCAGCGGGAGCGCCGCATCCGGAAATAGCAGAAGATGATTCCCAGCAGTATAGCCAGAAGGAGGGCAAAAAGGGAGATTTCCAGGGTGACCAGCAGGCCGTCCAGGAGTATTTTCCAATGGTCGTTGTCCAGGAGGTTGGCCTTAACACTGTCCTTGAGGGCCTGGGTCAGGCTTCGCTTGGGGGCGGGAGCCTCCGGGTCTCGGCAGAAGCAGCAGGCCGCACCCTCGTAATAAGGCTCGGAGAAGAGCACCTGCTGGGCACGTTCCTCGGTAATTTGGAGATGAGAGAGGACGACGTCGATCTTTCCCGCCGTCAGGGAAGGAATCAGGGCGGGGAACTCCACAACCTGGTATTCGGGACAGAGGCCATTCTGGGCACAGAAGCGGTTCATAAGGTCTATTTCCATACCGGAAACCGCATCGTCTGTCAGGAAAACGAAGGGGAAAGAAAGGGTGATACCCACTGGATATTCTTCCCCTTCTTCCGGTGCCGGGCACATAGCAAGGGACATAGAGTCCGCCCGGTGAATCCAGTCATTGTTCCAGCGGTCATACTCTCCGGATGCTTTGAACTCTTCGAGGAAACGGTTAAAAAGATTGCAATGGAGGGTGTCATCCTGCCGGAACGCCAAACCGGATACGCCTTTCTGGTAGCCGGTCAAGCATTTTTTCAGCCCTTTTTCTTCCAGATGGTTGGCGTCGAACTGCACTTCTTGCATCATGCCAAAATCGGCCTGTCCGCTCTGTACGGCGATGGCCAGCTCTCCCAGCCCGATCCGGATTACTTCGACGCCGGGGTATTGCGAGATAAGAATTTCCGTGGAGCTTCCGCCGACGACGGCCACCGTATGCCCCTCGAGGTCTTCCAGGCTCTCGGGAAGCTTGACTTCCTTCTGGGGGACCGTGCAGGATAACAGGCACGCGGCCAGCAGGAACAGGGTGAGAATCCGCTTCATCATAGCCTGTGGGATTTAGGGGTGAGCCGATGCTGGATGGCGTCGATGCCTGTGCCGAAGATCCAGGACAGGATGAGGTAGATGGCGGCTACCAGAAGCAGCGGGAAGAAGGCGTCAAAGGTGCGGGAGCGGATGTAATCTCCCGCCTTGGTAATATCCATGACGGATATATAGCCCACAATGGATGTGGCCTTGATGAGGGCGGTAGTCTGTGTCTGGAAAACCGGCAGAATGTTAAGGAGGGCCTGCGGCAGGACTATTTTGCCAAATACCTGTCTCTTGTTCATCCCCAGGGCGGCACCGGCTTCCCACTGCCCTTTCTCCACGCCGGTAATCCCGGTGCGGAAAATCTCTGCAAAATAGGCCCCGAAATAGAGGGCGAAGCAAACCACCGACACCTGTACTTTCGTGAGGGCCGTTGCGGCAAAGATAACGTAGAACGACACCAGCAGCAGCACCAGCAGCGGCAGGCTCCGCATAAGCTCGATATAGATTCCGGCCGGTGCGCGCAGCCACCGGTTCCGGCTCATCCGCAGGATGCAGATGACTGATCCCCAGAGAGTCGCGAAAAGAAGGGACAGCATAGACACTTCCAGGGTCATATACAACCCGTCCAGCATAATCTGCCACCGGTCCTCGGTTATGAGGTTCGAAACTATACGCTCTTCAAGCGAAGGATATGCGGCGTAATAGATGATAGTCCAGGGTTATAAGTCCTCTGCAAATATAGCAATAATATCATTACTGTTCAGAGTGTCCTGCATAATCTGGTAATCGGCCGGGTCCCGCCAGCAGGTGGGGGGAAGGGTGACGGGGACGGCGGCGTAGGAGTCTTCCACCATACCGGGCTTGGTGCACCAGAGAAGGTCCAGACGGGGCGGAAGCAGCTGCGGGGCCTCGCCCAGACGGAGCACGTAGCGAAGCGTGAGGGCCGCCTCCAGGCGGGCGATGAAGTCGTTCTGGTTGGAGAGGGCGTTGCCCAGAGAATAATACACGGGCACGCCGTCTATCCATTGCATATCCTGCACCACGTGTGGGTGGGCACCGATGATGGCGTGTGCCCCCTGCTCCACCAGCCAGCGGGCCAGGCTCTCCTGCTGGGCGTTGTGCCGGGTTTCGTACTCCACGCCCCAGTGCGGGAAAACCAGAATGATATCGGCCTTCTTGCGGGCCCGGGCCATCACGGGCGAGAGGGCTTCCCGGCTCATTCTCTGCACCTTGGGCCAGGGTTTTTTAGACCCCGTGTTGGTGCCGTAAGTGAAATTCACAAGGGCCACCCGTACCCCTTTCACGGAAAGGATAAGGGGGTTCAGCAGAGTGTCCGTCCTTTCCGATGCGGCTGTCCCGGTGTAGGGAATATCCCGGCTTTCCAGCTCCCGGATGGTGCGGGAAAGGCCTTCCGGGCCCTTGTCCAGCATATGGTTGTTGGCGGTAAGAAGAACATCAAACCCCACTTCCGTGAGATACTCGGCAAAGGACTCCGGGCCGGAGAAGTGAGGATACCCCGTATACGGCTTTCCAGCCAGGGGAAACTCCATATTGCAGATGGCCACATCGGCCCCTTGGATGTTCCCCTCTACGTGTTTAAAAAAGTCTTTGTAGCCGTGCGTGGAGGCGCTGGCCACCACACGGCCGTGGGCCAGGACATCTCCTACCAGATAGAAGGAAAGGGTGTCCTCCCGTGGCGTTGCCGCCCAGAATTCTATGGGAAAGCGGACCCACTGGGAGAAACCCTGCAGCGGGATCAGGATCAGCAGCAGCGTCAGCAGCCGCTTCATAGGAGGTCGTCGTCTCCCAGCTGGGAATCCAGGATGGGGCCGAACCACTCTTCTGCTTTGTCCTTGGCGCGGGCCTTGATTTCCGGGGTGATGGCCGTGGCAACATAGGCTACGGCAGCTACCAGGGCAGCCCAGTCATCCGCCAGGCCGGCGAAGGGAATAAAGTCCGGAACAAGGTCCAGGGGAAGGATCATATACCCCAGGGCTCCGGCAATCACCGCTTTGTACCGGGTGGGGGTTCCCGGGTCTGTAAGGGTATAGTAAAGCACTAAGGCATAATAAGTTATCTTCACTCCGGCCTTCTTGGCCAGGGTGCTTGCCTTGAACCAGAAATCGCTCTCCGTGAAGTGCTTCTGGTATTTGGTTAATTCATCCGGTGTCAAATTATGCTTGTCCATAGCTACAAAGTTAATGATTTTCCGAATTCTGGCATTATTTATGCGGAAAAAGCGTTACTTTTGTTTATATGAACCGCATCCTAAGTATTCTTTCGGGCCTGCTATTTGCCGCTTCGGCCCTGTGGGGCCAGACATCGGCCCAGAAATACGTTGATATAGCCGCCACCCAGGAACCCCTCAAGGGCTCGTCCTGGGGGATTTACGCCCGGGACGCCTCCGGCAAGGTGCTGGCCAGCCACCACGCGGGAATGCGCCTGATGCCCGCCTCCAACCGCAAGCTCATCACCACCGGCGTGGCCCTGCACGCTCTGGGAGCAGATTTCCGCTTCCAAACCGGCCTGGGATACACCGGCGTCCTTCAGGAAGACGGGACCCTGGACGGAGACCTGTACATCCTGGGAGGGGGAGACCCTACCATCGGCACGCAGGATACCACCATCGCCCTCAAGGCCGATGCCCTCTTCTGGAAATGGAAAACCCTCCTTCGGGAAAAAGGCATCCGGCGCATCCACGGCCGCATCATTGGAGACGGTAGCTCTATGGAAGGCCTCCTGGAACATCCCACCTGGGATTTCAACGATACGGGAACCTATTACGGCACCGGCGGCAATGCGCTGTGTTTCTATGAAAATACCATAGATATGGAAGTGGCCGCCACCCGGGAAGGGGAGCCCATCAGCCTTCGGCAAACCTACCCGGAAACTCCCTGGATGCACGTAACCAATTTTGGGGTCACCGGCCCGGCGGGAAGCGGTAATTCCCTTTACCTGTACACCACAGACCTGGCTCCCTATGCCCAGATGCGGGGCGTTTTCGGGGTGGACCGCCAGCCCAAAAAGGAAGGCACCGCCAACAAATACGGCGCTCTCACCTGCGCATACTATTTCTGGAAAAACCTGCGGGAAACGGGCTGGGAGGTAACCGGCGGCTATGCCCACGTAAGCCGCGCAGGGTATATCCAGGGACCGGATTTTGAAGAAAAAGACCTGGCCGGAACCCCCGTTCAGATAGGTTTTACGGAGAGCCCGCGTCTGGCGGACATAGCCCGCGTCACCAATGTGAGAAGTGACAATTTCTACGCAGAAAGCATGCTGCGCTATATGGGAGAGAAAGCCACCGGAATTGCGGAATACGACAGCTGCCTGGTGGCCGAAAGCGTAGTGCTGAAAGACCTCGGCCTTAATCTGGACCAGGTCTGTCTGGTCGATGGCAGCGGCCTTTCCGGCAACAACCTCGTCACCCCCGAATGGATGGTCAACTTCCTGGATGCGATGCGAAAGAGCCCGGCTTTCCCGGCCTTTCTGGCGTCCCTCCCCAAACCCGGAGAAGGCACCCTTTCCCCCATCCGTTTCCCGGGTTGCGACCGCGTCAGGATGAAAAGCGGCTCGTTCACCGGTACGCTCTGTTATTCCGGATACATCCTGGACGAGGCCGGCAAACCCGCCGTCACGTTCTCCATCCTTACCAACAACAGCCTGGCCAGTACTTCTCAAGTGCGGGCCGTGCTTATGCAGATGGTGCGCCGGCTTATGGAATAGAGAAAAATTAGTATCTTTGTAGGATGATTAAAACGAAGCATATCATATATCTGCTGGCTCTTCTGGGCGCGGTTTCCTGCAAGGCGGTCACGCATTTGCACGAAGGCGCAACGGAACTTTTCCGGGGAGAAGTCGTGGCCCGCGTGGGAGACCACAGGCTGCACCGCTCCCAGCTGGAAAGCTACATCCCTGCCGGCGTATCGGCCGAAGACAGCGCCGCCCTGGCCCGCCAGTACATCCAAACCTGGGCAGCAGACCTCCTGCTGATGGATATGGCCGAATCCCAGCTTTCTTCCAAGGAGAAAGACGTGAGTGCAGAACTGGAGGAATACCGCAAAAGCCTCATCAAATATCGTTACGAACAGCTTTACATCCAGCAGCGCCTGGATACCCTGGTCACAGACTCGGAGATAGAGCACTATTACGAGTCCAACCCGGACAAGTTCCGCCTGGAGCGCCCCATCCTCAAGTCCCGTTATATGATCATCCCGGCCGATGCCCGCAGCCTGAGGATGCTGGAGGCCAAGATGTCCTCGGAAGACGAGATAGAGGTCATGGAAACGGACAGCCTGGCTGCCTCCGTTGCCATCAAATACGTAGATGCTTCCGTAAACTGGACGGATGCCCTGGTGGTAGCCCGGGATGCCGGAGTAGACTACAGGGCCCTGGCGGCCGGCCTGAAAGCCCCGGGCTTTGCCAAAGATCCTTTCGTGGAAATCCCGGACGATGCCGGAAACCTGCACGTTATCTACGTGGTGGAGCAGGTGTCCGAAGGTCGTACGGCACCCCTGGAATATTGCACAGAACATATTCGGGACCTTATTCTGAGTGCCCGCAAGCACGCCCTGGAGCAGGGCCTTACGGAAAACCTGATGGAAGATGCCCGCAAGAACAACAAGTTTATAGTCTATGAAAAAGAGCAATAAAATAGTCGTTCTGGCCGCCCTGTTGGTGGCCTGCCTCCCCTTGAACGCCCAGAAGTACAAGGGCGTGGTGGACAAAACCATAGCCGTAGTAGGAGGAGAGACCATCCTCCTGTCGGACGTCGAGGCCGAAGTCCAGCAGCAACGTGCCACCGGCAGCTCCAGCGACCGGGATCTCCGTTGCGAAATTCTGGAGATGATGATGGAGAGCAAAATCTTCCTGATGCAGGCCCGCATAGACTCCCTCACCATAGGCTCCGAAGCCGTGGAAAGCAACCTCACCCAGCGCATAGACTATATGAGAACCACCCTTGGAGGGGACGAGGAGGTGGAAAAATATTTTGGAAAACCCTTGTACAAACTGCGTCAGGAGTGGAAAAAAGCCCTGGAAGAGCAAAGCCTCACAGAGCAGGCCCGTTACAACGTGGCCGATAAGATTGCAGAGATTACTCCGTTCGATGTGCAGCAGTATCTTTCCTCCACAGACCCGGAAGACCTCCCCGTGGTTCCCGTGAAGTACCAGCTTAGCCAGATCTGCCTGTATCCGGACCGTGAAGCCGCCGCCGTGGCCGTCAAGGAAAAGCTCCTGAGCCTCCGTGAGCGCATCATGAACGGTGAGAAGTTCTCCACCCTGGCCCGCATCTATTCCGAAGACCCCGGCAGCGCCCGCAGGGGAGGAGAGCTGGGCATGGCTTCCAAGTCCATCTTCTGGCCCGCTTTCTCCGATGCCGCCATGGCCCTTCGGCCCGGCACCATCTCCCAGATTGTGGAAACCCCGGACGGCTTCCATATCATTGAGGTTATCGAGAAGAAGGGAGATATGTTCAATGCCCGCCACATCCTGCTGAAACCCCAGTATACGGTAGAGGACCGGGAAAAGGCCTTTGCCCGCCTGGACAGCCTCAAAACCCAGATCGAGGCCGGTGAAATCGAATTTCCCCTGGCTGCCCGCTTCTACTCCGAAGACCCTGCCACCCGTACCAACGGAGGTCAGATGGCAGACCCTTCCACCGGTTCTTCCTACTTTGAGATAGACCAGCTGAAGCCGGCGGATTACAACGCTATCAAAGACCTGGAACCCGGCCAGATTTCCCAGCCTGTGGAGTCCCAGGACAACGAGGGCTATCTGCAGGGCCGTCAAGGCAATGTGATTTACAAGATCATCCGCGTAGACAAGATCCTGCCGGCCCACACCGCCACCTTCGAGAATGACTACAACCAGATTCTGGAAAGCGTGAGGATGCGCAAGCAGATGGCGGCCGTGGACGAGTTCCTGGACAAAAAGATCAAGGACACATACATTGTCATAGACCCGATGTTTGCCGAATGCGAGTTTTCGCGTGAGGCCTGGAATACCCGCAAATAGTGAACCCTCGCCGGTCTCATAAGTGGCTGATGCTTATGCTGCTGCTGCCTTTCGCAGTGGCGGCTTTGGCTTATGGGCCCCAGGATCCTCCCGAAGGGCCGGATAAGGTACACCTGCTCAGCGCCCAGAGCGCCCAGCTGATAGAAAAAGAAGGGGAGAACTTCCGCAAGGTGGTGGGCCCCGCCAAATTCCTGCACAACGACACGTATCTTCTGTGCGACACCGCCCTCTGGAACGTGACCACCAACATCATCGATGCCGTGGGGCACGTCCGCATCATCCAGGACCAGACCCAGCTTTCCAGCGAATCCCTCCAGTATGTGGTGGACGACAATATGGCCAAGTTCCGCGGCTCGCTGGTGCAGTTGGAGGATAAGGACAAAAACATCCTTCGAACCCGTTACCTGGACTACAACACCAAGGATTCCGTGGCCATTTTCCAAAATGGCGGCGCCATGCGGGACAAAGACGGCCAAATCATAGAGAGCCTGTTCGGAACCTACGATTCCAAGGCCCACCTGTTCGTGTTCAACGACCAGGTGAATATGTTCATGGACACCACCTTCATCAAGACCTCCCGTCTGGAATACAGAAGCGACCTTTCCACCGCCTACTTCGGTTTCGGAACGGACATGTGGCAGGAAGACAAGATGTTAAGCGCCAACGACGGCTGGTACGACCGCACCCAGGAATTGTTCTTCTTCCGCCGCAAGGTGCACCTCCTCACCCGTGACAAGGAAATTTGGGGAGATACGTTGTATTATCACCGGGAGGTGAACGACGTGGAAATGCTGGGCCATGTGGAACTGATGGATACTACCCGCAACCTCTTCGGCCTGGCCGGCCGGTTCGAATATACGGATTCCCTCTCCCGCACCCGGATGACGCGGGAACCCGCTGTGATGACCATCACCGAAGAGGACGAGCGCCGGGATACGGTGTATCTGGGGGCCGATGAACTTCTCCTCCGCACCTACCGTCGCTCTGACATTCCTCAGGAATGGGAAACGGCCGCCGCGGGTCGTCTGAAAGACATTGCCGGAGACCCGGTGATGGAATACCGCCGGAAAGCGGCCGAAGAAGCGGCCCAGAAGAAAGCCGAGGCCGAAAAGAAAGAGCAGGAAAACCGGCGGGGAGGTGCCCCGTTGCCGGGCAAAAAGGAGGAGGCCCCGAAGTCCCAGCCCCCGAAGCCCCAGACTCCGCAGCCGGCCGATACCACGCTTGCCGCCCCCACGGACACCGTTCCGCCGCCTCCGGATACCTCCGATGTGAATTTCCTCTGGGGTTCCAAGCGGGTAAGGATGTTCCGCCGGAATATGCAGATGGCCGCCGATTCCCTGATTTACACAGACCTGGATTCCCTGGTCCGCCTGTTCAAGGATCCGATTTTCTTCAGTGAAGGCACGCGCCAGTATGCCTCGGACAGCATCTATATGGTCATCAAAGACCGCCAGATGCAGCGGGCCCACCTGATGTCCAATGCCTTCATTACCATCGAGGAGGCCCCCGGCTGCTACGACCAGATTCGGGGAACGGAAGTCATTGCATACTTCGATTCCACCAATACGCTCACCCGCTTCGACGCCCTGGGCGGCGCTTCCACGCTCTTTTACCTGGAAGAAAACAACACCCTGGCTACGGTGAACAAGGTGGAAACCAAGATGATTTACGCCACCTTTGTGGATGGCGAGATGGAAAAGATCCACTACTACGACAATCCCAAGAACGATGGTTACCCCGTAGTGCAGCTGCCCGAGGAAGAGAAAACCCTCAAGGGCTTCCGCTGGGAGCCGGAAAGAAGGCCCGTTTCGCCGCTGGATGTAACCACCCTTACGCCTCGCCCCAGCGAGCGTCTGAGGTATCTGGCCCGGCCCCACGCCACCTTTGTCCAGACCGAGGACTATTTCCCGGGATACATCAACAAGATTCACCGGGATATTGCCATCCGGGATTCCCTGGAAGTGGTTCGGGAGCAGGAGCGCCGGGAGTGGGAGGCTCTGCGAAAAGAACTGAAGGCCCAGGAAGATTCCCTGAAAATGCTGGCCGATACCCTGAAAGCACCCCTTGATAGCCTGAAGGTTCCCTCGGACAGCCTGAAAGTACCGGTAGACAGTTTGAAAGTGCCTGCCGACAGCTTGAAGGCAGGAGCGGATAGCCTTTCCACCGCTTCGCCGGCCGATACCACCCAGGTTCGTCCGCTCACGGCCGAAGAGCTCCGCAAGGCGGAAAAGCAGCAGCAGAAGGCTCTTCGGGAAAAGGAGAGGGCCGAGAAGGAGGCCCGGAAAGCAAAGGAACGGGCTGCTAAGGATGCCGAGCGGCAGGCCCGCTGGGAGGAACTGGACCGCAAGGATGCGGAAAAGCGCGCCATCAAGGAGCAGAAGCGCCTGGAAAAGGAGCGCAAGCGGAAACTCAAAGCCCTTCGCAAGCTGGAGAAAAAGGCCCAGCGGGAGCGGGCTGCTTTTGAGAAGATCCTCCAGCGGGAACTCCAGAAGGAACAAAGACGTAAAAACAAAACCAAAGACTGATATGAGCAAAAAGACTGTACTCGTGTCCGGAGGCGCCGGCTTTATCGGCAGCCACGTGACGGTAGAGCTGCTTGCCGCCGGCTATGAGGTGGTGGTGGCAGACAATTTTTCCAATTGCGACCGCACCTGCTTTGAGGGTGTGAAGAAAATCACCGGCCGGGAAGACCTCCCGCTGGAGGTGGTGGATTTCTGCGATTTCGCCGCCACCGAAGCCCTCTTTGCCAAATATCCCATAGACGCCGTCATTCATTTTGCCGCCTTCAAGGCCGTGGGTGAGTCTGTGGCAGAACCCGTGAAGTATTACAAGAACAACCTCACCAGCTTCCTCAATGTGCTGGAGGCAGCCCAGAACAAGGGTGGCTGCAACGTACTCTTTTCCTCATCGGCCACCGTGTACGGAGAACCCGAGGCCGTGCCCGTAACGGAAAAGACGCCCCGTCAGCCCGCCACTTCTCCTTACGGCAACACCAAAACGATGTGTGAGGACATCCTCCGGGATACCGTCAAGGCCAATGGAGGCAAGATCAAGGGCATCCTTCTTCGCTATTTCAATCCCATCGGCGCCCATCCCAGCGCCCTCATCGGAGAACTGCCCCGCGGCGTTCCCAACAACCTGGTTCCCTACATCACCCAGACGGCCATCGGCAAACGCGAGTGCCTGAATATCTTCGGCAACGACTATCCCACTCCGGACGGCACCTGCCAGCGGGATTTCATTGACATCGTAGACCTGGCCAAGGCCCACGTGTATGCCGTCACCCGGATGGTGGAAGGCAAGATGAAGCAGGACTGCGAGGTGTTCAATGTGGGCACCGGCCGTCCTCTCAGCGTGATGGAACTGGTGAACGCCTTCGAAAAGGTGAACGGTGTCAAGCTCAATTACAAGTTTGCCCCGCGCCGCGCCGGAGACATCACCGCCATCTGGGCAGATCCCACCCTGGCCGAAACCGAAATGGGCTGGAAGGCCACCCGTTCCATCGAAGAAACCCTCAAGGCCGCCTGGGCCTGGGAGTGCCACCTGGCCGGAAAATAGAATTTAGCACGATATGGAAAAGATACTGACCCGTTTCCTGCGCTATGTGAGCGTGGATACACAGAGTAATGAAGAATCCGAAACCCAGCCCTCGGCCGCCAAGGAGTGGAATCTTTTGAAGATGCTTCTGGAAGAACTCCAGACCCTGGGTGTTGAGGCATGCCTGGATGAATATGGTTATGTGATGGCCACCCTGCCCTCCAACCTGGATAAGGACGTACCGGCCGTGGGCTTCATCGCCCACGTGGATACCGCTCCCGATGCCAGCGGAGCAGACGTAAAGCCGCAGATTATCGAGAACTACGACGGCAGCGCCATAGACCTCAAAGGCGTTCCCGGCCTGCAACTGAAACCGGAAGAATTTCCGGAGATGCTGCACTTTGTGGGCCAGACGCTCATCACCACAGACGGCACCACCCTGCTGGGGGCCGATGACAAAGCCGGCGTGGCGGAGATTATGACCGCCGTGCAGTACCTGGTGGAACATCCGGAGGTGAAGCACGGGAAAATCTGCATCGGCTTCACGCCGGACGAGGAAATCGGCCGGGGAGTGGTGAAGTTTGACGTTTCCCGCTTCGGGGCAGACTACGCCTACACGATGGACGGTGGAGAGATCGGAGAGCTGGAGTTCGAGAACTTCAACGCTGCATCGGCCAAGATCCATATCCAGGGCCGCAACGTGCATCCCGGTAACGCCAAAGGCAAGATGAAAAACGCCATTCTCATCGGCCAGGAGCTCAACTCCCTGCTGCCGGTAGACCAGCGCCCGGAATACACGGAAGGCTACGAAGGCTTCTTCCACCTCATCTCCTTCAAGGGAGCCGTAGAAGAAGCGGATTTCGCCTACATTATCCGGGACCATGACCGCGCCAAGTTCGAGGCCAAGAAGGTGCTCATCCAGCAGGTGACGGATTTCATCAACACCAAGTACGGGGAAGGTACCGCCACCCTGGTGCTCAAGGACCAGTACTACAACATGCGTGAGCAGGTGGAGCCCCACTACTTCATCATCGAGAAGGCCATCAAGGCTATGGAAATGGCCGGCATCAAGCCCAAGATCCAGCCCATCCGCGGCGGAACCGACGGCGCCAACCTCTCCTTCAAGGGCCTGCCCTGCCCCAACATCTTCGCCGGCGGCCTCAACTTCCACGGCAAGATGGAGTACGTCCCCCTCCAGAGTATGGAAAAGGCCACGGAGGTCATCCTGAACTTGATTAAGCTTTTCGCGGAATAAGCTGAACACCAGCTGTTTATAAAACGAGGGGTGCACCTGCAGGTGCACCCCTCGAATTGTAAGTAGCTGATTAGCTAGGACTTGGCTTTCATAGAGGCGTAGACCATATAGGCAATGATGCCGATGAAGGGCACGATGGCCACGGCCTCGCCGTAGTTGGCGGCCCAGGAGGTGAGGTAGAGGTCTACGTTGGCGAATTTGAGGATGGCGCTTACTACGCCCATCAGGGCGCCGCCGGCGATGAAGCCGGAAGCGATGAGGGTGCCCTTCTCCATGCGGGCCGAATTGACAGCTGCATCCTTGGAGCGGGTGCTTACGTACCAGGAGATGGCGCCGCCTACCAGCAGGGGCAGGTTGAGGTCTATGGGAATGAACATACCCAGGGCGAAGGGAAGGGCCGGAACCTTGCAGAAGTTGAGGACCAGGGCAATCACGGCGCCGATGCCGTACAGCAGCCAGGGAGCGCCGCCGCCGGAGAACATAGGCTGGATCACCGCCGCCATGGCATTGGCCTGAGGGGCCACCAGGGCATTGTCTCCCACAAAACCATACGTCTTGTTGAGAACCAGCATAACACCGCACACGGTGACGGCCGATACCGCCACGCCCAGGAATTTCCAGCCTTCCTGCACCTTGGGGGTGGAGCCGATCCAGTAACCGATCTTGAGGTCCGTGATGAAGGAACCCGCCACGGAAAGTGCGGTGCAGACCACGCCGCCGATGATGAGGGCGGCCGCCATACCGGTGTTTCCCTTCAGGCCCACGGCCACCAGGATGAGGGAAGCGATGATAAGGGTCATCAGCGTCATGCCGCTCACGGGGTTGGAACCCACGATGGCAATGGCGTTGGCCGCCACGGTGGTGAAGAGGAAGGAAACGATGGCCACGATGACCAGCCCTACCAGGGCCTGCCACACATTATTGACCACGCCGCCAAAAGCGAAGAAGGCAAAGATGCACAGAAGGGCGATGACCACCCCGAAGACGATGGTCTTCATAGGGAGGTCTTCCTCCGTACGGATGGCCTTCTCGTCCAGGGTGCCGGGCTTGCGCTTGAACTCCTTCACGGCCAGGCCGGCGGCGCTCTTGATGACGCCGAAGCTCTTCACAATGCCGATGATACCGGCCGTAGCGATGCCGCCGATGCCGATATGCCGGGCGTAAGTCTTGAAAATCTCTTCCGGAGCCATTTCGCCGATGGGGGTGGTGAGCCCGGTGCCCATCAGGTCTATGACATCGGCCCCCCAGATGAGGTTCATCAGGGGAATGATTACCAGCCACACCAGCAGCGAGCCGCAGCAGATGATGAAGGAATACTTGAGGCCGATGATATATCCAAGGCCCAGCACGGCGGCGCCGGTGTTCATCTTCAGCACCACCTTGGCCTTGTCCGCCACGGCGGCCCCCCAGCCCATCACCGTGGTGGAGACGGTCTCCGCCCAAGTGCCGAAGGTGGCTACGGCGAAGTCGTACAGGCCGCCAATGAGGCCGGCCGATATGAGCGTCTTGGCGCTGGAGCCGCCGCCTTCTCCGCTGATGAGCACCTGTGTGGTGGCGGTGGCCTCCGGGAAGGGATACTTCCCGTGCATTTCCTTGACGAAGTACTTGCGGAAAGGAATGAGGAAGAGGATGCCCAGCACACCGCCCAGCAGGGAGCTAAGCATCATCTGCCAGAACTGCACCTCCACGCCCAGGATATAGATGGCGGGCAGGGTGAAGATGGCTCCGGCCACCACGGCGCCGGAACAGCCGCCGATGGACTGGATAATCACGTTCTGGCTGAGGCCCTGTTTGAGGCCCAGTGCGCCGGTAAGACCCACGGCGATGATAGCAATGGGAATGGCCGCCTCAAACACCTGGCCCACCTTGAGGCCCAGGTAAGCGGCAGCGGCGCTGAACAGGATAACCATCAGCAGGCCGATGGCCACAGAGTAAGGAGTGGCTTCCGCATACTTTTTCTGCGGATCCAGGATGGGGGTATATTCTTCTCCCGGCTTCAGCTCCCGGTGAGCGTTTTCCGGCAACTGGATCTGTTTTTTCTCATCCATATGGCAGAGTATCAATTATCAGTCTACGAAGATACGATTATTTTCCCACCGTGTCAATGGGAAAGGATGCCAGCACCTGCTGGAACCGCTCCCGGATCTTGTCCAGGCACAGGTTGCCGGAAGAACCCTCGTGGGTGCGCCGCAGCTGGCCGTGGAAGTGGAAAGTGCCGTTCTGCACGGCCTCTCCCACCTGGCGGTAGGCATCGCGGAAAGGCACACCGTCCTGGACCAGGCGGTTCACTTCCTCCACGCAGAAAGCCTGCTCGTAGAGGGGGCGGGTCATCAGGTCCTTCTCCACGGTGATGTCCGGGATGGCGTGAAGCAGAATGTCCAGGCAGCTGTCCATTTCGTCAAACAGGGGAAGATAGATTTCCTTCAGCAGCTGCATATCCCGGAAATAGCCCGAAGGCAGGTTGCCGGTAATGAGCCGGATGTCATTGGGAATGCCCTGCAGGCGGTTGCAGTGGGCCCTTACCAGTTCAAATACATCCGGATTCTTTTTCTGGGGCATAATGCTGGAGCCGGTGGTGTAGGCATCCGGAAGGTGCAGGAAGCCGAAGTTCTGGCTCACGAAAAGGCATCCGTCGGTGGCGAATTTCCCCAGCGTCTCGGCCAGCGAGGCATAGGCAAAGGCCACGGTCCTTTCGCAGCGGCCCCGGCCCATCTGGGCATAGATGGAATTGTAGGCCAGGTCCTGGAATCCCAGCAGCTGTGTGGTGCGGGTGCGGTCCAGGGGGGCCGATGAGCCATACCCCGCCGCCGATCCCAGCGGATTGCGGCCGTTGATGTCCCAGGCGGCCTTCAGGAGGGTGAGATCGTCGCAGAGGCATTCGGCATAGGCGCCCAGCCACAGGCCGAAGGAAGAGGGCATAGCCACCTGCAGATGCGTGTAGCCCGGCATCGGGACGTCCTTCAGCTCGTCGGCCCTCTGCAGGAAGAGGTTGAACAGCCGCTCCACCTTCTCCACGGTGCGGCGAATCCTCGCGCGCGTGAACAGTTTGATGTCCAGCGCCACCTGGTCGTTGCGGGAGCGGCCGGTGTGCACCTTCTTTCCCAGCGGGCCCAGGCGGGCTTCCACTTCGGAATGCACGTCCTCTCCGTGAATCTCGAACTGGCCTTGCAGGGCCTCCTGACGCAGTTTTTCCAGGGCGGGCAGCAGCTGCGAAAGCTCATCGGCCTCCAGCAGTCCCACCTCCGAAAGCATCGTGATGTGCGCCATCGTCCCCTCTATGTCGTAAGGGGCCAGCAGCAAATCCAGCTCCTGGTCCTTTCCTACGGTGAAAGCGTCTATCTGAGGGTCGTTGTCAAATCCTTTGTCCCAAATCTTCTTCATACCTTGAGTCCGTCCAAAAGTTGTACATAAATCTCCACCGCCTTATCCAGGTCTTCCAGCTCCACGTATTCGTCGGCCGTGTGGGAGCGGGGGGAATCCCCGGGCCCTATCTTCACGGACGGGAAGCGCACCAGCGCCTGGTTGGAAAGGGTGGGAGAACCCACCGTGGCAAGGCCCAGCTCCCGCGCGCGCTGCACCAGGGGATGGGATTCGTCCATGGAGGAGCCGCACAGCCGGGTGGAGCGGGCCACGGCCTCACAGGGGGCTTCCGCCTGGATGAGGGAAAGAAGCTCCTCGTTGGAATACAGCCCGTTGGAGCGCACGTCCACCACAAAAGTGCAGAGGTCCGGAACCACGTTGTGCTGCGTTCCGGCATTCACCTGAGTAACCGTCATCTTCACCGGTCCCAGCAGCGGAGAGACCTTTTCAAACTGTTTGCCCCGGAACCACTCGATGGCCGGGAGGGCCTTGTAGATGGCGTTCACGCCGGTGTCCCGCGCCGCGTGTCCCGCTACGCCGCACACCTGGCAGTCCAGCACCATCAGCCCTTTTTCGGCCACCGCCATCTGCAGGGAAGTGGGCTCTCCAAAAACGCCGAAGGCGATGGGCCCGCAGGCCTGTTCCATCTGGGGAAGGGAAATCTCCAGTCCGCTCCGGCCGCTGGTTTCCTCTTCGGCCGACAGGGAAAGGATGAGTGTGTAGGGTTGCTCCGTGGCGATGAGCCGCTGATACGCCTCGATGAGGGCCACCACCGACGCCCCGTCGTCATTGCTGCCCAGGCCATAGAGGCGGCCGCCTTCCACCGAAGGGGTGAAGGGATCCCGCGTCCAGCCGGAAACGGGTTTGACCGTGTCTATGTGGGCATCCAGCAGCACGGCCGGTCCGCTGCCGTGGCAGCACCAGAGATTGTTGCCGCTGCGGTGGGGCTGCAGGCCTCTGTCCCGGAGCCACTGCTCCAGGAAATCGGCCACGGCCCCCTCGTCCCGGCTCAGGGAAGGGATGGCTATCAGCTGCTGTAGAAGCTCGGTCATAAGGCTTCGTCCTCGTGCCGGTTGTAATACACCCGAAGAGGGGTGGAGAGCACCTTGATGAAGCCCTTGGCATCTTCGGCCGTCCAGCCTTTCTGCATCTCCCCGTATTCTCCGAACTTGGTCTTGACCAGGTCGTTGGCGCTTTCCACGCCCACGGTTTCAAACTGCTTGGGGCCGTAATTGACAATCACTGTGCCGGTTACATTGCGCTGGCTGCTTTCCAGCATGGCCTCGATATCCCGCATCACGGGCTCCAGGTACTGGCTCTCATGCAGGAACATTCCGTACCAGGTACCCACCTGGTCTTTCCAGTACTGCTGCCACTTGGAAAGGGTATATTTCTCCAGATACTTGTGGGCGGCGATGATGAGCATGGGGGCGGCGGCCTCGAAGCCCACGCGGCCCTTGATGCCGATGATGGTGTCTCCCACGTGGATGTCCCGGCCCAGGCCGTACCCTTCCACAGAAGCCTCCAGCGCCTGGATGGCGGCTACGGGGCTGTCAAAAGTCTTTCCGTCCACAGATACGATCTGGCCTTTTTCAAAGCCGATTTTAACGGTCTGGTTGCCCGTCTTGGTGCAGGGCTTCAGATAGGCCGATTCGGGCAGTCCCTGGGCCGAATCCAGCAGCTCTCCTCCGCAGATGGAGGTGCCCCAGAGGCCCACGTTGTAGGAATACTTGAGCTTGGCGAAATCGGCCGGGAAACCGTGGGCGTTGAGGTAGTCCACCTCTTCCTGGCGGGTGAGGGCCTTGTCGCGGGTGAGGGTGATGATCTCCATCTCCGGGCACATCACCTGGAAGGTCATATCGAAGCGTACCTGGTCGTTGCCGGCTCCGGTGGAGCCGTGGGCGATGGCTCCGGCGCCAATCTCCTTGGCGTAGCGGGCAATGGCGATGGCCTGGAAAATACGTTCGGAAGACACGGAAATGGGATAGGTTCCTCCGCGGAGGACATTCCCGAACACCATATATTTAAGGCTGCGCTCGTAGTACTCCTGTTTGACGTCCAGGGTAACGTAGGATTTGGCGCCCAGCTTGTAGGCGTTTTCCTGGTTCTTGGCCAGCTGGGCGGGAGAGAACCCGCCGGTGTCTGCGCAGGCGGCGTAGACTTCGTGGCCCTGGTTGGCCAGGAACATGACGGTATAGGAGGTATCCAGACCTCCGCTGTAGGCAACGACAATTTTCATATGACAATACGGTTCTTGATATCGGGGAAAATAGGGGAAAGGGCGTCCAGTACGTCGGCCTGGGTGGCATCGATGCGGCCGATCAGGAGAATGGTGTCATCTCCCGCCAGGGTGCCGATGATGGTTCTGGACGACTGGGTGTCTATCAGGGCCGCCACGGCGCTGGCCAGGCCCGGTCGCGTTTTCAGCACAGCCATCTGGCCGGAGAACTGAATGCGGAGAACACCGGAAGAAAGGTCTGTGGTGGGGGGATGGTTCTGCACGGGGATGACATAGCCTTCTCCGGGAATCTTGGAGATCTTGAGGGCATTCAGGTCTCTGGATAAGGTGGCCTGGGTGGAAGTGATGCCCGCTTCCTTGAGCCGGAGGGCCAGTTCTTCCTGGCTGTACACCGGCGCAGAGCGGATAATTTCCAGAATGGCCTGCTGTCTGATACGGGTTGAGTTTTGCATTTTTATTGTATAAATATTCGAAGCGGGGGCAAATATATGAATTTTTATTGAAAAAATTTGCATATCTTAATAAAAATATTGTAATTTTGTGCCCTAAAAATTTTATGATGCCTTATGGAAATCCAAGTGATGGTGGCTCAGGAGTGCCACACGGCATACGCTGAAGCCATCTGCCAAGAAATCTATATCTCCTCCCTGGAGCGCAAAACCGGTATCGCCAACCGTACTCCGGAGTATATCAACTCGAAGATTCTCTCCGGGAAAGCGGTTATCGCCCTTACGGACGAGGGAGAGTTTGCCGGCTTCTCCTATATTGAATCCTGGGGAGGCAAAAGTTTCGTGGCCAATTCCGGCCTCATCGTGGCGCATAAGTACCGCGGAATGGGCATCGCCAAGCGCATCAAAGAGCAGACATTCATCCTCTCCCGCAAACTCTTCCCGGATGCCAAGATCTTCTCCATCACCACCGGATCGGCCGTGATGAAAATGAACTACGAGTTTGGCTTCCGTCCCGTCCCCTTTGCAGAGCTCACGGACGACCCTGAGTTCTGGAAAGGCTGCGAAGGCTGCCGCCATTTTTCCATCCTGAAGGACCGTGATTACAAGATGTGCCTTTGCACAGGCCTCCTGTACGACCCTAAGGAGCATCTCACCATCCATCATCCCGGAGAAGCATGATCCGGGCGGGTATCATAGGAGGCGCCGGCTACACGGCGGGAGAACTGGTAAGGCTGCTGGTGAATCATCCGGGGGCCGATATTACCTGGATCCACTCGGAGAGCCAGGCCGGAAAGGCCGTGGCAGAGCATCACCCCGGCCTGGTGGGAGACACAGACCTGGTTTTCACGGACGAGGTGAACCTGGATAACATAGACGTCCTTTTCCTCTGCTCGGCCCACGGGCAAAGCAAGGTTTTCTGGGAAGGACATCCCTGTCCGGAAGGGCTCAAGGTCATAGACCTGGCCCAGGACTACAGGGACGAATCCGAAGGCTATGTCTACGGCCTCACGGAGCTCAACCGGGAGCGGATTGCCGCTGCGCAGAAAGTAGCCAACCCCGGCTGCTTTGCTACGGCCATCCAACTGGCCCTGCTGCCGCTTTCGAAGGCCGGCCTGCTGAAGGGAGAGATCAGTGTCCAGGCCATCACCGGGTCTACGGGCGCCGGCGTCAAGCCTTCGGCCACCACCCACTTCAGCTGGCGCAGCAACAACCTTTCGGCCTATAAAGTGCTTACTCATCAGCATCTTGCAGAAATCCGCCGCAATCTGGGCGTGGGGGAAAACCTCCACTTCATCCCGGTGAGGGGAGATTTCGCCAGGGGCATTTTCGCCGTGGCGCAGCTTGCCTGCGAGCTTCCCCTGGAGCAGGTGAAAGCCCTGTATGAAAATTTTTATGCATCGGCCCCTTTCACCTGGGTGCTCTCCACTCCGGCAGACCTCAAGCAGGTGGTGAACACCAACAAATGCCTGCTTTCCCTGGAGGCCCACGAGGGGCAGCTGGTGGTTACCAGCGTTATCGACAACCTCCTCAAGGGCGCTTCCGGCCAGGCGGTGGAAAATATGAACCTTCTTTTCGGCCTGCCCCAGACGGAAGGCCTCCAACTCAAGGCGCTGGCCTTTTGATCAGCTATGGACTTATTCAATGTATATAAAAGGTGGGATATAGAGCCTGTCCGTGGCAGCGGCTCCCGGCTGTGGGATGCCGCCGGGCAGGAATATCTGGACCTTTACGGCGGACACGCCGTCATCAGCATCGGCCACAGTCACCCGCATTATGTGAAGGCCATCTCGGAGCAGATTGCCCGGCTGGGCTTTTACTCCAATGCCGTGCAGAATGGTCTGCAGGACACTTTGGCCCAAAAACTGGGTGCCATCAGCGGCTATCCGGACTATCATCTTTTTCTCTGTAACAGCGGGGCCGAGGCCAATGAGAACGCCCTCAAGCTGGCGTCCTTCCATACCGGCCGGTCCCAGGTGCTGGCTTTCAGCGGGGCTTTCCACGGACGCACCGGCGGCGCGGTGAGCGTAACGGACAATCCCAAGATCCGCTCTCCGTTCAATGCTACGGACAAGGTAACCTTCGTCCCCCTGGGAGATCTGGAGGCCGCACAGAAGGAACTGGCCACCCGGGCCTATGCCGCCGTCATCATCGAAGGCATTCAGGGCGTTGCGGGCATCCGCCTTCCTTCGGACGCCTTCCTGAAAGAGCTCCGCACCCTCTGCGACCGCACGGGAACCCTCCTGGTGGCCGATGAAATCCAGTCCGGCTGCGGCCGCACGGGAAAGTTCTTCGCCCATCAGCACGCGGGCATCCAGGCACACCTTGTCACGATGGCAAAGGGCCTTGCCGGGGGCATCCCCATCGGCGCCGTACTCATCTCCCCGGAAATCCAGGCTTCCTACGGCCTTCTGGGAACCACCTTCGGCGGCAACCACATTGCCTGTGCGGCGGCCATCGCCGTGCTGGATGTGATAGAAAAGGAAAACCTGGTGGAGCACGCCGAAAAGTTGGGAGAGTGGTTCCGTCAGCAGTTCCAGGGAGACCCTGCCCTGGTGGAGTACCGTGGCCGCGGCCTGATGATCGGCCTGGAGATCAAGCCGGAGCTGGTGGGCCTGCGGGATCGCCTCCTGAAGGAAAAGCATATCTTTACCGGGGCCTCCGGAGAGCGGGTCATCCGCCTGCTTCCCGCCCTGAACCTTCCCGAGGAAGACGCTCAGACCTTTGTTCAAGCTTGGAAAGACCTTACGAAATGAAGCATTTTACCAGTATAAAGCAGCTGGGCAGCCTCAAGGACGCCCTGGCCGCTGCGGCCGCCGTGAAGGCGAACCGCTTTGCCGACCAGCAGCTGGGCCGGAACAAGACCGCCCTGCTGGTGTTTTTCAATAACAGCCTCCGCACCCGCCTCAGCACCCAGAAAGCGGCCCAGAACCTGGGAATGAACGTGATTGTGCTGGATGTGAATCAGGGTGCCTGGAAACTGGAAACCGGCCACGGCGTGGTGATGGACGGGGACAAGAGCGAGCATCTGCTGGAAGCCATCCCGGTGATGGGCTGCTACTGCGATGTCATCGGCGTCCGTTCCTTCGCCCGTTTTGAATCCCGCGAAGACGATTATAATGAGGTGATCCTGAATCAGTTCATTCAGTATTCCGGCCGCCCGGTGTTCAGTATGGAGGCCGCCACGCGCCATCCGCTGCAGACTTTTGCAGACATTATCACTATCGAGGAACACAAGACCAAGGCCCATCCCAAGGTGGTGATGACGTGGGCTCCCCATCCGAAGGCCCTGCCCCAGGCCGTACCCAACTCCTTTGCGGAAGGAATGTCCATGACGGATTACGACTTTGTGATTGCCAACCCCGAAGGCTACGACCTGGCGCCGGAGTTTGTCGGTCATGCAAGAGTGACTCACAACCAGGACGAGGCCCTGGAAGGGGCAGATTTCGTCTACGCCAAGAACTGGGCCCCGTACCAGGCCGATATATACGGTAAGGTGGTCAACTACGACATGGGCTGGACGGTTAGCAAGGAAAAGATGGCCCTTACCAATGACGCCTTCTTCATGCACTGCCTGCCGGTGCGCCGCAATATGATTGTGACGGACGAGGTGATCGAAAGCCCCCGCTCGCTGGTGATTCCCGAGGCGGCCAACCGGGAGATATCGGCCCAGACCGTCCTCAAAATGATGCTGCAGTCCCTATGATTACCGTAGTCAAGTGCGGCGGACAGGTGCTGGACGACGACCTTCTGCTGGAGGTCTTCTGCCGGGATTTTGCCGCGCTCGAGGGCCCCAAAGTGCTGGTGCACGGCGGCGGCGCCCTGGCGGGCCGCTTCCAGAAAGCCCTGGGCATGGAGCCCGTCAAATATGAGGGCCGGAGGGTGACGGACGAAGCCACCCTGCAGGTGGTGACGATGGTCTACGCCGGCTGGTGCAACAAAAAGGTGGTTTCGCTCCTGCAGGCCGATGGCTGCAACGCCGTGGGCCTTTCCGGCTGCGACGGATCGGTGGTCACCGCTTCCCGTCGGCCCCCGCTCACCCTTTCCGACGGCCGCACCGTGGATTTCGGATGGGTGGGAGACGTGACGCCCGGAAGCGTGAATGCCGCTTTCCTTCAACTTCTGCTGGAAAAGGGAATGACGCCTGTTCTGAGTGCCATCAACCACGACGGCCAGGGGCATCTTCTCAATACCAATGCCGATACGGTGGCCGCCTCGGTGGCTGCGGCCCTGGGCGCATCGCTGGTCACCTGCTTCGAACAGCCGGGCGTGCTGCAAAACCGCGAAGATCCCTCCAGCGTGATACCTATAATAGATAAGGAGACGTACGCGGCCCTGAAGGCCGATGGCGTAGTGGCCGATGGAATGATTCCCAAACTGGACCAGGCGTTTGATGCCCTGGACAAGGGAGCCAGGCAGGTGAGGATTTGCCACAGCGGCGCCCTTCTCACCGGAGGGGGAACCATTATCCGATAAACATTGCGAAAAAAGTCAAAAAAAATTTGCGATTCAAAAAATAATGTCTACCTTTGCAGTCCCGTTTGAAACGAACGGGATTTTTTACGGCCTTTTGGCCAGGAAAAAAGTTCATTGACAATACTGAGAGAATAGATTAGAGGTAAAGCAAAAGATAGAGTTAGTCTGATAAAAGAAGTTATCAAAACGGAATTTTCGGACTACAACGGAGGATGCCTAGGCTATCCGGAGGCGATGAAAGACGTGGTAAGCTGCGAAAAGGCTCGGGGATCTGCAAACAGGAATTGATCCGAGCATGTCTGAATGGGGCAACCCACCAGGTTGAAGACCTGGTACACTCGTGAGAGTGGGCGAACCCGGGGAACTGAAACATCTTAGTACCCGGAGGAAGAGAAAGAAAAGTCGATACCCTGAGTAGTGGCGAGCGAAAGGGGCAGAGCCTAAACCGCTACGTTTACGGACGTGGCGGGGTTGTAGGAGTAACGCTAAAGATTCACTAACGAACCAGAACGCTGTGGAAACAGTGACCGTAGAGGGTGACAGTCCCGTACGGGTAAGTTGAGCGGATCGAAGTTACCACCTGAGTAGGGCGGGGCACGTGGAATCCTGTCCGAATCTGCGGGGACCATCCCGCAAGGCTAAACACTCCCGGAAGACCGATAGTGGACCAGTAC
>ONWU01000046.1 GCA_900321655.1 uncultured Bacteroidales bacterium
TACATAGAATTCGACTACAACAGGTAAAATTTAAAATAGCCGCCGCCTCGTCGTCGGAAACCAGACGGCGGCTTCTAAGTGATTACTTTGATAAACAAAGCGTTTGAATGACATCAGAAAAGGTACTGGGCCCTTTCATTTATCGTATTCAAGGATCTCTCCTGAAAAATCTTTCCAGAATCTCTTCCTGTTCGTCTTTTGAGAGCGGCTTCTTCAAGACCCCAAGAACGGCTTTATACTGCGCGCCTTTCTTCGCAAACACCCGGCGTCTTTCCTGTCCATCGATGGTCGCATAAAGATGAATATTTCCGGAGTCAGTCATTTCAAAACGAATCAGATCTGAGGTGACGACAGGCGGAGCAAAGACATCTGGAGACAGTTCGCGAAGCCGTGACTCAATGATATCGATGAATAGCGGAGCAACGCCATTCGCGGAAGCCAGAGACCGGAAATCTTTAATCGCATCCTTCACCTTGTCAATGTACTTTGCGGGATTCTTGATGTCGTTCTGGGCAGCGAAAGACAAAAGATCGGAGATAGTAATATCTTCATATTTCCCACGGATGGAGAACTCATGACGTCTCTCAGGAGTTGTGGCTGTTTTCAAGATGAAGCAAAGGTCGTAAGCAGGGGAAATGTGCCAGGATCCGTCCTTTTCCATGATGAAAGAGAAGTTCTTGGCATGGTCGTCCGTGTTGTTGGAGAGGATGTTGAACACCATTCGCAAATACAACTCGTTCAGTTCGTCCTGGGGGATGGAGAGTTGCCTGCAAGTGGAGAAGAGATCCTCATAGCAATATGCCTCCGGATTAACGGCGGCGAGCGTTTGGGTGAACACCTTTTCACCATCACGACGGTCAAAACGCTCCGTCAGGAAATGGCCGATGCCTTCCACTTCGATCAGGCGGGAGGACATCATCGAGATTCCAGCCCGGGTGGCCAGGTCGTACCAGGTCTTCTCGATCTCGGAGAGGCAAAATTCCGGGGTATTGAACTTGAGGATGTAATACTTCCTGTCACCTCTTGCTGAGGTCTGGCCGGAAAAGATGTTTCCACTTTCGTCCATCGCAATGATAGCCTTCTTGAAACGTCCTCCGGCGGATGTCCCGACTGCCATCAAGGCCTTCTGCGTAAGTGTCTCTTCCGAGGAAATGATGGCGTGTTCGCGGTCCTGTTCAATCTTCTTCGCCAATTCGTATAGTTTCGGAATCATCAGCTTTTCGTTCGGGCTGAACATATCTTCGCTACACGGGACAAATTCGAGCGCACCCATGGCGCGGTTCCCAACGAAGGAGAGCTTCGCAAGCGGAGTCTTGTCTTTCTCGTGGTAGTGATGCTCCGCGAACCACTGGTCAAAAAGGGTATTGCCCCAATCATCCGGAAGTGAATCCGCGATGAACGGGGGAAGTTTCTGGTATTTTGCAGAGTCCGTGTTGCCATAGATGGCGAAACGAGCTGCCGGGCTCTTCGATGAGGCGGTCAGCGGTGCAATGTCAAGCCCCGACGAAAGATATCCGGGTGAAAAGAAAAAAAAGGAATTCCCCTTCGCCTGGTTCCAGAAAAGTTGTCCAATCTCTTGGCCCCAGAGCATAATGTTCAACCGGCCGCCGTATATATTCCTAGCCATTATTCTTTTTCCTCACTCTTTGTTGCTGATGTTCAGGCACCTTCAGATATGGATTTGCAGGCTGCTCCGGAATCAGGTCGTCGAGCCTGTCCAAAAGGCCGACTGGCCGGAGCAGGGCCGCCAGATTGGTGATGTTCATATTCGTGATCGTGCCCGTCTCGAACTTGTGGATGGTGGAAACAGAAACACCCGCAGCCTTGGCCAGGTCTACTTGGGAAAGGTTCATCATCAACCTGTAATCCTTGAACCTCAGCCCGAGCATCTGCAGAATCTGAGTGTTCGAATACTTCTTCAAGTCCATAGTGCATCAACTTTGTCGATGCAAATGTAATAAATTACAGTTATAATTCAAATATTCTATATAAACTTTATTTTATTATAGTTTATTGCTCTCACGCTGATGTACTACATACGTTCTAGGAATTCAATGTCCGGAAGAAATGGGGATTGACAGGCCGATAAAACGCCACTCAACAAAATAAGAATCCCGGAAGCTAACAAACTTCCGGGATTCTTTTTACATTCTTTCCGGGAGGTCGATTCCCAGGAGTTTCATCGCGCTGCGGAGGGTGCGGGCCAGGACGGCGATGAGTTCCAGGCGGAACTTGAGCACGGCCGGGTTCTCCTCCCTCAGGATGGGCGTGTCGTGATAGTACTGGTTGAACTCCTTGGCCAGGTCGTAGGCGTAGTTGGCGATGATGGCGGGGCTCAGGGCGGCGCCGGCCTCGGCCACTTTACCGGGATACAGGCTCAGGAGCTGCGTGAGGCGGATTTCCTTGGCGGAGGGTTCCACATCGGCCGAAATGCTTTCCGGCCCGTAGGCCACAGTGGCCTTGCGCAGGATGCTGCAGATACGGGCGTGCGTGTACTGGATGAAGGGGCCGGTATTGCCGTTGAAGTCGATGGATTCCTTGGGATTGAAGAGCATCGTCTTCTTGGGATCCACCTTGATGATGAAATACTTCAGGGCACCCAGGCCGATCATATGGTACAGCTTCTCCTTCTCCTCCTGAGGCATATCGGCCAGCTTGCCGCTTTCTTCGGAAGTCTTCTTGGCCTCCTCATACATACTCTGGATGAGATCGTCGGCATCCACCACCGTTCCCTCGCGGGACTTCATCTTGCCTTCCGGGAGCTCCACCATACCGTAGGAAAGGTGGAAAATCTGGTCGGCCCAGTCAAAACCCAGCTTTTTGAGGATGAGCTTGAGCACCTGGAAGTGGTAATCCTGCTCGTTACCGACAACATATACGTGGGAATCCAGGTTATAGGTATTGAAACGGCGCTCGGCGGTGCCCAGGTCCTGGGTGATGTACACGGAAGTACCGTCTCCGCGGAGCACCAGCTTGCGGTCCAGGCCGTCGGCCGTTAAGTCGCACCAGACGGAACCGTCGGGGTCCTTTACGAAGGCGCCCATATCCAGGCCCTTCTGGACCAGTTCCTTACCCAGAAGGTAGGTATCGTGCTCGTAATCCACCTTGTCGAAGGAAATGCCCAGGGCCTTGTAGGTCTGGTCAAAGCCTTCGAACACCCAGCCGTTCATCATGCTCCAGAGCTCGCGCACGTGCGGATCACCGGCTTCCCAATCTACCAGCATCTTGTGCACATCGTCAAGCACCTCGGGATGTTCCTTTTCCAGTTTGGCGTAGGCCACGTAGCAGTCTCCCACCAGGTGGTCTCCCTTCTTGCCGGTGCTTTCCGGCGTAGCGCCATTGAAAAGCTTCTCCCAGGCGTACATACTCTTGCAGATGTGCACGCCGCGGTCGTTCACCAGCGTGGCCTTGATGACCTCGTTTCCGCAGGCCTTCAGAAGGCGGGAAACGCTGTCTCCCAGCAGGTTATTGCGGATATGGCCCAGGTGAAGGGGCTTGTTGGTATTGGGGCTGGAAAACTCCACCATCACCTTCTTGCCCGTAGCGGGCAGCTGGCCGAAGTCAGCGTCCTCGGCAATGGCCTTCAGAGCCTCATTCCAGTACAGCGGAGAGAACGACAGGTTCAGGAAGCCCTTCACGCAGTTGAAGGCCGATATTTCCTTGACGTTTTCCACCAGCCACTGGCCGATGGCGTTGCCGGTGGCATCGGGAGCAGCGTGGGTAATCTTCAGAAGCGGAAAGGTGACCAGGGTATAGTCTCCTTCAAATTCCTTGCGGGTTACCGAAACCTGCAGGGAGGATTCGGGCACATCGGCCCCGTACAGGGCCTTGATGGCGGCAGCGGACTGCTGCTGGATAAAGCTCTCTGCCGTCATCCCAGATAGCCTTTAAGCAGTTTGGAACGGGACGGGCTCTTGAGGCGGCGGATGGCCTTTTCCTTGATCTGGCGCACACGCTCGCGGGTGAGGCCGAAGCGCTCGCCAATCTCTTCCAGCGTCATCTCCTGGCAGCCGATGCCGAAGAAAGACTTCACAATCTCTCTCTCGCGGTCCGTGAGGGTGCTCAGGGCACGCTCAATCTCCGTGTTCAGGCTCTCGTTCACCAGGCCGCGGTCTGCGGACGGGGAATCGTCGTTGGGCAGAACGTCCAGCAGGCTGTTGTCCTCTCCCTCTACGAAGGGGGCGTCCACGCTGACGTGACGGCTGCCCACCCGGAGGGTGTCGGAAATCTTGTCCTTGGGAACGTCAATCATCTCGGAGAGTTCCTCATTCGTAGGCTGGCGCTCATTTTCCTGCTCAAAGCGAGTGAGGGCCTTGTTGATCTTATTCAGGGAGCCCACCTGGTTCAGGGGCAGACGGACAATTCGGCTTTGCTCGGCCAGGGCCTGCAGAATACTCTGGCGGATCCACCACACGGCGTAGGAAATGAATTTGAAACCACGGGTTTCGTCGAACTTCTCGGCGGCCTTGATAAGGCCCAGGTTGCCCTCGTTGATGAGGTCCGGAAGACTGAGACCCTGGTTCTGATACTGTTTGGCAACAGATACTACGAAACGGAGGTTGGCACGGGTAAGTTTTTCCAGAGCCTCCTGGTCCCCTTTGCGGATGCGCTGGGCCAGTTCCACTTCTTCGTCAGGAGTTACCAGCTCTTCACGGCCGATTTCCTGCAGGTACTTGTCCAGGGACGCGCTCTCGCGGTTGGTGATGGACTTGGTGATCTTTAATTGACGCATTATCTTACTATAAAAATTTCGGTCAGCTCCTCCTGTAAGGAACTGACCGGAATCCTATAGGTTGTTGCGGCAATCCCTTACTTGCCGAAACCAAAGTAGAAGGACCTTCTGTTCTTGTCCACGCCTTCAATGTAAATGGCGCGGGAAGCCTTCTTGGCCTTGGCTACGACATCTTCGGGTTTTGAAACGGGTTCATCGTTCACATAGACGATGATGCCGCCCACTTTGGCGCCGGCTTCGGCCATCTTGCCGCTGCCCAGGGAAACAATCTCCACACCGGACTTGAGTCCCAGTGCTTTCAGCGTTTCCGGCGAGGCAGCCTTCAGGGTGGCTCCGTAGAAGACCATCCCTCCGTCGGCCTGGGCCACTACCTCCGTTTCGCTGGCTGCCTGGAAGACAACCTGCGCTTCCTGCGTCTTTCCGTCACGGATATAGGTAATGGTGGCCTTGTCACCAGGATGATAGCCGTTCACCTTGGCCTGGACAGAGGCGCCATCCGTAATCTTCTGACCGTCAATGGCCACAATGACGTCGTTCTCCTTCAGGCCGGCCTTGTCTGCGGCACTTCCCTTCAAAACCTCGTTAATATATACGCCGGACACGGCGGAAAGTTTCATTTCGTCGGCAAACTTTTTGTCCACATTGCCCATGCGGATTCCCAGCACGGCGCGCTTGACGCTGCCGAAGTCCATCAGGTCCTGGGCCACACGCTTGACAATGTTCACGGGAACGGCGAAAGAATAGCCGCTGTAGGCACCAGTCTGGGATACGATGGCGGTGTTGATACCTACCAGTTCTCCCTTCTTGTTCACCAGGGCGCCGCCGGAGTTGCCGGGGTTCACGGCTGCATCCGTCTGGATAAAAGACTCAATCTTGAATTCTTCGGAGTTGTCCGGCATAGAGCGGCCCTTGGCACTGACGATACCGGCCGTGATGGTGGAACGCAGCTGGGCGCCCAGCGGGGAGCCGATGGCCAGCACCCACTCTCCCAGGCGCAGGAGACCGGTGGCGTCCACCTTGATGATGGCAACGTCCGTGGCCGGATCTGCGCCCACGACGGTGGCATCGTACTGACGGTTGTCATTCAGGGTAACGGATACCTTGGTGGCATTGGCAATCACATGGTTGTTGGTGACGATATAGCCGTCCGGGCGGATGATGACACCGCTGCCGCTACCCCTCTGCTCCCGGGGTTGGCCAAAGCCATAGCCGTTACCGAAGCCAAAGAAAAACTCGAAGGGGTCTATGGAACGGGACTGGCTCTGGACGGTCACCTCTACATATACGACGGCCTCCACGGCACTTTCTGCCGCGTAGGTAAAGTCCGGATAATCGCTTTCTGCCAAATTGACAGTGCGGTATTCTACAGCGTTGCCGGAGGAATCCCTCACCACGGTGGCGGTGACGGAAGGATCTGCGGTTTTCGGTTCAGTAGCCTTCACAACGGCATAGGCGGTAATTCCACCAGCCAGGACGGAAAGCAGTACAGTCAAAAATCCTTTTTTCATAATTTATCTGGTTTGTTGTTTTTTTCCGAGTCACTTATTACTCAAAACTTATGCCAAGAAAAATTTGCATTCTTAAATTTTCTTAATACCTTTGTGACAGATGTTTGGATTCAACGCATACCACCATCACCACCGTACCCCCCAGGTCCGGTAGGTTTTACGTATGCATACACCCATACAAGGCTTGCCGGAACTCCGGCGAGCCTTTTTTATGTTAATAATTTTACAATCAATATGTTACGTTTAGCTATTCAATCCAAGGGACGTCTGAGCGACGAGAGCACCGCCCTCCTCAAGGAAATAGGAGTGAGCCTGGACGACTCTCACCGCAAGTTCCTCCTGCAGGCCCAGGGCCTTCCGCTGGAACTGCTGTACCTGCGGGATGACGACATCCCCCAGGTGGTTTCCGACGGCACCGCCGCCCTGGGCATCGTGGGCCTCAACGAAGTTCAGGAACGCGGCCTTCCCGTTACCATCGTAAAGAAACTGGGCTTCGGCCACTGCCGCATCTCGCTGGCCGTTCCCAAGAATGCCGGCTACGACGGGCCCCGGTGGTTCAACGGCAAGCGCATAGCCACCTCCTACCCCAACATCCTTGGCAAATGGCTACAGGAAAACGGGATCGATGCCAAGGTGCAGGTAATTACCGGATCGGTGGAAGTGGCTCCGGCGGCCGGCATTGCCGATGCCATCTTCGACATCGTCTCCTCCGGCGGCACGCTGGTAGCCAACGGCCTGCTGGAAGTGGAGAAAGTCTTCTGGTCGGAAGCCGTCCTCATCTCTGCCGGAAACTTAGGGGCCGAAGGCGAGGACATCCTGAAGGAGATGCTCTTCCGCATAGATTCGGCCCAGGTGAGCCGCGGCAAGAAATACCTTCTGATGAACATCCCCACCGCCGCGGTGGACGAGGCCATCCGCATCATCCCCGCCATGCGAAGCCCCACCATTATGCCCCTCGCGGCCGAAGGCTGGTGCTCCATGCACTCTGTGGTGGATGAGGCCGACCTTTGGGACAAAGTGAAACTGCTGAAGGCCATCGGGGCCGAAGGCATCCTGGTGCTGAACATCGACAAAATCATTCCTTAGAATATGATCCAGATTCTACAGAACCCCTCCCGGGATACCTGGGAAGCCCTGTGCCGCCGTCCCGCCTCCGACAATCCGGTGGTGCTGGAACGCGTCAAGGGTATCCTGCAGCGCGTGAAAGAGCAAGGCGATCAGGCCCTCCGCGCCCTTTCCCGGGAAATTGACTCCCGTCCGCTGGAGACCATCGAGGTAAGCCAGGCCGAAATCCGGCAAGCTGAAGAGCGCGTCTCCCCCGCCGTCAAGGCCGCCATAGCCGATGCCGCCGCCCACATCCGCGCCTTCCACGAGGCCCAGCAGCCCCGGGAAATCCGCGTGGAAACGGCGCCCGGGGTCACCTGCATCCAGCGGCCCGTCCCCATCGGCCGGGTGGGCCTGTACATTCCCGGCGGCAGCGCTCCCCTCTTCTCCACCGTGCTGATGCTGGCCCTTCCGGCGCAGATTGCCGGCTGCCCCGAGGTGGTGCTCTGCACCCCGGCCGAAAGCCCCGAAGTGCTGTATGCGGCCGCTTTCTGCGGCATCCGCCGGATTTTCCGGCTGGGCGGCGCCCAGGCCATTGCCGCCATGGGATACGGGACGGAAAGCGTTCCCCGCGTGGACAAGATCTTCGGCCCGGGGAATCAGTATGTAACTACCGCCAAACAGCTTCTCAGCGCCGGCACCGTGGCCATCGACATGCCCGCCGGACCTTCGGAGGTGATGGTGATTGCAGACAGCACCACCCCCGCCGCCTTCGCCGCGGCAGACCTCCTCTCCCAGGCCGAGCACGGCCCCGACAGCCAGGTGATGCTCCTCTGCGAGTCGGACGCCACCTGCCGGAATATCCTCTCCGAGGTAGAGCGGCAGACATCGGCCCTCCCCCGCAGCGCCATTGCCCTTGAGGCCCTTCAGAAGAGCCGCGCGCTGGTGTTGCCCTCGGCCGATGACCGCATCGCTTTCGCCAATCTCTACGCTCCGGAGCACCTGATCATCGGTACGGAGGATCCCTGGGCCGTGGCAAACCGCATTACCGCTGCCGGCAGCGTGTTCGTGGGGCCCTACACCCCCGAAAGCGCCGGAGACTATGCCTCCGGCACCAACCACACCCTTCCCACATCGGCCTGGGCCCGCTCCTTCAGCGGCGTGAACCTGGACAGCTTCTACCGCAAGATGACCTTGCAGGAAATAACCCGCGAAGGCCTGCAAGGGCTCAGCGCTACCATTATGGATATGGCCCGGGCGGAAGGCCTGCAGGCCCACGCCAACGCAGTAAAAATCAGGTTATATGAATAAGATTGAACAGTGGGTGCGGCCCAATATCCGCAACCTCTCCCCCTATTCCACTGCCCGGGACGAGGCGAAAGGCAGCCCGGATGTGTTCCTGGATGCCAATGAATGTCCCTACGAAGGACTGGGCTACAACCGCTACCCGGACCCCCGGCAGAAAGCCCTCAAAGCCCGGGTATCGGCCTTGAAAGGCCTTCCGGCAGAGAACATTTTCCTCGGGAACGGCAGCGACGAGGCCATAGACCTGATGTATCGCATTTTCTGCACCCCGGGGAAGGACAATGCCGTGGCCATCGTGCCCAGCTACGGAATGTATAGCGTGGCGGCCGAGATGAACGACGTCGAGCTTCGCGGCGTGGCCCTCAGGGAAGACTTTTTCCTGCCGGTTCAGGACCTTCTGAGCGCTGCGGATGCCAACACCCGGCTCCTTTTCCTCTGCTCCCCCAACAACCCTTCCGGCAATGCCTTCCCCGCCAAAGAGATCCTCTCTCTGGTAGAGAACTTCCCCGGAATGGTGGTGCTGGACGAAGCCTACGCCGATTTCAGCGCCTTCGGCAGCCTTCGCGCCAAGGTGCTGGAATACCCCAACCTGGTGGTTCTGCAAACCTTCTCCAAAGCCTATGGCCTGGCGGGCCTCCGGCTGGGAATGGCCTTTGCCGATGCCTATGTCATCGAGCTGATGAACCGGGTGAAGTACCCTTATAATATTTCCCAGGCCACCCAGGAACTGGCACTGAAGGCCCTGGAAGAGCCCAGGGACTCCATCATCCGCCAGCTGATTGCCCAGCGCAGGCGGCTCACGGAGGCCCTCCCGGCTTATTCCAGCATTCTGAAAGTCTGGCCCAGCGATGCCAATTTCCTGCTGGTCCAGGTGAAAGATGCCGATGGCCTGTACAACCACCTTCTCAAGGACGGCATCATCGTCCGCAACCGCTCCCGGGTGCCGGGCTGCGCCGGCTGCCTGCGTTTTACCATCGGCACTCCTGAAGAAAACGACCGACTCCTTCTTTCCCTTGCAGATTATGAAAAAAGCCATCTTCGTTGACCGCGACGGCACGCTCCTGAGTGAGCCCGCCGACGAGCAGATCGATTCCCTGGAAAAAGTGGAATTCGTACCCGGCGCCATCTCCGGCCTCAAGGCCCTCGTGGGCCTGGGCTACGAGCTGGTCATGGCCTCCAACCAGGACGGCCTGGGCACGCCGGCCTTTCCCGAAAGCACCTTCTGGCCGGCCCAGAACCTGCTTCTGAATACCCTGAAGGGAGAAGGCGTGGTGTTTGACGACATCCTCATCGACCGGCACTTCCCCGCTGACGGTTCTCCCTGCCGCAAGCCGGGCACCGGGATGTTCGGCAAGTACCTGGACGGTTCGTATGACCTGGCCGGTTCCTGGGTCATCGGGGACCGGGAGACGGATTTGCAACTGGCCGCCAATCTGGGCGCCCGGGGCCTGCAGGTGGGGCCGATGAGCTGGGCCGACATCGTGGAAACCATCCGGAGCAGCGAACGTTGCGCCACCGTAGAAAGGAAAACCGCCGAAACGGACATCTACGTCAGGGTGGACCTGGACGGCAAGGGACCTTCTTCTGTGGATACGGGCCTCAAGTTCCTGGACCACATGCTGAATCAGCTGGTCACCCACGGCGGAATCAGCCTGCAGCTATCCTGCAAAGGGGATCTGGAGGTGGACGAGCACCACACCATAGAGGATGTGGGCATAGCCCTCGGTGAGGCCCTTCGCCGGGCCCTTGGAGACAAACGGGGCATAGACCGCTACGGCTTTGCTCTCCCTATGGACGAGAGCCGGGCCCTGGTGCTGCTGGATTTCGGAGGCCGCAGCGAGCTGGTGTGGGACGTGGAGTTTACCCGCGAATACGTGGGAGATGTTCCCACGGAGATGTTCAAACATTTCTTCAAGTCCCTGTCCGGTGCGATGCAGGCCAATCTGTACGTGCAGGCCCGCGGGGAAAACAACCACCACCTGGCCGAGGGCATCTTCAAGGCCTTCGCCCGCTGCCTGAAGCAGGCCGTGCGGCACAATGTATTCAGTTACGACTTACCTTCCTCCAAAGGATTGTTATGATAGCCATCATAGATTACGAAGCGGGCAATATCTGTTCTGTGCAGAACGCCCTGGAGCGCCTGGGCGCGCAGTATGAACTGACGGCCGACCCGGAAAAGATCCGAAGGGCCGACAAGGTGATCCTCCCCGGTGTGGGCAATGCCGCCCACGCCATGGCCAGCCTCTGCGCCAGCGGCCTGGACAGCGTGATCCGAACCCTCCGGCAGCCGGTGCTGGGCATCTGCGTAGGCCTGCAGCTGATGTGCCGGAGCTCCGAGGAAGGGCCGGTGGAGTGTATGGGTCTGCTGGATGCCCGCGTGCGCAAGTTCCCCGAAGGGGCCGATGCCAAGGTGCCCCATATGGGCTGGAACAGTATCGGCAACCTGGAAGGCAAACTGTTCAAGGGGCTGGAAGGCGGCAGTTATGTGTATTTTGTGCACTCTTACTACCCGGAGCTTTGCCCGGACACCATCGCCACCTGCCGCCATGGGGATACCCTGTTCAGTGCCGCCCTCCGCTGGGAGAACTTCTACGGCACGCAGTTTCACCCGGAGAAAAGCGGCAGCGTAGGCGCCGCCATCCTCCAGAATTTCCTGGTGCTATGATTCAGATAATCCCTGCCATTGACCTTATAGAAGGTCGCTGCGTCCGGCTCACCCAGGGTGACTACGGGCAGAAGAAAATATACGACGGAGAGCCGGCAGACCTGGCCCGGCAGTATGCCGATACCGGGGTGCAGCGCATCCACCTGGTAGACCTGGACGGCGCCAAGGCCGGGGAACCCCGGAACCTGAAGGTGCTGGAAGCCATTTCGGCGGCGGTTTCCTGCGAGCTGGAATGGGGCGGCGGCATTGCCGGCCCGGAGGCCCTTTCGAGCGTCTTTTCGGCCGGCGCCACCCACGCCATTGCAGGCAGTGTGGCCGCCCTTCGGCCCGAAGTCTTTGAATCCTGGCTTTCCCACTACGGCGCCCGGATGATCCTGGGGGCCGATGTGCGGGAGGGCCGCATCGCCGTGAGGGGTTGGCTGGAAGAAGCGCCGCTCACCATCGAAGAGCTGGTGCAGCGCTTCCTGCCCCAGGGCCTGAAAGAATGTATCGTGACGGACATCTCCCGGGACGGAATGCTCCAGGGCCCTTCTTCGGAGCTTTACCGGCGCCTGCAATCGGCCTTTCCGCAGCTTTCCTTCACCGTTTCCGGCGGTATTTCCTCGATGGAGGACATTCGGCAGCTGGATGAAATGGGCCTTGGGAAAGTGATTGTAGGAAAGGCCCTTTACGAGCAGCGTATCACCCTTAAAGACTTGAAAGAATGGTTGCAAAACGCATAATTCCCTGCCTGGACGTCAAAGACGGCGTGGTAGTGAAAGGCATCAATTTCGAAGGCCTCAAGGAGGTGGGAGACGCCGTCCAGATGGGCGTGCAGTATGCCCGCGAGGGGGCCGATGAACTGGTGTACCTGGACATCAGCGCCACGCGGGAAGGGCGCAGCACCTTTGCCGACCTCGTGAGGCGCATTGCCCTCGGGATTGACATTCCCTTCACCGTGGGCGGCGGAATAGGCTCCGTGGAAGACGCGGCGCGCCTGCTGGAGGCAGGGGCGGACAAGATTTCCATCAACAGTTCCGCCCTGGCCCGGCCCCGGCTCATCAGCGAACTGGCCGGCCAGTACGGCAGCCAGTTTGTGGTGGTGGCCATCGATGCCAAGAAAGTGGAGGGCCGATGGCTGTGCACCACCCACGGTGGCAGCCGCTTTACGGAGCGGGAGCTCTTTGACTGGGCCCGGGAGGCGCAGGAGCGGGGCGCCGGGGAAATCCTATTCACCTCTATGGACCACGACGGTACCAAGGCCGGTTACGCCTGCGAGGTGTATGCCCGCCTGGCTTCGGAATTGTCCGTGCCGGTGATTGCCTCCGGCGGCGCGGGGTCGGTGCAGGACATCGTGGACGTACTCACCGTCGGCCGGGCCGATGCCGCCCTCGCCGCCAGCATCTTCCACTACGGAGAGATCCCCATCCCGGCCCTCAAAAAGGCCTTGAAAGAAGCTAATATCCCTGTAAGACTATGACATTCAACGATTTTGACTTAAGCAAGAACGCCGACGGACTGCTGCCGGTGATCGTACAGGACGCCACCACCCTGAAGGTGCTCATGCTGGGCTATATGAACCGGGAGGCCTTTGAGAAGACAACTGCTACGGGCCTGGTGACGTTCTGGTCCCGCAGCCGCCAGTGCCTTTGGACCAAGGGAGAGACCAGCGGGAACTTCCTGCACGTTGTGAAGATGTATCCAGACTGCGACGCCGACACCCTGCTCATCCAGGCCCGGCCCGACGGCCCCACCTGCCACCGCGGAACGCTCGCCTGCTGGGACACGCCGGATCAGGAGGGCTTCGTGCGGTCCCTCTCGGCCCTTATCCAGGGCCGGCACCAGGCGCTTCCCGAAGGCTCCTACACCACCCGGCTCTTCCTCAAAGGCCCCAAAGCCATCGGCAAAAAGGTGGTGGAAGAAGCCGGCGAGGCCGTAATCGAAGCCGTGGACGGCAACCGCGACCGCTTCATCTACGAAGCCTCCGACCTGGTGTACCACCTGCTGGTGCTGATGGAAAGCATGGACGTCTCCCTCTCC
>ONWU01000027.1 GCA_900321655.1 uncultured Bacteroidales bacterium
CCTCCAGCAAAAAAGGATAGTAACCTTTTTCCAGATACTCTTTGAAAAGCGCTACAGGCCTGCACTTTGCTGTAACCATTTGCCAGAGTTCATACGGATGGGCAAGGATATCCTCCAACGCCCATTTGGAAAATTCAAGTTCGTGATAAAAGCGGAGCGATTCCCTGAATGAAAGACCTGGCATCGTGTATTTGATTGCGCGGCGTGACAGGTCTGCGTCCCCCTCTTTGAGACTGAGCAGGGATGATCCGCTTATTATCAGTTTCAATGAAGGAAACAATTCGTAAATCTCCTTTACTTCCCGGCTCCAGGCAGGCGTCCCGGGTTTATATTTGTGAATCTCATCGATTATTAGAAGTTCACCTCCTCTGATGAAAAATTCTTCGGCCAATCCTACCAGCGTCCTGGTGGAGAAATCCATTGTGTCAGCAGAACAATATAGGACAGTCCTGTCTCCGGGTTGAAATGTTTGCTTCAAGTGCTGCTTTATGAGTGTTGACTTTCCGACGCCCTTTGCCCCCATAATGCTGATTATCTGAGCATTCCAGTGAATCTGGTCCATTTGTTCCCGAATAATGCCCATTGATACATTTGCGAGGAGCCGGTCGTGTTTTCTGAATAGAGTATCCATATATCGGTCTGTTTAACGCCACAAAGATAATAAAAGTGTTGCGCGCAAACAACATTTTTTGTAAAAAATGCTGACTATATAATGCAATTGTAGCCTTTATCGAAAGTCAAAATGAATAAAAATTGTGGTCAAAACGTGGCCAAATTTGGTGAAAAGAAAATTAAAGACTTTGTAAGTGCTGAATATTAGCAACATACAAAGTCTTGTTGTGCCTCGGGCCGGAGCTAGAAGACTGGTGGTAGGTGGGGATATCGGTTATTTACCCGCCGAAAGGTATTCTTTCAGCGCATCTACGTAATTGCTGAAGGCTTCCTGGCCTGCCGGAGTCATCTTGCAGGTAGTGCGAGGCATCTTGCCTTTGAAGCCTTTCTCTACCGTGATGTAGCCGGCGGCGGTGAGTTTGTCTATCTGCACGCTCAGGTTCCCCGACGTAGCGCCTGTCTGTTTCTTGAGATAGGTGAAATCGGCTTCATCTACCCCTGCCAGGATGGACATCACGGCCAGTCGGAGTTCGGAATGAAGGAGCGGATCTAACTTGGGAAACATAGGCTACTTGTACTGAAGTTTCATAATGAATCCGGTCACGAGCAGCAGGACGCCTCCCAAGGTGAATATCAGCAGTTGTGCTTCGCTCTTTACCAGCATGGCGAATACGGCGCCGCCAACTCCCAGAATGAAACCGCCGATGATGATGGGCCAGTTTTTCAGAAGGACACCGGACATGCATTCGGCCAGGCCCATGATGATCACGATAATAAGCGATACGCGCATGGGGACCAGGAAGATGGCAATAACACTGAGCGTAATGGCAAATGCTCCGAAGACAGCCCATACACTACCGAGCATCTTGCTTACCTCGTTCTGGGGCATAGCCTTATTATATTTCCCCATTAGTGCTGCGATAGGATAGCCGATGACCGGCATGGCAAACCATAGGAAGTTCCATTCCGGCTTTCCGGAAAGATGCCATAGTAGATAGATGACAAGGGAGACAACGGTGAGAAGTGCTCCCCATAGCATAAAGTACTTGGCGCTATTACTGAGGATGTCCTTCCTGCTTTTGTTGAAGGTTTCACTGATGATTCGCAGGCTCTGCTGAGCCGTCATTTCTTTGTTTTGTTCCATTGTATCAATTGTTTAACTTGTTTTTGTGGCTGGACGAAGCTGCGCAGTCTTCCCCTTCCACGGTGCAAATATAAACAAGTTTACAATATAAACCAAATTATTTTTATAATTTTGTGCCGGTTATATCCAGGGATAAAAATTTATCCCTATCTTTGTGGTGCACAAAACTATACTGCTATGCCTACAATACTTTTTCTTTTCGGCCTTCGGTTCTTCTTTTATTCGGATGAGCATTTGCCTATGCATGTACACGTGAAAAATGGTGACGGCAAAGCCAAGATCAATATTGAGACCGCCGAAGTCGTGGAGAACACGGGCATCAAACCTGCCGACCTTAAAAAGGCGGTCGACGCAGTCAAGCAGTACAAGGCCGACATGATTAAGGCCTGGAACGAGTACTTTGATGAGAACTAATGATATGGAATCTATCGTTAAATTATGGTTTGCTGACGGCAGGATTTATATCCTGACGGATCAGGGGAATACCTACAGCCGCCCGCTGGAAGCTTTCCCTCTTTTGCTCGAGGCTACGCCTGAACAGCGCGCTCACTACGAAATCGGCATTGATGGAGATGATATCCGCTGGGACGATATCGACGAGGATATTCACATCAGCAGTTTCTTTGTTACGGCGGAGCCTGACACAAACAATCCCATCGCAGAAGTGTTCCGTAAGTTTCCTCAGCTGAATGTTTCAGAGGTGGCTCGCACCATCGGCATCAACAAGAGTCTTCTCTCGCGCTACATATACGGGATCAAGAAGCCCTCTGCCCAGCGCACGGAGCAGATTCTTGGTACTATACGTCAGCTAGGACGTGAGATGTCTGCCATCTGACCTTTTGTGGTCAAATTGTGGCCATATTTGGTGAGTATAAAAAATCAGACCTTGTTAAGTGCTTAAAAATAAACAACTTACAGGGTCTGATTTGTGCCTCGGGCGGGAGCACTTATTCATTTACAGAAGTGGTTGATAATTAAATAATTATCGTGGCCTAGCATGGTTTTAGGGTAACATTTGGGAAACATTTCTGTCAGTTAGTGGCTCTCTATTGCAGTCTATGTCTTATTTTGTGCTATCCGCGCTATTTGCTATCTTTGCCATATATGGGTCGATTGTCTGTCAAGCATATTGTGTTGCTTATTTGTTTCGCATGGGTTTCTTTTTCATGCGGACCTAGGCCAGGACTGTTTGTAGAATTCAAAGACGAGCCACAGGATTCAATAATTTTCAACTTAACTGAGTATGCATTGCCGGCATCGGATATAGAGTTATATGATGTTGTCAAAGCGAATGATAGGTATTATTGCCTTTTTAGTGAAATTACTCAGTCATATTGGGAGTATAGACCTGATATCCTTATGTGTTTTTCTTTAAGCACACGGAAACCGTATCATATTCCTTTACCAACGATAGACAGACAACCTACGGCAATATTCCAAAGGGGTGACACTTTGTTTTTAAGGATAGGTTATGACGGATTCGAGCAGAAGCACTATTTTCTCAATAAAAAGGATAATAGCTGGAAGCCATTCACTGCATCGGCCTCTTTTATTGATTATAAATACGAAGATAAAGATTGGGCGGTCAGATATGTTGAGCACGGGGAGTTCGGCGACGTTATGTGGTTTATCGACAAAGCGTCTTCCAAAGAATATGCTTTCGTTGGATTGAGTGGTAAGGTTCACAAAATCGACACGACCTTCTATATTGTCGGAAGAACGAGGATGTTTGAATTGACTGATCCCACTATTGGTTTTCAGTGTGATTCCACAACTTTATATGACAATGCAAGGGATGAGTGCCTTTTGGCGTATCATTTTTTAAAGGCAAATTATTATAAGCCAGACAGTATTTCGCCGATGGTCAGGTACGATAATGAAGATTATCCGGAGTATTTGGGCGTTTCTGAATGTGCAGAGGCTGATACCTTGATTCTTGGCTCTTTCCAGGCCGATGGTAGGCTGCATTGCCTGCTGGATACGCCGACCTCTACTGTGCTTGCCCGTTGGGATGGTCAACAAATGGCTCTACTTCATGAATTCCCAAAGTACAGCAGCCTGGTTTGTCATACCTATACTGACGCTTTGCTTGCTTTAGGAAAGATTGAGGAGGGGCGGTATGATCTATATGAAATCGGCAAGGAGGGCAATTCTTTGCTCCGGTTGTCCTATAAGCATGGTTTGGAGCCAGTTGAGCAGGACGGTTTCGAAACGCTTCTGTCATACATTCTGGAACATTGGGGTGGTCTGAATTATAATGGCATTGTTGAAGTTGAACAGTCTTTAGGTTCTAAGGAAAGTTCAACAAACCGAAAGCCGTCAAGTAACACTTATCCCCCGCAAGACGCTTTCACTCCTAACGAGACATACCACATTTATGTTCTGACCAAAGAAATCAAGGATGATTATAAGATGGATTCAGAATACTGGGTCTCCGAATCTGATTCCAGCATTCCAGCTGCATTCTTTGAATGGGATAGTATGGGGCATTCTTGGGGACAGCCTTCTTTTGACAGGAACGCCAAGGCCCGTGAAATTGCAGATGTTATTACCCGGATATGTGGTTTCGGAGCAAAAGTTGCTCAAACGGATCGCAAACAGGGGTACACAGAGTGGACTTCGGATTCATTGACCCTCAGGCTTTACAGCAAATATGATCTCCGATTGGTCCTTTTCCGTTCCGGCAATACTTCCGTGAATTAGTGCACAACTTGTTTCCCTTAATTAGGGTAACATTAGGGAAACATTTCGCTGAAAAAGGCAAAAATTCGGCAAAAATGAAAATCCAACCACTTGATTATCAAGCAGTTGGATTTCGGCGTGCCTCGGGCGGGAATCGAACCCGCACGGCCGTTTCGGGCCAAGGGATTTTCGTACCACTATGGCTTTCGCCACCATCTCTGTTTGTGGTCTGGACTATTCCTTCACCGTGGGGCGGGGCCCTTTAGGTGTGTCGTGTCTAGTCTCTGCACCTTCCTCTTTTCAGAGGCTTGGCTCAAGATTGCCATCGGCCTTACCCGCTATGGTTTCCTTGAATTTACGACATTCTACATCTCTCTTTTCAGAGAGTGCACTCAATTTATGTTTAAGTCCCTCGTGTCTACCATTCCACCACCAAGGCAAAATGTGGGACTGCAAAGATAGTAAATAAAATGGAAATATCGTCGCAGGTCGGAGGCCGATGTGTCCCCGGTCCGCAGTTTTGGGACCGACCGGCGACGCGAAACTGCCTTGTGGGCCAAATAGCGTTGCAGGTCAGCGGGGTTTTCGCGGACCGGGGACGGAACTTTCGCGGACCGGGGACGGAACTTTCGCGGACCGGGGACGGAATCCCTACAGTTTCTCCGCAATACGGGCCACGCGGGGGCTGCCCAGCAGGCGCACCAGGGCGTCCCACCAGCGGGTGGGGAGGACGGCGTGCCAGAAGACCATGGTGAAAGAGCCGACGGCCACGCGATAGCGGGCTTTGGGCCGACGGGCGGTAGCGGCCTTCACTATGGCGCGGGTAACCACCGAGGGCGGGGAGGGCATCCGGCTCTCAAAGCCCTTCTGCATAGCCAGGGCCTCGTTCCGGGCCGGAACCTCGTAGGGCGTTCCTTCCGAGCTTTGGACCAGATGATCGGCCGCAATGAATCCCCAGTCCGTCCTGGTCATGCCCGGCTCGATAAGTACCACGTCCACCCCGAAAGGCTTCATTTCAATGCGCAGGGCATCGCTGAAGGCCTCTACGGAGAACTTGGACACGTGGTACCATCCGCCGAAATACAGCACGGCCTTGCCGGCCACCGAAGAGATGTTGATAATCCGTCCCCGGCCGCGTTCCCGCATCCCGGGCAGTACCTTTTTAGTGATGGCGGCAAGGCCGAACAGATTCACTTCCATCTGTCTTCGGCCCTCTTCCAGCGAAACGTTCTCGATGGCACCGAAAGAGCCATACCCCGCGCAATTCACCAGGATATCCAGCGGCCCGGTGGCGGCCAGGCACGCATCTATGGATTCTTCGGAGGTGACATCCAGTTGCAGGGGAATGACACCGTACTCCTTCAGCGGATCCATCAGGGCTACACGCCTGGCGGCCCCGTAAACTTCAAAACCCTTCTGGGCCAGGGCACGGGCTGCGTCGAAGCCCATGCCGCTGCTGGCCCCGGTAACTAAAATCTTCATAACAGAGAGTTTATGAACCGGCCTTCACGGTAAGGGTGATGGCCAGTTTGAAAGAAAGGGTGACGGGCGCCATCTTCGTATCCACTTCGGAAACGCCCACAGTCAGCGTCCGGAGCTCTTCGGTGCGGTAGGTCTCTCCCGGAACAGGAGTGGCGTAAAGGATCAGTTCACCCTTCTCCTGCTGTTTGTCATCGAACGGCTCGAAGGTTAAATCGTTATACATACGGTGGATGTATCCGGGAGTTACGCGCCGGGCGGATTCCATATCCGAATACACCAGGCCCAGTTTCTTCACTTCTTGCGTGAAGTCTACCTGAATGCCTTTTTTGATTTCGTCGGGCGTAGCCTCAAAGTGGAGCGGAAGAACGACGGAATTATACCAGTACATTATCACGTGGTAGGAGGAGACACCACCCCAGCGGTCTTTCATCAGGATGGATCCTTTCACTTCCTGCCGCTTGACGCCGGTGGAATCCCTGAATTCTTTCCAGACTTTGTTGCCCGTTGTATCCGGGACGAAGGAAACATACCGATTCTTGAGATCGTATTCCATCTTCACGGAGGCTTCGCAGTCATCATCCAGGGCAAAGGAAATACCCTTCAGGTTTTCGGGGGTATAGAACCTGCCGTCCGAATCGTCCTTGGTCTTGAATACCACGCCGTCCAGCGGTACATAGACGGTTCCGTAGCGTTCTTCAAAAAACTCCTTTCCTTCCTGCGTCTTTTTCTTCTCCTGAATCAGGAAAGAGGCGTGAGGATATATCCAGGGGCTCAGGCCTTCTTCCGGGAGAGGCATCATCACGGTCTTGAAAGGATTGGAGCTGACCAGCTGAGTCTTGCCTTCCTTATCTACATAGGCGCCCACAAAGGCCATTCGGGAATCGTCCCAGACGGCTTCTTTCGCAGAGGTGGTAAGGGTGGCTATATACTGGCCGTCCAGGGCTTCGGAGGCGGCGTTCTTGTCGGCTTCAAAGCCTTTTAAGCTGAAATAGTCAGATTTCTTGATGTAGGAGGCCTTGGTGGCATTGGCCTCTACGCGGTAGAACTGTTTGCCGGAGATGTAATCCAGGGCTATCATATCTTTTGTCATAGCCACGCCGGAGGGATTGACGCGGACGGTGCTGGTGAAATCCAGTCCTTTGGATACCGTGTCTGCCGGGGCTTCTGCCAGAACCAGCGAGAAGGTAGTATCGCTCTTCTTGAGGCCGTCGACGGATTCTTTCAAAGCGGCAAGGCGCTGGGCTTCGGCCTCTTGTTTCTGTCTCAGTTCTTCCAGGGCCGGGTCATTGCTGGTACATCCTGCCAGTAACAATACGCAGGTGGCGGTCAAAAAAGAAAAGTGGCTTTTCATAAAGTTTTATGTGTTAGAATTAGAAATACTTCTTCTCGTTGCGATACAGGGCCAGGAAGATGAAAATCAGGATGGTAAAGGCCCAGAGAGAGGATCCTCCGTAGGAAAGAAGGGGCAGGGGAATGCCGATAACAGGCATCAGGCCCACGGTCATTCCCACGTTGATGAATAGGTGCATAAAGATGCAGGAGGCTACACAGTAGCCGTAGATGCGGGTGAAGTTGCCACGGCAGCGCTCCGCGTCCAGGATGAGCCGGGCAATGAGGAAGGTGTACAGGGAAATGACCACCAGGCAGCCCAGAAAGCCCCATTCCTCACCCACGGTGCAGAAGATAAAGTCTGTGGTTTGCTCGGGCACAAAGCCGAAAGTAGTCTGGGTTCCCTGCAGAAAGCCCTTGCCCAGCAGGCCGCCGGAGCCGATGGCGATCTTGGACTGATGCACATTGTATCCCACGCCCGCCAGATCTTCTTTCATTCCCAGCAGCACCTCTATTCGGCTTCTCTGGTGCGGCTGCAGCACGTTTTCAAAGAGATAATCGGCCGAGAAAATAATGATGACACCCAGCAGGAAGGCTCCCACCGAAATGGCCATCGCCTGGTCTTTGTCCCGGTAGGCGCGGTACAGCAGGAAGGGCGTAGTGCCCACCGACAGGGCCAGCAGCACGTAAAGGGGCTTCACCCCGGGGAGGAAACTCCAGAAATACGCCCCGGATTCACTTTCCTGGGGTACCCAGATGCGGTGGTTGAGGTAGTCCATATGGCTTTCCACCATCTCCGAGGCCCCTTCCAGAATAGAAGGCAGGAAGCAGAAGAATAGGACAAACAGCCCTCCCAGCAGCAGGCGCTTCCAGGGGTGGGCGGTGTTTCCAGTAAGGACGACAAAAGGAACCAGGACGGCAATGAGGCCCACTACAGACCAGTAAGGGCTCGCGGTAAGGGTGGCGATAAACAGGGCAATCACCAGGCCGATGAGCCCCAGCCACCAGCCGGAGAAGCCCTCCCGGTACAACACGAAAATAAAGCCCGTATACACCAGGGCGCTGCCCGTCTCACTTTCGGCCACGATGACCAGCATGGGGAGCACGATGATAAAGGCTGCCAGCATGAAGTCTTTGAAGCGGCTCAGGCGGAAGTTCTGCTGGCTGAGCACGAGGGATAGCAGCAGGGATGTGGAGATCTTGGAAATTTCCGCCGGCTGAAACCGGATGGGCCCCAGGTCGAACCAGGAGTGCGACCCTTTTACGTCGCTGGAGACGAAGATAACTATCACGAGCAGGAAGACCACCAGGATGTAGAAGGGAATACTGATGCCCTCCCACAGTCTTGGCGGAAGGATAAACAGGATGATGGTGGCCAGCCCTATCGAAGTGAGGATCCAGACAAACTGCTTTCCGGCCCTGGATGCCCAGTCAAAGATGGAGGTTCCTTCGGACGAGTGTACGGAAGCGTAGATGTTGACCCAGCCGATGAGCACCAGCGCCAGGTAGACACCGATGATGGCCCAGTCTATGGACTGCCGTTTATGTGCGTGCTGCTCAATCATGTTTTACGCGGGACATCAGGTTGGCTTCTTTCATCCGCTGTTCCAGGGCCTCCCGTTTCACCTCTCCCTTGAGGTACTTTTCCACCATCAGGGAGGCCATAGGAGCGGCATAGGAGGCTCCAAAGCCGCCGTTCTCCACATAGCAGGCCACGGCAATCCTGGGGTTGTCCATCGGGGCGAAGCAGATGAAAACGGAGTTATCGGCCCCGCGGGGGTTCTGTGCCGTGCCCGTCTTTCCGCAGATATCCAGGGAATCTACGTGGGCAATCCAGGCCGTTCCGCCCATTCCGGCGCCGGAATTCACGGCGCGCCACATTCCCTTGATCACTTTGGGGAAGTGGGTGGTATCTACCAGGGTGTACTGCTTCTGGGTAAAGCGTTTGTCAATTTCCACGCCCTCGGAGGCCTTGATGATGTGCGGGATATAGTAGTGCCCGCGGTTGGCGATGGTAGCGCAGAGGTTGGCCAGGTGCATCGGGGTGGCCAGAATCTCTCCCTGGCCGATGGACAGGGAAATGACGGTGGTGGAGTTCCAGCTGCCCTTTCCGTAAGAGCGGTTGTATGTCTTGGAGGTGGGGATGCTTCCGGAGAGCTCCGCCGGGAAGTCACTGCCCAGTTTTCGGCCGAAACCGAAGCTTTCCACATAGTCGTGCCAGGCGTCCAGGCCTTCTGCCACGTTGCTGTATTTGCGGTTGTCCAGGATGTTCTTGAGAACGTAGCAGTAATAGGCGTTGCAGCTCATCATAATGCTCTCTTCCATATTCAGAGGGCTTTTGTGGCCGTGGCAGCCCAGCTTATGGCCGGCGGCGTAGGTGAAACCGCGGGCGCAGGAGTACATCATCTCCGGACGCAAGACGCCTTCCTGCAGGCCGATGAGGCCGTTCACCAGCTTGAACACCGATCCCGGAGGATAGGAGGCCTGCACGGCGCGGTTATACATGGGCTTGTAGGGATCCTGGGAAATTTCGTTCCAGTGTTTGCCGATATCGGCCAGCATGGAAACATCTATACCGGGGGAGGAAACCAGCGCCAGGATTTCTCCGGTGGCGGGTTCAATGGCAACCAGAGACCCCACCTTGTTCTGCATCAGCTCCTGCCCGTACTGCTGCAGGGCCGCGTCGATGGTAGTCACTATGTCGTGTCCCGGGACGGCTTCCTTGTCCTCGGCCCCGTCCTTGAAAGACTGTTCAATCTGGTTGCGGGAGTTGCGGAGGTAGATGTGATAGCCTTTCTCCCCGCGGAGCTCTTTTTCGCGGGCGGCCTCTATTCCGGTCATGCCGGCATAGTCTCCGCTCCGGTATTCTCCCGGATGGCTGTCCAGATACGCCTGGTTCACCTCCGAAACATAGCCCAGAAGGTTTCCTCCGGCATTGACCGGATAGTCCCGGATGCTTCGAACCTGTCCGCGGAAGCCGGGGAACTTGTATTTCACCTCGTCAAAACGCATATAGGTTTCGGCGGGAAGGTTTCTGATCATGGTGACGGCCTGAAAGCCGATGGCACGGCGCCGGCGCTTGTATTCGGCCAGGCGATTGCGGATGAACTCCGTATCCACATCCAGCACCGTGGCCAGGGCCAGGGTGTCGAAAGCCACTACTTCGCGCGGGTTCACCAGGATGTCGTAGGCCACCTTGTTGCCCACCAGGATGACTCCGTTGCGGTCGTAGATGACTCCACGGGTGGGGTAGATGGTTTCGTAGATGGTGGCGTTGCGGTCTGCGTCCTCCTTGTAGCCTTCGTCCAGGAGCTGGAGAGAGAAAATTCGGCCCAGAAGCAGTAGTGACGCCGCTCCCAGGCCTATAAGCAGGCGGATATGACGTCCGTCGCTTTTCATTTATTTGCGCGGATCCGGGGCTAACACGTTCAGGGTGAGCAGGGACAGCAGGAAACTGGCTCCCAGCGAGGCCAGCAGGCGAAGACCGTTGAACCACAACGGACGGGTGCCTGCGCCGTCAGCCCAGATGTAAATGACCAGGAAAATCAGAAGGGACAGGAAGAGGGCTGCCGCCACCTTTCCAAACCCGCAGCGTCCTACGGAAAAGTCTTCCTTACGGGCAAAGAGTTCCGGGCCGAAAATAAGGCCGATGATGCCGTTGCGGGCATAGGCCACGGGGATGATGGAAAGGGCGTTGAGGCCCAGGACCCCCTCCGAGAGGAAGTCTATCACCAGACCCGACAGGCAGGCGATGAGCATCGCGCTTACCGTTCCCATCCGGATGGGGATGCAAAGGACCATCACCGGGAGGAGGGTGAGGAAGATGTAGGGCGTCACGTGGAAGTAATTGCTCAACAGCAGCTGGGCCATGAGCAAAAGGACGTACGCTATCCAGAAACCTCTTTTCATTCCTTGAATCCTTCTATCTCGTCAAACGAATCGTTGTGCACCACAGTGACATAGCGCACGGAACTGAAATCCTGGAACAGGGTTACTGTAATCTCGTTGGTGGCCCCGTTGATAACGCGGGAACCTCCGGCTACGCCCAGCGGAATGTCCGGGGGAAAGAGCAGGGAGTGACCGCTGGTATACACGGTGTCTCCCGGCTGGTAATGGTACTGGAGGGGAATCTCCTTGAGCACGGCGCCGTTGGAGTGGATGCCGTCCCAGACCAGGATGCCGCTGCCTCCTTCCAGGCCCAGGCGGGCGCTGATGGAGATGTCGTGGTTCTGGAGGGAAAGGGCGAAGGCGTGGTGCTCGCTGACGGCGTCAATGATGCCCACGACTCCGTAAGGGGTGATGATGCCGGATTTCTCCTGGATGCCGTCTTCGTATCCCCGGTTCAGGATGATGTAGTTGTGCTGCTTGTTGCGGCTGATTTTTACGACCTCGGCCGGGGTGAGGGTGTATCCGGGATGCCGGTCTGTGGCCGTGGTGTCTATGCGGGCCTGACGGAGGCGCTGCTGGGCCTTGGCCAGCTGCTGTATCAGCTCTTCGTTTTCACGGGCCAGCTTTTTGTTTTCGGCCGACAGGGTGAAATAGTGCCGGACGCTCTCCGATGCGCCCCAGACGGTTCCCATAAAGGCGTGGCTTCCGCGGGCAATCCAGATGCGTTGCAAGTCTGCATTGGCGGAGACTAAATGCAACATGGCGATCTCCAAAAGAATGAAGATCACCAGGCTAACAATCTTGTGCAGGATACCCCGCCCCCTCATGGCTTAGCGGATGAGGAATGAGTAGTTGTCCGTGTTCTTGAGGGCGATGCAGGTTCCGCGGGCCACGGCGCGAAGAGGATCCTCGGCCACGTAGAAGGGGATGTTCACCTTCTCGGACAGGCGCTTCGCCAGGCCGCGGAGCAGGGCGCCGCCGCCGCTGAGGAAGATACCATTTTCCACGATGTCGGAGTAGAGCTCCGGGGGAGTCTGCTCCAGAACCTGCTGGATGGAGGCTTCCAGGCGGGCGATGGACTTGTCCAGGCAGTGGGCAATCTCCTGATAGGGGATCAGGGCCTCTACCGGGTGTCCCGTCATCAGGTTGGGACCGCGTACCAGGAACGGTTCGGGTTCTTCGTCCAGCTGGGAGATAACGGAGCCGACGGCGATCTTGATCTTTTCGGCCGTGGTTTCACCCACCTTGATCACGTGCTGCTGACGGAGGTAGTTCTGGATGTCTGCGGTGAAAACGTCACCGGCTACGCGGATGGATTCCTGCTGGACGATACCGCCCAGGGAGATGACGGCGATTTCCGTGGTGCCGCCTCCGATATCCACCACCATATTGCCCTTCGGGGCTTCCACGTCCAAGCCGATACCCAGAGCGGCAGCCATAGGTTCGTAGATGAGATAGACATCGCGGCCTCCGGCGTGCTCGGAAGAGTCACGGACGGCGCGGATTTCCACTTCCGTGGAACCGGAAGGGATGCCCACCACCAGCTTCAGGTTGGGGGCGAACAGGCTGCGGTGATTGGCGTTCACCTGCTTGATGAAGCCGCGGATCATCATCTCGGCAGCGTTGAAGTCTGCGATGACACCATCCCTCAGCGGACGCACGGTCTTGATGCCGGGGTTGGTTTTTTCGTGCATCAGTTTGGCTTTCTGGCCCAGGGCGATGCACTTCCCTGTCTGGTTGTCGATGGCCACGATGGAAGGTTCGTCCAGGGCTATCTGGTCGTTCCGGAAGATAACGGTATTAGCCGTTCCCAGGTCTATGGCCAATTCTTGATTGAGAAATCCCATATTGTGTTTTTCTGTTTCGTGCAATTAGTCGTCAAAATTACGAAAAATTTCTTATATTCGCATAAAGTATTTTGCGATGGAAAGAAAAAAGTTTCTGATAGTTACAGCCGGTGGAATGGGCACCCGGATGGGAGGCTCTGTGCCTAAGCAATTTATCCAGCTGGAGGGCAAACCCATTCTCCGTCTCACCATCGAAAGATTCCTGGAGGCCGTGCCGGATGTGCAGGTGATAACCGTGCTTCCGGAGGCTCATATTGCCACCTGGCGACAGTACTGCATCAAGGAGGATTTCACCTGCCCCCAGCGGCTGGTCAAGGGCGGCTTCACCCGCTTCCATTCGGTGAAAAATGCCCTGGCCTTCGTGCCGGACGGGGCCCTTGTCGCAGTCCAGGACGGCGTGCGCCCGCTCCTATCCATCGGCAAAATCCGGGAGCTGTTCACCCTCGCCCAAAACGTTCCGGCCCTCATCCCTGTGATGCCCGTCACAGACACGCTGAAGGTGCTGGACAGGAAGAAGGACGGCACCCTTGCCGCCTCGGGAGAATCCATAGACCGCAGCCGCATCTTCGGTGCGCAAACGCCCCAGCTTTTCTACAGCGAGCTCCTCAAGCAGGCGTACGGACAGGGTTTTGACACCCTTTTCACAGACGACGCCTCCGTAGCGGAGAGATACGAAATACCGCTCACCTTCGTGGAAGGAGAGCGGCTCAATATCAAAATCACAACCCCTGAGGATCTGGTCCTCGCCACGGCCATTTCTCAGTCCCGGCCGGTGTAGCTGGTGCTCTTGAAATCCTTCACCCACACCATTCTCTCGATGGGCTCGTCCAGGGAGATCATGGAATCCGTGCTCTGGATGTAGGGGATTTTCTGGATGGTGTTCAGAAGAACCTCCATCAGGTGGTCGTTGTCCAGGCAGTAGAGCTTGGCCAGGATGGCATATTTGCCGGTTACAAAATGGCACTCCACAATCTCGGGAATCTTCTTCAGGTTGGCAATCACCTCCGGGTATTTGGAAGACTCGGAAAGGGAGATGCTAACAAAGGCGCACACGTTCAAACCCAGGGCCTGCGGCTTCACCTGCAGGCGGGACCCCGTGATGACTCCGTTGGCTTCCAGGCGCTTGTAGCGCTGGTGGATGGCCGCACCGGAAACGCCGCATTCACGGGCAATTTCCAGGAAGGGCATTCGGGCATTTTTGACAAGGTAAGAAAGTATTTTCTGATCTATCTGGTCTATGTGATAACTGGCCATTTGCTTACAATTTTAAACTAACCGGTGCAAATGTATGAAAAATTTTTTATTTATTACGCCTGCCGCCGGATTTTTTTGTAGGCTCCGACTGCGCGATAATTTCCTGACAATCAGCCTCGGTGAGTGAGGCGGCATCCTTCCCTTTAGGAATTTTGTAATTGGATGCGCCCTGCTTAATATACGGACCGTATCGGCCGTTGATAACCTTAATGTCCCCATATTCTGCGATATAGGCGGGCGCCGCTTTTTCGGAGGAAGCCTCCCGGATCAGTTCTTCGCACTCTTCCAGGGTGATGTGCAGCGGATCTTTTCCGCGGGGCAGTTTCACATTCTTGTCTCCGTACTTGAGGTAAGGGCCGAACCGGCCGCGGGTGGCCACAACGTCCACACCGTCCACCTGGCCCACCACGCGGGGGAGTTCCAGCAGCTTCAGGGCTTCTTCCAGGGTTAGGGTTTCGATGAGCTGTCCCTTCCCGAGGGATGCGCTCTGGCGGTTCTCGCCCTCTCCCTTCTGCACATAGGGGCCGAATTTGCCGAAGGCGGCAATCACCTTGTCTCCGTCGGGGGCTATGCCGATCTCACGGGTAACCTTGCTGTAGTTTTTGTCCTGCAGCACGGTCTCCACCTGCTTGTGGAAGGGGGTGTAGAACTCTTCGATGGTCTGGTTCCACGCTTTCTTACCCTCGGCCACCTCGTCGAAATCCGTCTCCACGTTGGCGGTGAAATCGTAGTCCAGGATTTCGGTGAAATTGTTCACCAGGTAATCTGTTACGATAAGGCCGATTTCCTGGGGCAGGAGCTTTCCTTTTTCGGCACCCACCACCTCGGTTTTCTGGCTGGCCTTGATGACGCCTCCCTTGAGGCTTAAGTTGGTCACTTTGAAGCTCTTGCCTTCCTTGTCTCCCTTGGCGGCATAGCCGCGGCCCCGGGTGAGGGTGTCCACGGTGGCGGCGTAGGTGGAAGGACGGCCGATGCCCAGCTCTTCCAGTTTTTTCACCAGGGTGGCTTCGGAATAGCGGGCCGGCGGAGCGGTGAACTTGCAAAGGGCCGTTACCCCTTCTTCCAGCATCCGGTCTCCCTGCTTGATGCCGGGGAGAATCACCTCTTCCTGATCGGAAGCATTGTCCTCATCGTCCCGGCCTTCCAGGTAAACCTTCATGAAACCGTCGAAGAGAATCTCCACGGACTGGATTCCGTACAGTTCCGCGCGCTTGTCGGAGGCCACTTTCAGGGTGGTGTTCATCACGCGGCTTTCGGCCATCTGGGAAGCCACGGTGCGCTTCCAGATAAGTTCGTAGAGTTTTTTCTCCTGGGGGGACCCTTCTATATCGACATTGCTGATATAGGTAGGGCGGATGGCTTCGTGCGCCTCCTGTGCCCCTTTGGACTTGGTGTGATACTGCCGGGTGTGGAGGTATGCCTCTCCGTAGTTCTCCACGATGTACTGCTTGGCCGTGGCCAGGGCCAGGGAAGACAGGTTGGTGGAGTCTGTACGCATATAGGTGATGAGACCGCGCTCATAGAGCGTCTGGGCTATCCGCATAGTGGTGGAAACCGGGAAGTGGAGCTTCCGGGCCGCCTCCTGCTGCAGGGTGGAAGTGGTGAAGGGGGCCGACGGCACCCGCACGCCCTCCTTCTTCTCCACGGAAGCCACGCGGTAGGTGGCGCCGATGCTGTCCTCCAGGAAGCGGCGGGCCTCCTGCTCCGTGGCAAAGCGGGTATCCAGGGAAGCCTTGACAGTGGCATCAGCCCCTTCCGGACGGAAGAGGGCTTCCACACGGTAATAAGGAGTGGGCTCAAAGGCCATAATCTCCTTCTCGCGGTCTACAATCAGGCGCAGGGCCACGCTCTGGACGCGGCCGGCACTGAGCTTGGGCTGAATCTTGCGCCACAGGATGGGGGAGAGTTCAAAGCCCACCAGGCGGTCCAGCACGCGGCGGGCCTGCTGGGCGTTCACCAGGTTCATATCGATGTCCCGCGGGCTTTCGATGGCCTGCAGGATGGCATTCTTGGTAATCTCGTGGAAAACGATGCGCCGGGTTTTGCTCTCGGGCAGCTGCAGCGTCTCGCGAAGGTGCCAGGAAATGGCCTCTCCCTCGCGGTCCTCATCAGAAGCCAGCCATACGGTCTGTGCCTCGCCGGCCAGTTTGCCCAGTTCGGCCACTACCTTTTTCTTATTGGACGGGATAACGTATTCCGGCTGAAAACCGTTCTTTACATCTACGCTTAGTTTGTGCTCTTCCAGATCCCGGATGTGGCCGATGGAGGCCTTCACCAGATAATCTTTCCCCAAGTACTGCTGGATGGTTTTCACCTTTCCAGGCGACTCTACAATCACCAGATTTTTCGTATTCATGGTGCAAAGTAACGCACAAAAAAGGGATATTTCCAAATTTTCTCACTACTTTTGTAAGTTGAACTTTTGCCAAGACCTTAGGTCTTGTGCGCATAAGAAAAAATGACAAGATGACTGAGGACAAGAAGAAAAAAATTGTCAAGTGGTACTGGATCCTTCTGGTTACTCCTTTCGTGGCTCTGTTCCTGCTGTTGTGCCTGGTCTGGGCCTTTGCGGACATCCCTTCCCTGGAGCAGCTGGAGAACCCGGACACCAAGCTGGCCACCCAGGTCATTGCGGAGGAAGGAGAGATCCTTACCACCTACCATATAGAGAATAGAACTTTCGTAGGCTATGACGAACTGGCTCCCTCGCTGGTCCAGGCCACCGTGGCCACGGAAGACAAGCGCTTTTACCAGCATTCGGGCGTGGACATCCAGTCCCTGGCCCGCGTGGTGTTCAAAACCCTCCTGGGCCGGGATTCCTCCCAGGGCGGCGGCTCCACCATCACCCAGCAGCTGGCCAAGACCCTGTATCCCCGCGGAGAAAGGGTGGGCAAGGTGAAGATGGTCTGGATCAAGCTCAAGGAATGGATTACGGCCATCAAACTGGAGAGAAACTACACCAAGGAAGAGATTGTGGACATGTACCTGAACGCCATCTTCTTTGGTTCCAACTCCTATGGCATTTCCAGCGCCGCGTACCAGTTCTTCGGCAAGCAGCCCTCGGACCTTCTGGTTGAGGAAAGCGCCGTGCTGGTGGGAATGGTGAACAAGCCCACCCGCTACAACCCCGCCATCAATCCGGATAATGCCCTGAAGCGCCGCAACCTGGTGCTGGACCGAATGCGCTCGATGAAATACCTCACCAAGGCCCAGTGCGATTCCCTTCAGGCTCTTCCCATCGTGCTTCATACCCGCCTGGGAGACCGCACCACCGGTGTGGGCCCGTACTTCCGGGATATGCTGCGCCGAACCATGAGCGCTACTCAGCCCCGTCGTTCCTCCTATCAGTTCGAGGAAGACTATCAGGCAGACTCCCTCCTCTGGGCCGATGATCCCCTGTACGGCTGGCTGAACAAGAATTCCAAGAGCGACGGAACCCCGTACGACCTGGACCGTGACGGCCTCCGCATCTATACCACCATCAATTTCAAGATGCAGCGATATGCCGAAGAGGCCATCGTGGAGCATCTGGGGAAAGACCTCCAGCCCGCTTTCTGGAAAGAACTCAAGAATCGGCGGAATCCTCCTTTCACGGCCGATACGGACAAGTCCGTCATCGAGACCACCCTCAAGCAGGCTCGCCGCTGGAGCGACCGAACCCGTATGATGAGGGCTTCCGGTCATTCCGAATCGGAGATTGAAGCCTCCTTCAAGGAGAAAGTGAAGATGCGCGTTTTCACCTGGAAAAAGCCCGGTTATGTGGATACGCTGATGACACCGGACGATTCCATCCGTTACTACAAGTCCTTCTTCCGGGCCGCCTTTATGGCCATAGAACCCGGAACAGGACACGTGAGGGCGTATGTAGGAGGTCCGGATTACCGCTATTTCAAGTATGACAACGTGCGCCAGGGCAAGCGCCAGGTGGGCTCCACCATCAAGCCCTTCCTATACACCCAGGCGATGGAGTCTGGTATGACCCCCTGCGACCCGGTGCTCAACTCGCCGGTTGTCATCGTGGTGAACGACGGAGAAACCTGGTCTCCCCAGGACACCCACGCTGACGGAACGATGGTTAACCTCACCTGGGGCCTGGCCCACAGCTCCAACTCCGTATCGGCCTATCTGATGAAAGAACTGGGCGCCGCCTCCATGGTGTCGATGATGCGCAAGATGGGTATCAGCGGTTTCATCGATCCGGTGGCTTCCCTCTGCGTAGGATCGGCAGACCTTTCCGTCTACGATATGGTAACGGCCTATAACACTTTCCCTTCGGGAGGAACGTATACTTATCCCATCTTTGTCACCCGCATCGAAGACAGTGACGGCAACGTGCTGGGCCAGTTCAGCGACCGCAAGAGAGAGGCCCTTTCGCAGCGCGCCACCGGAGCGATGATCCAGATGATGCGTGCCGTGACGGAAGGCGGCGGCACCGGTGTGCGCCTGCGCTACCGCTACGGACTCAAGGGAGAGATGGCCGGCAAGACGGGCACCACCAACGACAACTCCGACGGCTGGTTCATCGGCTATACGCCCACCATCACGGCCGGCGTCTGGGTGGGAGCGGAAGACCGCTATGTGCACTTTACCAGCACCAACCTGGGCCAGGGCGCCAATATGGCCCTCCCCATCTGGGGCTTGTGGATGCAGAAAGTGCTCAAGGACGGAACCCTGGGCATCTCGGAATCCGACGTGTTCCCGGAGAACCTGAAGGGGAACTATTGCAACGGGGTCGTTGTCAATCAGGAAAACCCCACGGAGGAGATTACAGACCTGGAAAACTATTATTTCGAATAATCGTAAACAATGGCAAAATATCAATCGATCGCCGTCATTTACGGCAGTGATTCATCGGAATGGGAAGTGTCTTGCCGCAGCGGCGAGTTCACGGCCTCCCGTATTGACGAGTTCAAATACGATGTGTACGAAATCTTCGCCCGTTTCGGAGAGTGGAAGCTGGTGGCGATGCGCAAGGCCAACAGTATGCGCCAGGCTTTCCCCGAGGGTGCCCAGCCCGTAGTGGACAAATCGGATTTTTCCGTGATGGTGCTGGGAGAGAAGATCAAGTTTGACTTCGCGTACATTATGCAGCACGGTGCTCCTGGAGAGACGGGTCTGCTGCAGGGCTATTTCGAAATGCTGGGCATTCCGCATTCCACCTGCAGTGCTTTCGTCACCACCGTGGCTTTCGACAAATTCTCCTGCAAGAGCTATCTCCGTGCCCAGGACTTCGTCAAATTGAGCCCGGATGCCTTTGTCCGTGTAGGGGACGATATCGAGGCCTTCTGCACCAAAACGGTGGAGCGGCTGGGCCTGCCTCTGTTTGTCAAGCCCACCAACGGCGGTTCCAGTTTCGGAATCACCAAGGTGGAAAAGGCCGAAGACCTGCCCGCCGCCGTGCGTTTTGCCTTTACCGAGGGCAATACAGCCCTGGTAGAAAAAGCCGTCAAATCGGAACACGAGCTCACCTGCGCTGTGTACCGGGATGGAAAGGAGGTGAAAGCCCTTCCTATCATAGAAATTGTTTCCGAGACCGGCTGGTTCGATTACGATGCCAAGTACAACGGCCTCAGCCAGGAGATTTGCCCCGCTCCGGTATCCGAAGAGCTCACCCGCGAGGTCCAGGAAACCAGTAAGCGCATCTACGAGTATCTGGGTTGCAAGGGCCTGGTGAGAATGGATTACTTATCGGCCCCGGAAGGCCTCTATTTCCTGGAGGTGAACATCATCCCCGGAATGACCAATGCCTCGCTGGTCCCCAAGATGATCCGCACGGCCGGCATTCCCATCACGGAATTCCTCACCACCATCATAGAGAATTCGTAGCATATGCTGTTGTCGGATTTTCTTAAGCAAGGCGCTCAGGCGCTTGGGTCGCTGTACCCGGAAGCCGAGGCCCGGAATCTGGTCCAGATGCTGTGCCAGGAGCTGTTGGGAACGAAGAGTTATACCCATATCGTAGAGCCCGGCTATAGCATTCAGGAGAAGGATTTGCCGGCCCTGGAGGCCGCTATGGCGCGTCTTAAAACGGGAGAACCCATCCAGTACGTGATTGGCAGCTGCGAGTTTTGCGGCCGCCGTTTCCACGTGACGCCTTCTGTCCTCATTCCCCGTCCGGAGACGGAATGGCTGGTGAGGGAGGCAACCCGGATAGCAGACCGCCTGCATCGGATGAGAAGCCCCTTCGGCAAAAACGCAGAACCGGTGAGGGTACTGGATCTTTGCACCGGGTCCGGCAATATTGCCTGGTCGGTGGCACTGGAAGTCCCGGGCGTACAGGTGGTGGGGGTGGATCTTTCGGAAGAGGCCTTGGAAGTAGCCAAGGGACAGGATTTTTCGGCCGAACTCAAGAAAACTGGCGCACAGGCCCCCGTTTTTGTAAAGGCCGATGTCCTGGATCCGGAGCAGGAATTTCCTTTCGGCCCCTTCGACCTCGTCCTTTCCAATCCTCCGTACATAATGGAGAAGGAGAAGGCCCTTATGCGCCCCAATGTCCTGAACTTCGAGCCGTCCCGGGCCCTCTTTGTCCCGGACGAAGATCCCCTGCTTTTTTACCGCGCCATCGCTGCGTGGTCGGGGCGCTTTTTCTCGGCCGACGGGATGGGCCTTGCGGAAATCAACGAAGAGCTGGGAGCGGAAACCCAGGCGGTTTTCTCGGCCGCTGGGTTCAACGATGTGCAACAAGTGCAGGATTTTTTTGACAAGACGCGCTATATTTTCTATAAGCGACAGGCCTTGTAGCCCCTTAAAATGCGGTTTTTGAAATTATCCGTGTGAAACGTTTTTTACACGGATAAGTATTCGGTACTTTGCAACAGGGAACCGGAGCAAAATTTCCGGCTGTTGCGATATGAAATGCAGAATTGTTTTGGCTGCCCTGTGTGCAGTCTCCCTCTTCAGTTGCGAAGAGGTCTTGTTAATCCCCGTTGAGGAGGAGGACCAGCCCCGGGAGACGCCGGTGCTGCTGGAAGACGTGGCCCGCGTGCTGTCTCATGTGGAGCTGGAAAGCGAGCAGCTGGACGAGGTCCACGATGCCGCCCAGTCATCGGCCACCAACGGATACGATGAGGAGTACCGGATGCAGGAGCTCTTTTCCGATCCGGGATGCGGCGTGGGAGAATCGGATTCCACCAAGACGAAATCCTATTCCAGGCCCCTTCGGGACCTCCTCCGGGAAGCCGCCTATGCCACCAAAGCTTCCGCCGGCCTGGAGGACCCGGATGCCTGGCTGGAGGCCCTGTCGGCCTCGGACATCCAGATTTACTGGCCTTTTTCCGAGCAGTGGAACGGAGATGCCAAGCCCGTCATCACTTTCGATCCCGGGGGAGATGCCGTGCAGAACGAAGGGTATATCCTGGAGGCCGACGGCACCGTAACCAAGGTGCTGGTGACAGAGGAAATGGCCCGGGAGAGGCCTGTATGGGTAATCAACCGCAATTCCGACGCAGAGTACAAAACCTTGGAAATGCTGCGGAGGGAAGACCCGGACTGGGGAAACGCCGGAGGCAATCTGGTTATCACCAAGGCCGATGAAGACCTCCGTACGCTGGTCCTCCGCTCTATCCAGGCCAGCCGGAACTTCGATTCCTGGCTCTGCGGGGCCAGCGAGATCTGGATCAAGATTGGCAAGGTGGAAGACTTCCAGGCCTCTACCGAAGGGGAGCTCCGCCTGTATGACCCTGCCATCACGGATTTTATGGTAGTGGTGCGGCGCGGACAGAAGGGAGAGCCGATACAGCTGAACACCGTGCTGGTTTCCGAGTGGACCAAACAGCTTTCTTCCTGTGCTTTGATGATCGTGGAAGACGACGGCGGCACACAAACCAGCTGGAAATGCTCTGCCGTAGTCAAATACAAGTCCCAGAGCTATGGTTTTGAGATGGATCTGCCTTTCCGAACCCGGGACGACATCATCTGGCGCGGCTCCCTGTCCCGCAGTTTTGTGGAACGCAACAATGGAAAACCGGTCCACCTGGGAGATGTCTGTGTGGTGATGGAGCTCATCTAATCTCGGAAGCATTTGCAGAACAGTAGATTTATAGTTACTTTTGCACGAGCATATTATCCTGCTTTTGTCCGGATGACCAGAGATTAATAATACTATGAAAGAAAAACAAACCTACATCTCGCCAGAGAGCGAGGCCCTCGAAATTCGGCTTGAGGGAGTGATTGCCGCTAGTGAAGACGTCCAGTGGAATAATCCGTTCCCCGGAGAAGAACTTACCTGGTAAGATTAGAAAGGAGGATATGATTATGAAAAAGACTATAATTCTTTTAAGTGCTGCGCTTGCATTCATTGCCTGTAACAAGGAAACCCCAGTCAAGGAAAGCGCTTCCGGGATATCGAAGATTGTGTTCAATGTGGATATAAATCGCGCCGATGACACCAAAGGCGTTAAGGCTGGCTGGGAAAACGGAGATAAGGTTTATGTCTTCTTCCAGGGTCTTGTAGGAGACAACAAGTATGCTGTCTTTACTTACAATGGTACATCTTGGGATAAGAATGCCAATGATATTACTGCAAAAGATATTTTTGATGCGAAAGTGGATTATGGCGACCGTCTCACGGCCATCTGCGTTCCGTACGGAGATCAGCCTACATTCAGCCCTTCCGGCGATTCATTTACTATGACGAATAAGGTTCAAACCTTTTACCTCTCAGCTTCTACTACCTATTCTACCGGTATTGTTGAGGAATCTACCATTGAGATAGGCGCTTCGTTGAAAATGAAGGCTCCGGACAACCTGATACAGATTTGTGTTCAGGGAACAGGTGGTAAACCTGCCTCCGGCAACGAGTTTGTCCTTACCGTCAATAATGTAAAACCCTTTACGGTTGAGGAGATTGTCCCTGGCAGTCCTGTGAGCTGCACTACGGGAACTGTTAATTTCCCGCTGCCTGCTTTACTTACTTATGTGAATAAGGATCCGGGGTACTATTTCTGGGGCATTTTGGACAATGCTTCTGCCGGAGCCATTGACTACAATTTCCAGCTGGTACAGCAAAATGTGGAAAAGAAATATGCCGTTTCTTCCAGATCCAAGAAGGTTTCGGGTAAGGAACTTACCGGTTCTGCCGCCATCAAACTTACAGGTCTCACGAACAATGGCAACTTCGTGAGCCTGGGTTACGCCGACGGTCCCCTCTGGGCTACGGGTAACATTGACAAGACCACCAGCAAGATTGTCGATCCGCTTGAAGCGGGAGAATATTTCAGGTATGGTAAGACGACACCTTACTCAAGTTCTGAAGAAAACTACACTGGTGAGGAGGATCCTCTTTCTACTTCTGCCGACGTCGCATATTCCGTGAACACTGCCTGGCGTATTCCCACCAGGGCTCAGTTTGATGCGCTCGCTTCAAACACCACAACGGCTTGGAAGACAGGTTGGACCGATATCGGAACCACCAAGGGTGGTAGGCTCATCACCAGCAAGGTCAATGGTATCTCGTTGTTCTTTGCGGCTGCAGGCTTCTACGAAAGTGGAACTCTCTACGTTGAGGGTGGCAGCGGTCTCTATTGGTCATCTACACCTTGCGACTCCAGCGACGCCTACTTACTGGTCATCGATAGCGACAACATCGTCACGAACGTCGACGACCGTTACGAGGGGTTCTCTGTTCGCCCCGTCCAGAATTAACCCATACAAGCTTTAGACTGTTTTACCGTCATTTCGCAGACGGCGCAGTGAAAATCAAGGCCGTGCCGGATGCAGTACTTGCTGCGCATAAGCTCCCCGTTGGAAGCATATTCCAGCCGGAAAGAAGTCTCCGGATTGCGGATACCCCGATGCAGAGGCAAGGCGTTGACGGGCCGTTGGTCCAGCCGGTCCGCCAGATCCCTTCTGAGGCCATTGAGCGCCGATGTGGGAAAGAAAGGTACAGGACCCCCCACCTGCAGGGCTGGGGCCTGGAAAGCATAATGTTCACTGCGTTTGCCCAGTTGTTCACGGATGGTCTGCAGCATCCGCTCCGGGTCACGGGCGGTATCGCCGGGTGTCGGAAGCTGGGCTTGGGCATTCCGGCCATCTTCACTGGTGGCGAAGGCCAAAAGCTGTCCGTCCTTCAGGGTTAATTCCAGCCGGACGTCTATTTCCCGCACGGGCCTGGCGGCTTCTATCTGCCGCTCAAAGGCCGCACTGATGTTCCGGTACAGACGAACGCCCTCCTTCAGCCCGGCCGGTTTCTTGCAGCGGACCGTGAAACCTTCACAGACATCGGCCCGGAAGCCTCCTCCTTCGAAAGTGAATCCGTCTCCGTTGGACAGGACGATGCCGGAAGAGGCCGGCTTCAGGACAAAGCCG
>ONWU01000035.1 GCA_900321655.1 uncultured Bacteroidales bacterium
TCCTTTAACGAGTTCGAAGGTATTCCGGCCTCCATGAATCACTACTTGCTTACCGAACTGCTGCGGGACCGCTGGGGGTTTGACGGGTTCATCGTAAGCGACTATACTTCCGTCTCGGAGCAGATCGCCCATGGAATCGGAGACCTTCAGGAGGTATCGGCCCGGTCGCTGCAGGCCGGCCTGGATATGGATATGAACGCCGACGGCTTTGTGGGAACGCTGGAGAAATCCCTAAAGGAAGGGCGCATCAAGGAGGCCGATATTGACCGGGCCTGCCGCCGCATCCTGGAAGCCAAATACAAATTGGGCCTTTTTGAGGACCCCTATAAGTACTTGGACCCTTCCCGCGAAAGTGAAATATACACGGCCGAAAACAGGGCTGTCGCCCGCGAAGTGGCCCGTGAATGTCAGGTGCTTCTGAAAAACGACGGTGTGCTGCCGCTTTCCAAGAACGCCCGCGTGGCCGTAGTGGGCCCGCTGGCTCAAAATGCCCAGGCCCTCGCCGGCTCCTGGAGCACCGGGAACCATAGCGGGGAGTGCGTGACCCTCTATGACGGCATCGCCGAGGTAGTGCGCTCTACCTATGCGGAGGGTAGTTGGCTGTTCCTGGATAAGGATCTCGAGGAGACGGTCCGCTACGGAATGATCCGCTCCTTTATACCGGGCTTTGTGGGTGAACCTCTTCATACCGTACCGCAGGAGCGCCTGATAGCCGAGGCCGTTGCCAAGGCCAGAGAGGCCGATGTGGTGGTGGCCTGCGTAGGAGAAACCGACAGCATGAACGGAGAGGCCGCATCCCGCACGGATATTTCCCTTCCGGATGCGCAGCGTGAACTGCTGAAGGCCCTCAAGGCTACGGGAAAACCGGTCGTGATGGTACTGGTCACCGGTCGGCCTCTTACGCTGGTAGAGGAAGACGCTTCCATGAATGCCATCCTGAATGTCTGGAGTCCCGGCTCCGAGGGTGGGCACGCCGTTGCCGATGTCCTGTTCGGGGATGTGAATCCTTCGGCCAAGCTCACCACTTCCTTCCCTCGCTCTGTTGGGCAGCTGCCACTCTACTACAATCACAAGAATACCGGCCGTCCGCAGGGGGACTATGCTCCTTTCAACAAGTTTGTTTCGGCCTATCTGGACGAGATCAATGGCCCGCTATATCCTTTCGGATATGGTCTCAGTTATACCACCTACAGCTATTCTGCGCCGGTGCTGAATGCTGCCGAAATGCCTCTGAATGGCTCTGTAACGGCATCCGTCACGGTTACCAATACGGGAAAACGGGATGGCTATGAGGTTGTACAGATCTATATCCACGACATTTACGCCACCTCCACACGTCCCGTGAAGGAACTCAAAGGCTTCAGGAAAGTATTTATTCCCGCCGGGGAGTCCGTGACGGTGGACTTCCCGCTTACGGCCGATGACCTTTCCTACTACAACCACGAGCTGCAGTGGGTCTGTGAACCGGGTGATTTTGAAATTATGACGGGCCCTAACAGCCGCGACACGCAGTCTGTACAGCTTACCGTTAGGTAACCTATTCTATATCAAATTCCTCTTTGAAGGGAGTGTTCTGCTTGTAGGCGGGCCAGCCGGGGTTGCCGAATTTGCAGAAGTCGGTCCAGGCGTCCACCATACGGGAACTGAGGGCGTGGTCGGCCTCGGTGAAGGGACGCCAGCTGCGGTCCAGCGTTCCAAATACGTACCAGAGTTCGGCCGAGTGGAAGGCGCCGGCGGCTGAAGCCGGGTGGGCCTCATCGGTGGGAAGCTCCCGCAGGAACTCATATTCGTACACGGCGCAGCCCAGGGAGTCGCGGAGGGCGCAGAAACGGTCTACGGCTTCTCCTCCCAAGCCGCCCATATCGTCTTTGTTGTAGCCGATCATAATGGGCACCTGCGAAATGGAGCCGTCAAAGAAAGACTCTTCGAAGCTCTCAGTGACTACTTTACCGTCCGGGTGGGGCATGAACCAGCCCTGCACGGTGCGAATCTGCTCCGTGGAGGCTTTGCGCATGGCGTCCAGGGAAGTGAGCCCGGCCTTGTCCATGGCGGCCTTGCCCATGGCGTCATACTGGGTCTGGGTGCCCTCCGCAGTGAGCCCGCGGGTGGAGAGTCCGCCGCCGCTCTGGATGATGGCTCCGGCCATGATGTCCTTGGAGAGGGGAGAGACCAGCAGGGTCTTCACGCTCATGGCGCCGGCGCTCTGTCCAAAGACGGTAATCCTGCCCGGATCTCCGCCAAAGGCGGCAATGTTGTCCTGCACCCACTTCAGGGCGGCTGCCTGGTCCATGGTCCCGTAGTTGCCGCTCTGGCCTTGTTCGGCCGTGAGCCCGGGGTGGCTCAGGAATCCGAAGACGCCCAGGCGGTAGTTGATGGTAACCAGGATAACGTCTCTCTGGGCCCATTTGTCACCGTCCATGGTTACTTCATAGCCGTAGCCGTTCATATAGGCACCGCCGTGGATCCACAAGGCCACAGGCAACTTGGCGTCCTTGCCCAACTTCTCTGTAGGAGCCCATACATTCAGATACAGACAGTCTTCGCTTTCTTCGGGCGTGCCCATCCAGTAAAATTCGTCTCCGTAAAAAGTGCCGGGCTTGTTGCCGGGCTGGGGGGCAATGGGGCCGAAGGTATCGCAAATCTTCACGCCTTCCCAGGGCTCAACAGGCTGCGGAGCCTTCCAGCGGAGGTCTCCCACCGGTGCGGCGGCATAGGGAATGCCTTTGAAAACGGTGACGCCGGCGGCTTCGGAAGGAACGCCTTGAATTTTTCCGCCTTCAACGGATAATACGGGTTTTTGCTGCGTGCAGGCGGCAGCCAGGAGCAAAAATAGAAGAATTCGTTTCATATACATATGGGAAGATTAGTGCTTGTAAATGGCGAATCGCCAAGTGATGCCGACGTCAAGGTTATGGAGGTCGTCGTGGTTGTCCCGGAAATACGCCAAATGCAGACGGAGCTTTTCGTTGCCCAGCGGGAAGTATTCCACACCCACGCCGCCATAGAAATAGTCGTGGCCGGCGGGGAGGGTTAAGTCATAGGAAACACCGTTGGGGTCTACGTTCGCTTTATCGTTGCGTTCATAGCCGATCTTGGTGCAGAGGTTCCATTTCCCTAAGGAGTAGATGGCCTTGACGATGGCAGACCAGTCTGAGAGCCAGTTTTTCTGGTGAATGGAATGCCGGTTGATGAGGTCCAGGTCCACTACCAGGGGACCCAGGTCAACCTTGTTCCCCAGTACTTCGTAATTCATCCATCGGCCAAACTCATCTCCTACCAGGTTGTAGCTCCAGGTGGTACGCCAGCGTTTGCCGATGTGACCGTTCCAGTACAGGTTATAGGAGTACGCATCCTGCGTCCCGGGAGAAATGGGGGAGGGGCAGAACTGCAGGGAGATGTTCTGTCCCGGTGCCGGGGTCCAGGTGACGGTTGCACCGAAGGCATAGTACTGGTACATATTGCTGGTGAAGGCACCGTAGTAGTAGACGTCGATGGGCGGGGAGTCAATCTCGTAGCCTCCCAGGAGAATGGCCTGCTTGCCGGCCGTGATGGACCAATGGGGATTGATCTGCCACTTGAGCCAAAGGAAGTCCGTGGCGTTGAAGGGGTTTTTCTCGTCAATCTTCTTGTTGAGCCGCTGCCGTACGCGGATGCTGATGTTGTCCGTGATGTGGCCCATAATATGGAGGTTGAGGTAGTCTCCCTGGAAATGAGTATCGTACTTGCCTTCCCGAACCTCCTGGTGGAACGAGGCACGGGTATCTATGGAAATCTCGTCCACGTGCTCCTTCAGCACATTCAGGGCTTTTTGCGCCTTCTGCGCCCTGACCTGCACGGCGGACAAAACCAGCATCGAAAACAGTATTAGCTTAAGTTTCATGGGTTAGAAAAACGTTTCTACAAATATAGTACTTTTTCGGAATTCGTCGAAGGAAGCGGGGCATTCGTCTAAAACCGGAAGCAAGGGCTTGGAATTACGCTTACTTTTGCTCCCGGAAATAAAATGCAAGGGAATATGAAAAAGTTTATCGTCATTTTTGCCGCCGCCCTGCTGGGCATCCAGGCCTTTGGTCAGACCACTACCGTAGAAGGTGTGGTGCTGGATTCTCTCACCCGTGCGGGCGAACCGGCCGCCATCCTGCAGTTCTATCGCCTGCCGGATACGGACAAGGCCGTGGCCTTTACCACCACCGACGAGGAAGGCCGCTTCTCGCACAGTTTCACACTGGCCGGTGATTATATAATGGTATTTGACAATATGGGCCGGAAGGTGCAGCGCCGCTCTTTCACCGTCCCGGCCGGCACGCCCGTTGTGAACCTGGGCGAAATCCTGGCCCAGGACAGCGCAGAAATGCTGAAAGCCGGCAGCGTCACCGCCATGCGCCCGCTGGTCAAGATGGAAGTGGACAAGATGACCTATAATGTAGAGGATGACGCCGATTCCAAGACCAGCACCGTCCTGGATATGCTCCGTAAGGTACCTATGGTAAGCGTGGACGGCCAGGACAACATCAGCGTGAACGGCAGCAGCAGTTTCCAGGTTTACGTGGACGGAAAACCCAACCAGATGTTGTCCCAGAATGCCTCCACCATTTTCAAGATGATGCCCGCCAGCAGTGTAAAAAACATCGAGGTCGTCACCAATCCCGGCGTAAAATACGACGCAGAAGGCGTGGGTGGTGTGCTCAATATCACCACCAACAAGGAAGTCACCGGCGGTTCCTCCATGGCTGAAGGCTTCTACGGCACCGTGATGGCTATGGGTTCTACCCGCGGCGGCGGCGCCGGCGTGAGCGGCAGCCTGCAGAAAGGAAAGTTCGCCATGAGTCTCAACGCTAACGTGATGTACAACAGCATCGGCAATACTACTTCCGATGTAGAACGCGTGCAGGACAACGGTTTCACCATGAAGACCCACTCTTCCTCCAAGATGTCCATGCCCATCGCCATGCTCAATTCCACCGCCAGCTATGATATCGATTCCCTGAACCTGGTGAGCGCCACCCTGGGCGTGATGCACTTCGGCATGAAGCAGTCCGGCGGCCTCACCAACACCCTCCTTGCCAGTCCCGGGGCCGATCCTTTCGGCTACGACGGCACCACCCAGACCGTCAACAACCGCACCAACCTCTCCTTCGGAGCCGATTACCAGCATCTCTGGGCCGATGCCCCCGGCCGCAGCCTGGTGTTCAGCTATCAGTTCAACGGCGCCCCGTCCGTAAACAACAGCCTCAATACCTTCGACGGCAGCGCCATCCCCGGCTTCGATCTCACGGACCGCAAGAGCGACGGCCGCACCGGTTCCACCGACCATACCTTCCAGGCCGATTTCACCACCCCGCTGGGAACCAGCCTCACTCTGTCCACCGGCGCCAAGTTCATCGCCCGCCACAATTCCTCCGACCAGACGGATTACCTTTGGAACGGATCGGCCTTTGTGGAGAACCCGCTGAGCAGCCTGAAGTATGACTTCTATAACCGCATCGGCGCGGCCTATGCCGAGATTGGCGGCACATTCGGCCAGTTCGGCATAAAGGGTGGCGTCCGCTACGAGCACACCTGGCAGAGTTACAATTCATCGGCCATGGCCACCCCCTTCAGCGTGAACTACGGAGACCTGGTGCCCAGCGCCAGCATCCAGTGGAGCCCCAGCGCCATGCAGAACATCGGCCTCAGCTACAATATGCGCATCAGCCGTCCGGGCATCTCCTACCTGAACCCTTACGTAAACACATCCGATCCCACCGCCCTCACCTACGGCAACAGCAACCTGGACACGGAGAAGGGGCACAACATCTCCCTGGTTTACAACTTCTATTCCCCTCTGATCATGGTGAGCGCCACCCTTCGCCACAGTTACACCGGCAACGGCATCGATTCTTACAGCTTCTATGACGAAAACAACCTCCTCAATACCACCTACGGCAATATTGTCCGCAGCCGCAATACCGGCCTCAACGGTTATGTGATGCTGAATCCCGGCCGCAAGACCCGCATCATGCTCAACGGCGGCGTGAGCTACGTGAGCCTGAGCAGCGAGCAGCTGAATCAGAAGAACAGCGGCTGGAACTACAACCTGATGGCCGGTGTGCAGCAGACCCTGCCCTGGGATATCCGTCTGAGCGCCAACTTCATCATGATGGGCCGCAACGTTAGCCTGCAGGGCTGGTCCAGCGGGATGCGTGCCGGTATGCTGGGCTTCACAAAGTCCTTCCTGGACGACCGCCTGAGCTTCTCCATCAACGGCATCCTGCCCCTGATGAAGGGCCTGAACATGAGCATGGAATCCTACACCGTCGGCAAGGGCTTCACCTCCAGCACAATCACCCAGATTCCCATGCGCGCCATCACCTTCCAGGTAAGTTGGACCTTCGGCAAACAGGGCAACTACAGCGCCAAGAAAACCCGCCGTTCCATCGAGAACGAGAGCCAGCTGAACTCCTCCACCACGGCCGAGAGCATGAGCGGCATCATGGGAATGTAAATTATTCTTATCTTTGCAAAGATGCAAACGAAGAATCGCAGAAATCTGATCATCAACACCACCCAGATGGTTGTCTGGGTGGGTGTTTTCCTGGTACCGGCCATTGTTACCGGCACCATGACCGGTTCCCTGGAACAGGCGGTGAAGGTGTTTACAACGGGCGCCATGCTGTTGTTGCCGGCCTTTGTCCTGTACAGTCTTAACTATTACCTCCTGGTACCCAGGCTCCTGCACGGCGGTCGCGCTAAGTGGTTCTATATCATCAACGGTGGTATCATTGTGGGCTGGATGCTGTGGGATTTCTTCGGAAAGCATCCCCAGGAGTTCCCCAAGGAAGTGGTAGAGCAGTTTGGGGAGCGGACTTTGTGGGCCATGTATGTGGGCTCCATCCTGCTCAGGGTATTCGTCCAGTGTATGCTGGTTCTTCTGGCGGCGGGCCTGCGGGGCGTGATGCGCTCCAATGATGCCATGATACAGGCGCAGGAAGAGCGCCGGAAGAGTGCGGAGGCGGAACTCACCTGGCTTAAACACCAGCTGAATCCGCATTTTCTCTTCAATACCCTGAACAATATTTCCTCCCTCACCCAGATAGACCCGGACAAGGCGCAGGAGAGCATCGGCCAGTTGAGCGACCTGCTGCGCTACGCGCTTTATGACAGCGAGGCCGACCGGGTATTCCTCTCGGCCGAAATGGAATTCATGAGCAACTACGTGGACCTGATGGCCCTGCGTTGCAATGAGCTTACCACCGTTACCAAGGACTTCCAGGTACCCCAGGAGCACGTGGAGGTGGCTCCGCTGCTCTTTATCTCCCTGGTGGAGAACGCTTTCAAGCATGGTGTGAATGCCCGTTATCCGTCCTTCGTGAATGCGGAAATGTCCTATGCCGACGGCGTCATCACCTTCCGCTGCGCCAATTCCCTTTTCGAGAAGCAGGGCAGCGACCACATAGGCTCCGGAATCGGCCTGGAAAACATGAAGCGCCGCCTGGAGCTCCTGTACCCCGGCAAATACGCTTATGAGCAGAAGGCCGAAAATGACACCTACACGGTGGAAGTAAAACTTCAGGTATAGTTTTTTCATTCTGAACGAGGTGAAGAATCTCCGCTGCATAGTCGTAGACGATGAACCCTTGGCTGTAAAAATGCTGGAGGGATTTGTAGAGCGTACACCGTTTTTAGAATTGGCCGGCTCCTACAACGACCCCGTGCTGGCCCTGTCGGAGATTCGGGCAAAGAGCCCGGAATTGGTGTTTCTGGATATCCAGATGCCGGATCTGGACGGCATGGAATTGTCCCGCATGCTACCCTCCGAGACCCGCGTCGTCTTTACCACGGCCTTCAAGCAGTATGCCTTCGAGAGCTACGAGGTAAGTGCCCTTGATTTCCTTCTCAAGCCCATCCGCTATCAGAAATTCCTGGAAGCTGCCCAGAAGGCACGGGAGTGGTTCGCGCTTAAGGAGGCGGCATCGGCCCCGGCGGCATCGGCCGAAAAGCAATCCGTTTTCCTTAAGGTGGAAGGCGTCCTCCGCAAGGTGGATCTGGCCGATATCCAGTACGTCGAGGGTATGAAGGACTATGTGATGTTCCATCTGGCATCGGACCGGCAGCCGCTGGTGACGCATCTTACCATGAAAGCCGCCGAAGACATGCTCCCGCCCGAACGGTTCATGCGCATCCACCGGTCTTTCATCATTGGCCTTTCCCATATTTCCAGCGTCACGTCCCAGGCCGATGTCAAGGTGGGAGACGCCCTCCTCCATGTCTCCGAAGGCTACCGCCCCGCTTTTGACCAATACCTTGGCAGCCTGTCGTAGGCTTAAAGGGTTTTTGGGGATATCGTTTCGGGATTTTTTGTATCTTTGGGAAAAATCTGACCACTATGAAAAGAATCCTATGCCTTTTGGCCGTGGCTGTCGGCCTTTCTTCCTGCGGCGTGGTGTCCCAGCTGGATGCCGGCAGGCTCCTTCAGGGGGGCGTGTATGCCGCTCAGGCTCTTACCCTTACAGACGCCCAGGTGGAGAACTACGTCCACCAGTACATCCAGCAGCTGGATGCCCAGAGCCAGGTGCTTCCGGAGTCCAGCCCGTACACCAAACGTCTTCGCAAAATCATTGACAGCTTTGACGGCGTGAACGAGCTCCCGCTCAATTTCAAAGTCTATAAAGAGGACCAGGTGAACGCCTTCGCCTGTGCCGATGGCAGCGTACGCGTGTACAGCGGAATCATGGATGTGATGACAGACGATGAACTGGCCGGTGTGCTGGGCCATGAGATGGGTCACGTGGCGCTGCACCACACCCGCAAGCAGATGCAGAAGCAGATGCTCACATCGGCCACCCTGCAGGGGATCGCCTCCACTTCCCAGACGGCGGCGCAGCTTACGGATTCGCAGCTGGGCGCCATCGGAGAAGCCGTTCTCAATGCCAAATTCTCCCGCAATATGGAAACCGAGGCCGATGATTACGGCTACAACTTCCTCTGCGAAGCCGGCAAGAATCCCTGGACGATGGTGATGGCCTTCGAGAAACTGGAGAATCTGTCCGCAGGCTCCAAAACCAGCAGTATGGTGAGTAACCTGTTCTCCTCGCATCCCGAGACGGCCAAGCGCATAGAGCACATCAGCCAGCGCTGCATCAACGACGGGTACAACCGGCCCGCCCAGAAGAAGTAATCATCTTATTATGAGAAAGATATCTGTCATAGTCCTGCTGGCTTTCCTCGCTGGCAGGGCTTTGCCGTCCGAGGCCTGCACCAACGTGATTGTGGGAAAGAAGGCATCGGCCGACGGTTCGGTCATCTGCACCTATAACTGCGACACTTTCGGCTATACCGGCTGGCTTACAAGCTCGCCCTCGGGAGCCCATCAGCCCGGCGAGAAGATTGCCATCCGCCATTTCTGGCACGGGGGAGAGGTGCGTGGCTACGTAGACCAGGTCCCCTATACCTATGGTGTGGTGGGCTATATGAACGAGCACCAGCTCACCATCCTGGAAACCACCTTCGGAGGCCGGAAAGAACTGGTGAACCCCGAAGGCATCCTGGGCTACGACAACCTGATGCAACTGGCTCTGCAGCGCTGTACGTCGGCTCGGGACGCCATCCTGGAGATGGGAAGGCTGGCCGATGAGTACGGCTACTTCGAGAGCGGAGAAACCTTCTCTGTCTGCGATAAGGAAGAGGCCTGGATGATGGATTTCATCGGGAAAGGCCCCGGCCGGAAAGGCGCTGTCTGGGTGGCGGTGCGCATCCCCGACGACTGCATCACGGCCCACGCCAACCACAGCCGCATCCGCACATTCCCGCAGGCCCGGAAGCTGGACCGGAAAAAAGGGATTTATGAGGTTCCGGGGGTATGTATGTACAGTGCCGATGTCATTTCCTTTGCCCGCGAAATGGGCTATTACAGCGGTCCGGACAAGGATTTCAGTTTCCGTGAGGCATACTGCCCGCTGGAATTTGTGAATATGCGTCTGTGCGAGCCCCGCGTGTGGAGCGTCTTCCGCCACCACACAAATCCGGAGTATATGGACCGCTTCCTACCTTATTTAAATGGTGAATTTGACGTCTGCGACGAACTTCCGCTCTGGATCAAGCCGGATCGGCCGCTCACGCTGCAGGATGTCATGGCCGATATGAGGGATCATTACGAAGGAACGCCGCTGGATATGACGGCCGATGTGAGTGCCGGGCCCTGGAGCAGCCCTTATCGGCCCCGTGCCAAGGGTTTTACCTCCGGAGGAAAGAAGTACTTCCGCGAGAGACCCATCTCCACGCAGCAGGCCGGCTTCTCCGTGGTTGCGCAGCTGCGCAGCTCTCTTCCCGATGAGGTGGGCGGGGTGTACTGGTTCAACTGCGACGAGCCCTCGGCCATTGCCTATGTGCCGGTCTATGCCTGTCTGAGGGATATCCCGGAGGCTTTCCAGGCTTGCCACAACCGTAGTGGTGTCTTCGATGAGAAGGGAGCCTTCTGGCTTTGCAACTGGGTGGCCAATATGGTATATCCTCGTTGGAGCGCCCTGTCCGGGGATTGGATACAGGCCCGTCAAGAATTGGAGGAAGCTTTCCTTCAGGAACAGGCGCAGGTGGAGAAGCAGGCTGCCGGATTGTGCCGCGAAGAAAGGGTGGCTTTCCTGCAGGGAAAAACCTTCGGCTATGTAGAACAGATGATGGGCCGATGGAAAACGCTGGCTCATCAATTGATTGTGAAATACAACGACCAGCCTGGCACCTGGGACCAGCCTTTCTACGATGCCGTGGCCGCTGAGACCGGGGATCGTTACCTGGTTCCTGGACAGCCGGGAAGGGGGGAAGGCCGTTAATTGTCAAAAATCAAAGTTTCTTTGGCAGAATAGAAATCCTCTCAGAATTATAAATGTTTAATTTTGCAACAATGAAACAACTTGTAGGATAGATGGGTTTTCCATGTTCTCTAGTTTGTGGATTGTTGGTTAATTAAATAGGTGAATTTCGGGCCGGAGCACTCTCCGGCCCGTATTCATTGTGCCTGGGAAAGAAATTCTTTGGGAGAGAGACCGGTCTGGCGCTTGAATTCCCTGGAGAGGGACTTGTATTCCAGCCCTAGTTCCATGGCGGCCTGGGAAGGGGAGAGCCCGCCTAAAATGAGTTTCTGGAAGCGGGCAACCCGCGTCTGGATGATATACCGGTAAATGGAAGTTCCCATGCTCTTTGAGAAAGTTTCTTCCAGGGTGCGGCGGCTCATGGGAACCAGGGAAACCAGGTCTTCCACCCTCAGGGATTTGCCGATATTGTTTTCTATGTACCGAAGGATCTTTGAAATGTACGGGTTATCGTTCACGAGGGCATCCGTGGAATGGCGTGTGACAATGTGGGTGGGACGGACGATGATGTCTGAGTAGTGTTTGCTGCGCTCCCCGGGTGGCAGATTGAGAAGGTATTCGATAAGGGCCGCTACCTGGGATCCCGCTATTTCCACATCCAGGGCGACGGAAGAAAGCTGCGGCATACACAACTGGCACACGGTTTCGTCGTTGTCCGTTCCCAGCAGGAGAATGTCTTCGGGGATGCGGAGACCCGTCTGCTGGGACTGGGAGCAGGCCTCAATGATGTTGTATGCCTTGTTGTCGTCGCAGCAGTAGATACCCACAGGCTTGGGGAGGGACCTGAGCCAGTGGATGAGCTTTTCCGTATTGTACCACCAGGAGGTTTTCAGGTTTTTGATTTCCCGGATGTCGCTTTTTCTCAGGGGAGCGCCGGCATCCCGGGCGGCCACTTCCATAAAACCGTCTCTCCGGCCGTCCGACCACACTACCCCGTTCAGGCCATAATAGGCAAAATGCCGGAGTCCTCGCTCCATAAAATAGCGGGCCGCCATCCGGCCGGCTTCCAGATAGTCTCCGGTTATGTTGATGATGCCGGGAAAACTTTGTAAAAAGTCCTGTGCCACCGGGATGATCCCCTTTTCCTGGAAAGGCCGGATGTCCTCGAAAGAGCGGAACTGGCCGATGATGGCATCGGCCTTCCAGTGGTCCGCTATTTCTGCGGCGGTCTTCAGCTGATTTCCGTCCCGGAACGACAGGGGAATCTTTCCCACCACCCAGGGAGAGTGTTCGTGGGAGTATTTGATGATTCCCTGGAGCAGTTTGTTCCCATACGACTCCGTGAAATCTGTCATCATCAGGACTCGGGCCATTGACTCTTAAAATTTTAGTGCAATTTACTAAAAAACCTTTGAAATTCAAAAACGGAAATGAGGGCGTAATCGGCTGAGTTGTAATTAAAAGTTTTTAAAAATCTTTTGTAGCATTTTGCGCGATTTGGGTAGTTGAATGCGCAAAACGGGGCATATGGAATCATATCAATAATTAAATTTGTAAACAGAAAAATGTGCTAAAACAACCAATATTTTTTAACTATCTTACAATCAACTATGAAGACCAACCAACTGTTTGGTATGCTTGCTGTTCTTTGCGGAATGGCGGCATTCGTGCTGGGCGGTGGCAATGCCAATGCCCAGAATCTGACAGTGCGTGGTACTGTGAGTGATGCCGTGGGCCCCATCGTGGGCGCCGTGGTTCTCTCCGGCAATGCCAACGCCGTTACGGACATGGATGGTAATTATTCCATCAATGTCCCGTCCAACGCAGTCCTCGAGGTTTCTTGCCTGGGCTATGTGTCCCAGCAGGTTCCCGTGAACGGCCGTGCTACCATCAACATCGTCCTCGTGGAAGATGCTGAAATTCTTCAGGAAGCCGTAGCCCTGGGTTACGGTGCCCAGACCAAGAAGAAGGACCTGAGTGCCTCCGTGGGTATCGTGAACAATGCCGACGCCCTGGCTGCTCGTCCTGTTACCTCTACGGAAAGCATGCTCCAGGGTCAGATCCCGGGTGTGGTGATTTCCGCCGACGGCGGCTCTCCGGATGCCACCCCGAACATCGTCATCCGTGGACAAGGTTCCCGCAACTCCAGCGGTGAGCCTGTGCTGTGGGTAGTAGACGGCGTTCCCGGCGCTCCCATCACCTCCATGAACGACATCGAGAGCATCGTCGTCCTCAAGGATGCTGCCTCTGCCGCTATCTATGGTGCAACTTCCGGTGCCGGTGGTGTTATCCTCGTGACCACCAAGAAGGCCAACAAGGGTATCCACATCGAGTACGACCTGGTAGCCGGTGTCCGCGCCGCTTCCAACCTGCCCACTCCGCTGAATGCCCAGCAGGAAATCGAGATGCGCAAACTCTCCTACGCCAATGCCGGCCAGTCCCTGCCTACCGGTTGGGATACTTCCAAGAACCCTTGGGTAGGTACCACCCGTACCAACTGGATGGACGAAATTTTCCGCACCTCTTTCTATCATCGTCACTCCGTTACTCTCAACTACGGTGGAGAGAACCTCAAGAGCCGTCTCACCTTCAGCTACCAGGACAACCCCGGTGTGCTGGTCAACACCTTCAAGAAGAACCTGGGTGTCCGCTACAATGGCGAATATGACATCAACAAGTGGATCAAGATTACCCAGACGCTCTCCTTCTCCGACGACAACAGCCGCGGTACGGATACCGGTTCCGCCTACACGGGTACCATCCTCTCCGCCATCTATATGCCGGCCAGCGCCGAGGCATATGCCACGGCCGGTCCTTACGCCGGTTCCTTCGGTGGTACTGTTACGGAAGATCCCGCCTATATCGCCAAGTACGGCGGCAACTTCGCAGACATCCACGGTGATGCCGTGAACCCCCTGCGTCTTCTGCTGGCAGACAACCGCTACAACCACACCAGCAAGTTCTGGAGCACCACCGGTCTCCATATCAGCCCCGTCAAGGGCCTGAAGATCAGCAGCCTCTTTACGGCCAACCTGGAGTCCCTGTGGTACAAGAACTTCCATCCCAGACGTCCCGAAATCGGCAAGCCCGATGGCGGTAACGGCCTTAACTACGACACCCGCCGCAACTTTGGCTGGCGCAGTGAAAACACCATCACCTACGACCGCACCTTTGGCAAGCACACCATCGGCGCTCTGGGTGCCGTCACCTTCAACCGTGACACTTACAGAAGGCTCACTGCCTCCGGTAACACTTTCCAGGACGAGGCATTCAATGTCCAGTATCTGGACCACGCCGCCTCCAAGGATGCCAAGGATTATTATGATGTAGACGCCAATGTGGCTCTGGTAGCCCGTGCTTCCTACAGCTTCGATGACCGTTACTTCGTAACTGCTTCCTATCGCCGGGATTATGCCGGCCGTCTGCCCCAGGGTCACAACTACGGAGACTTCCCGGCCGTAACCGCCGCCTGGAAGGTTTCCAGCGAGCCTTTCTTCCCGAAGAACGACTATGTGAACCTCCTCAAGGTCCGTGCTTCCTGGGGCCGCGTAGGTAATCTGGGTTCCGTGCCTATGAATTACAAATCCGCAGTTCTGAGCAGCAGCACCTGGAACGATGGTTCCATCTATGGTGTTGAAAACGGTTCCTACTGGGGCACTTTCTGGTTCCCCAAGAACTCCGTGAACCAGAACCTCACCTGGGAGACTTCCCAGCAGTTTGACGCCGGTCTGGATATCGATCTGTTCAAGGATCGCCTCTCCCTGTCCATCGACTACTACAACAAGCTCACGTACAACCTGATCCAGGAACAGACCATGGGTTGGCCCCAGACCATCGGCCTCAATGCCATGATGGTGAACCAGGGTCAGATCCGCAACACCGGTGTTGAACTGGTGGCTGCCTGGAACGATTCCGTGAACAAGAATTTCAATTACCACATTTCCGGAAACTTCGCCTACAACAAGAATGTGGTTGTTTCCACGGGTATTCTGGACAACGAAGGAAATGCCGGTAAGTGGACCGGTGGCGGAGACTTCCGTATGCTCCCCTGGATTTACCAGAGCGAGGCCGGCCAGCCCCTGAACTCCTTCTATGTGATCAAGACCGCCGGTATTTTCCAGAGCGATGCCGAGGCTGCCGCTTACGTCAAGGACGGCAACCGCATCCAGCCCAACGCCGTGGCCGGTGACCTCAAATTTGTTGATTTCAACAATGATGGTAAGATCGACACCAATGACCGCCAGTATGTTGGCAGCGCCATGCCCAAGTTCACCTATGCTCTCAGCGGTGGTTTCGAATGGAAGGGCCTCAGCGTAGACCTGATGTTCCAGGGCGTCGCTGGCAACAAGATTGCCTATGTGGGTAAGCAGATGATCCTCTCTGACGTGGAAGGTAACTTCAACCGCGTGACGGACATCATGAATGCCTGGAGCCCCACCAACACCGGTTCCTCCATTCCCCGTCTTTCCAAGAACGACCCTAACGGCAACTTCTCCACTCCTTCCGATTACTACATCGAGGATGGCTCCTATCTCCGTCTGAAGAACCTCACCATCGGTTACGATCTCACCAATCTTCTCCGCAAGGTTCCTCATTTCGCCGGACGTAACAGCACCTGCCGCGTTTATGTGAGCGGTGAGAACCTCTTCACCATCACCAAGTACTCCGGTATGGATCCGGAAATGGGTGGTTTTGACACCATCAAGTACCCGGTTTCCCGCGTATTTGCTTTCGGTATCAAACTGAACTACTAATAGACTGTGAATATGAAAAAGTATATCATTCTCGCTCTTGTCGCCGCAGGCTCGCTTAGCGTTGCCTCCTGTGCGAAATTCCTGGATGTGAAGGCCGAAGGTTCTCCTACCGCAGACCAGTACTTCCAGAACGACCAGCAGGCCATTGACGCCGTGGACGGTATTTATTCCCGTCTGGCTCAGGAAAGCTGCATGGGTCGTGAACTCTATTGGGAGCAGGCCGTTGCCAACGATATCGTCTGGGGCCGTAACCGTAGTTATCCTACCCTGGCCACTTTCGAGTATACCGGTGACGAAAGCCCTCTTCGCAGCGTGTTCGGCAATGCCTACACCGAGGGTATGAACCGCGCCAACTGGATCATCCAGCAGCTTCTCAACAAAGAGCTGCAGAACAAGGCTCTTACTCCCGTTGAAAAACGCAGCCTGGGTGAAGCTTACTTCATGCGTGCCTACTGGCACTTCCTCATCGCCTACCGTTACGGTACCAAGGACCTGGGTGTTCCCTTCGTGGCCTATGAGACCGTGGAAGGTGGTTACAACAACGAGATTCCCGAGCAGCAGGCTACGGTGATGGAGAACTACAAGCTCATCATCTCGGACCTCCAGAAGGCCGAAGAAATCCTGCCCAAGTTTGAGGAATACGGTGCCGATGACCGTGGCCGCGCCCACAAGGCTGCCGCCGCTGCCGTGATGGCCAAGGTGTATGCCTACTGGGCAACCTGGGACAAGAGCCAGTGGCCCAATGTGATCACCTGCGTGAACCGTCTGGAATCCACCTATGGCAGAGACCTTCACCCCGTATTCACGGACCTCTTCGCTCCCGATGTGACCAAGTTCTTCACCAAGGAGTACTGCTGGGGTTATCCTTCCAACGGTTCCAACAACGGTAAGTCCGGCGGTTCCATCGAGTTCCCCGGCGTTTCCCTGGAGAACAAGGGTTGGGGTAAATTCAATGGCTGGGGCCAGTTCAAGCCCTCCTACGACCTCTACGCCGAAATGGCCAAGGACAATGTGGGCGGTGTAAAGAACGAGCGTCTGGCCGCCACCATGCTGGAGTACGGTGACAAGTTCATGTACTTTGGCGAGGAGCGCGAATACTACTCCACCTCCGATGTAGAGTCCGGTTTCCAGATCTACAAGTTCATGCAGCCCTTCGCCCCGGCCGATCCCCAGGGCGCCGGTTACCTGCTGGACAATGCAGACTGGCCCTGCACCCTCATCAACTGGCCCATCGTCCGCTTTGCAGACTGCCTGCTGCTCCGTGCCGAGGCATACCTCGTAGCCGGTGATGGTGGAAAGGCCAAGGAGGACATCAACCGCATCCGTAATCGTTCCCACCTGGCCCCGCTTACGGCCAACGCCACCTGGGAGGACCTTTATCACGAGCGTCGCTGCGAACTGGCTTTCGAAATGGCCAACGACCACGCTGCAGACTGCAAGCGCTGGGCTGTAGGTGGAGCTCCTGAGATCAAGGCCCTGGCCTTGAAGGAACTCAACAGCCACCCTCAGGTCCGTCACTATGTGGATCGTGCAGACCCTCATTCCACCTGCACCGTGGGTGATTATGAGGACTACAAGAACCAGCTCAAGTGGCAGGATAAGTTCATCACCTTCCCTTATCCTTCCGAGCAGATCAACAAGTCTGCTGGCAAGCTTAAGAACCCTCCGACCTGGAACTAAAAAAGTCGGGAAGATAAAAATTCAGGAGGTTGACTCAAAAGTGAGTTGACCTCTTTTTTTGTAGGGAGGGGTATGGGATGCCGGGGGGACTCCGTTCCGCTTCGCTCCACTCCGGCCCCTCC
>ONWU01000038.1:0-11786 GCA_900321655.1 uncultured Bacteroidales bacterium
AATCGGCCCTCTGACAGATTCTTTTGGTATTTTCACAGAAAATGCGTACCTTTGCGGTCCCTCTGATTGTAGGGGGATCGCAACTTTTATGTTAAACCATTAATTATCAAGACAGTGGACACACTTAGCTACAAAACAGTTTCCCTGAACAAGGCAACTGTGAACAAGGAGTGGATCCTCATTGATGCAACCGACCTCGTGCTCGGTCGCCTGGCTTCCCGCGTGGCCCTCGTGCTCCGTGGCAAGAACAAGCCCGGCTTCACCCCGCATGTGGACTGTGGTGACAACGTCGTCATCATCAATGCCGAGAAGATTCGTCTCACCGGCAAGAAGATGACGGACCGCGTTTACACCCGCTACACCGGCTATCCCGGTGGCCAGCGCTTCACCACGCCCCGCGAGATCCTTGCCTCTCGTCCCGAGGAACTCATCCGCAAGTCTGTGCGCGGTATGCTGCCCAAGACCCGTCTGGGTGACAAGCTCATCAACAACCTGTACATCTATGCAGGTCCCGAGCACAAGCAGCAGGCACAGAACCCCAAACAAATCAAGTTTAACGAAATCTAAACAGAGCACATGGAACAGAAACACGCCCTTGGAAGACGTAAATCAGCTGTCGCTCGTGTTTATGTAGTACCTGGCACGGGCGTTACCCTCGTAGGTGGTGGTACCAAAGGTCAGGCAGAAGCCGTTCGTCTCGGAATCGCCCGCGCTCTTTGCGAGGTGGATAAAGAGGCTTACCGCTCCACGCTGAAGGCCGCCGGCTTCCTCACCCGCGACGCTCGCGAAGTTGAGCGTAAGAAGCCCGGTCAGCCTGGCGCACGTCGTCGCTTCCAGTTCAGTAAGCGTTAATCTTACTGCAGGAGTTACGTCTGCACGGCCTTGGTATTCATCAAATCCTGAGATCCCGGTGAGGATGAGAATCTTCCCGAGCTACGAAAAGGATTGCCGGGCCGCGAAAAAATCCCGGAGACCAGTCAAGGACTGCTACTTCGGATTGATGAAAGAGTTTAAAACAAAGACAAAAACAAACCCATGTCTAGAACAAATTTTGAACAGTTGCTTGATGCAGGCACTCACTTCGGACACCTTGCCCGCAAGTGGAACCCCAAGATGGCTCCGTATATCTTCGTAGAGAGGAACGGTATCCACATCATCGACCTGCACAAGACCGTCGTGAAAATCGACGAGGCAGCCGAGGTCCTCAAGGAAATGGCCCGCAGCGGTCGCAAGGTCCTCTTCGTTGCCACCAAGAAGCAGGCAAAGGACGTCGTCGCCGCCAAGGCCGCCGAAGTCAATATGCCTTCCGTGACCGAGCGTTGGCCGGGTGGTATGCTTACCAACTTCCCCACCATTCGCAAGGCCGTCAAGAAAATGAACACCATCGACAAGATGAAGGAAGATGGCACCTTCGACAAACTCGCCAAGCGTGAGCGCCTCCAGGTAGAGCGCCAGCGGGCCAAGCTGGAGAAGAACCTCGGTTCCATCCGCGACATGTCCCGTCTGCCCAGCGCCCTGTTCGTGGTAGACGTGCAGAAGGAAGCCAACGCCGTTAAAGAGGCTGTCCGCCTGAACATCCCGGTAATCGCTATGGTTGACACTTGTTGCGATCCTACCCCTATTGATTATGTGATTCCGGCCAACGACGACGCTACCAAGTCCATCGAGCTCATCATGGATGTGATGTGCAAGGCCATCAATGAAGGCCTGGAAGAGCGCAAGCTGGAGAAGGAGAAGGAAGGTGAAGCTCCCGCCGCCGAAGAGGCTGCTGCCGAGGCTCCCGCCAAGAAGCTCCGTCCCCGCCGCGCCACCAAGGCTGAGGCCGCTGAGGCTCCCGCCGAGGAAGCTCCCAAGGCTGAAGAGGCTCCCAAAGCTACCGAAGAGTAATTAACCGTTTAAAGAAAAAAAGAAACTATGGCTATCGCATTAGGAGATATCAAGAAGCTGCGTGATATGACCAGCGCCGGTATGATGGACTGCAAAAAGGCCCTCGAAGAGGCTGCTGGAGACTTCAAGCGTGCTGTTGAAATCCTTCGTGAAAAAGGTAAATCCACTCTTGCCAAGCGTGGAGAGAATGAGACCACCCAGGGTGCTGTCCTGAGCCGCATCAACGGCGGAAAGGCCATCCTCGTCTGCCTCGGTTGCGAAACCGACTTCGTGGCCGCCACCCCGGATTTCAAGGCTCTCGCCGCTTCCATCGCCGATACCGCTATCGCCGAGTTCCCTGCCAACCTCGAGGCCCTCAAGGCTTGCAAGGCTGCAGACGGTTACACCCTGGACGAGAACATCACCAACCAGGCCGGTAAGACCGGTGAGAAGCACGTGCTGGCATACTATGGCGCCCTCGAGGCTCCTTTCGTAAGCGAGTACGTTCACTTCAACGGCAAGCTGGGCGCCATCGTGGCTTTCAACAAGCCGGTTCCTACGGAGATCGCCCGTGGCATTGCCATGCAGGTGGCTTCCATGAACCCCGTGGCTGTGGATGCAGAGTCCGTTCCTGCTGAGGTTATCGAGTCCGAAAAGACCGTGGCCGAGCAGAAGACCAAGGACGAGCAGGTTCAGAAGGCTGTGGACAACGCCCTCAAGAAGGCCGGTATCAACCCCGCCCACGTTGACAGCGAAGACCACATCGAGTCCAACACCGCCAAGGGCTGGCTCACTTCCGAGCAGGCTCAGCAGGCCCGCGACATCATCGCCAAGGTGGGTGCCGAGACGCTTGCCTCCCTCGCCTCCAAGGTGCAGATGATTGCCGGTATCGTGAACGGCCGTATCCAGAAGTTCCTGAAGGAGAACACCCTGATGGAGCAGGAGTATCAGCTGTCCGACGACAAGTCTTCCGTAGCTGCTGCCCTCAAGGCTGCAGATCCCGAGGCCAAGGTGCTTGGTTTCAAGCGCTTCTCCCTCTCCGACTAATCCGTCGATTGGTAAAGAATAAGCGGCAACCCCTCCGGGCTGCCGCTTTTTTCGTGTGCACCAGAGCCTCCCTCCGCACACCGAGCCCCTTTCGGCCGCGGTCCGTGTGCACCAGAGCCCTCCACCGCACACCGAGCCCCCTTCGGCCGCGGTCCGTGTGCAATGAAGAGACCTGGTGCACACGAAAAGGGAAGAAGTGGACCCCGGTAGCTATAAACATAAGACACTTTTGCAGACAAATCCTGCACAACTTCTCCTATTTTTCTAGTGCTGACACGTCTCTCAGATACTCCAGAGGCACATTCATCACTTATCCGTGTGAAACGTTTTTTACACGGATAATTCTGTCGTACTTTGCAGAAAAAGACTATGAACTACTGGAATAGAGAACAGGAATGTGAGCGGCTCTTTCTGGAGGGAGGACCGTTCTACATTGTAACCACCGAGAATCTGCCCTGGCTTCTGTTTGCCTGTGAAAGGGATTTTATGGACGGAGCCAATATGGTTGCCGTGTCTGTCCACGAACTTGCCCTGAGACTTCTGGCCGATGTGGAAATGAACAACCACCTGCACTTTGTTTTCGAGGGAGCTTATGAACAGGTTCTGGTTTTTGTGGAACGCTTCCGGAAGATGATGTCACGGTATCAGCTGGCCAAAGGGAACCCTTCCTTGAATAGGTGGGATATTCAGATTAAGTCCATCGACAACCTGAAATACCTTCGGAATGCCCTATTGTATGTTTTCCGCAATCCTTCTGTGGCTATGCGAAACTGTACTCCCCTCGGATACAAGTGGAGCAGTGCTCAGCTTATGTTCAATGAGAACCTGTACAGGTATAGCCAGGGCGTTCCCTATAACAGCCTGACATACAGGGAAAAACGACTCATTGCCCATTCGCGGGAACTCATTCTCCCAGATTCATACCGCGTCCTGGACGGAATGATTCTGAGGGAGTGCTTTGTGGACTACAAACGAGCCGAGAGCTTTTTTGAATCGGCCTATCAGTTCTTCTATCAACTGGGCCGAAAAGTGGAGTCCGACGCTGAAACGGCCCGTTGGATAGGAGAGAAAATTCTCCTTCCGAATGAAGATGTCTTTGGGATTGTCTCTGCGTGGTACAATGTCCAAAAGACTTCCTTGCTGAGCACAAACCAAAGATTGGAGGCCGCCCGCCGGATGAAGGCAGAACTGATGAGCAACAACAAGCAGATAGCCCAGGTCCTGCGCATCCCCATAGAACAAGTGGACCAGTTCTTTCCTGTGGCCCAATAAGAAAACCCTCGGTGTGCACCAGGGCCATCCACCGCACACCGAGAGCCTTTCTGCCACGGTTCGTGTGCACCAGAGGGGCCCTATGCACACCGAAGTGCCTGTGGCGGGAAGTGGAATTATTTTTCCGTTACGAACTTGAAGAACATGTCTATTTCAGACTTGTTCTGCAACCGGACGATATACGCCTGGTTGCACAGGTCGTCGGCCAGGGCGTCCGGGACGCGCTCGCACATACTCATCACAGAGCCGTACTTGTCCAGGATCTCCTGGTGGCTGTGCTTGTAGCTTCGGCCGTCACGGCGGCCGGCGTAGGCGCAGTAGAACTGCTCTCCCAGCGGCTTCCGGGCCTCATCGAAGGCCACCATATCGGCCCAGATCTGATAGACGGAGGTGGAGTGGGCGAAGTTCATCATATCCGGGGTGTAGCCTCCCGGCGGACGCATATTCACTTCCAGGCCCACGTAATCTCCCTTCTTGCCCAGGCCCTCGCGGTCCCGGTCCAGCTGGAAGAACTCCAGGTGCACGAAGCGGCTCTTGATGCCGAAGGCTTTCACCGTGCGGCGGCCGATGGCGGCGAGCTTGGCCGGAACGGTCTTGTTGGTCCAGTAGCAGGTTTCCAGATTGCCGTGCACAATCTCCATAATGGGTGTAGGGAAAACGGTGTTGTTCTCGAAGACGGGCTCTCCCTGAGAGTTGTAGATGGCATCGTAGCTGACCAGAAGGCCGGTTATGAACTCTTCTATCACGAAATAGTCCCTATCGGCCGAATGGGCATCCAGCCAGGCTTTCAACTCCGCCTCGTTGCAGATTTTGGAGGTGCCGCCGGCGCCCATTCCGTTGTCCGGCTTGGCGATGACGGGGTATCCGGTCTTCTTTACGAAGGCCTTGATCTTAGCTTCTCCCTCGGCCCCCTTGATCTGCCGGGCCGTGGGAATGCCGCCCAGAGCGTAGTATTTCTTCATTTCGCTCTTGTTCTTGATGGCGGCGATGTGGTCGTTCTGGATGCCGGTGGTTACATTGAAATCTGTCCTCAGGCGGGCATCCTGCTCCAGCCAGTACTCGTTGTTGGACTCAATCCAGTCAATTTTTCCGTAGCGGTGGGCATAGAATGCCACGGCGCGGTACATTTCTTCGTAGCTCTCCAGGTTGTGAACTTTGTAGTAGTCCGTCAGGTTCTGCCGAAGCTCCCAGGAAAGGTTCTCATAATTGGTGTCCGCAATGCCCAGGACATTGACGCCATTGGCCCTCAGGCCGGCGCAGAACTGCCAGTAGGTCTGCGGAAAATGGGGGGAAATGAAGATGAAGTTCATAAAGCTGTAGGATTTATTCTCTTCTGATATGCGGTGCATAGCTCCACGGGTTATTTCATAGGCCTCTCCCCGGAGCTCTGCCGGGCGGCCTTTTTTCTGAATGACGTACCCTCCGTCCCGGAAGGTGTAAAAGCGATGGCCCCAGCTATCCGGGAAGGCCACGTCTTCAAACAGCCGCAGGCCATCCACCAGTGCGTACCGCACCTGCTCAAAATGCGGGACCAGGTTGATGTCCGTAAGGCCGAGACCCCTGAGCCAGCGCTTGTACTGCGGGTCCCGGGCCTCTCCGGGCAGTTCCGGGTGAGAGTACACGTAGTCTGCACAGTTCATACTGCCGGCACTGCAGCCCATCACCACGCCGTCAAAGCCTTTCATCAGCTCTTTCAGGCCGATTTCGTGGATGAAGCGGTTCTGCGTGGGCACGTGCCCGCCGCAGAGGATGATCCAGTCGGCCCAGTGCACCAGTTCCGGGGCTTTGGCGGCATTCCGCCGGTCCAGCATCACAATCTTTTCCGTGCCGATGCCGGAAGTATGGATGCAGTCGCTCATCCCTTTTTTCACGGAGTCCGTAAAACCGCGGTCGTCCGGGGCGGCGCTAACCAGTAACACACGGGGCTTCCGGTTTGGCCCCGTGACTGCCGCCAGCGCAGCCTGGACCTCGGCCCTGAAGCCGTTGTCCTGAGTGAAATAGGGTTCCCCAAACCGCGTGGGGCTGCCGGTCAGAAACAGTGTCATTTCCGCAAATATACGAAAAAAGCGCTTCCGGTGTGCATAAGGCCCCCCTGGTGCACACGGACCGCGGCAGAAAGGGGCTCGGTGTGCGGTGGAGGGCTCTGGTGCACACGGACAGTGGCCGAAGGGGGCTCGGTGTGCGGAGAGAGGCTCTGGTGCACACGAGAAATGTTCCAATCGGCCAGAGAATTGGCCGAAAGGGGAGAGGAAGAGCCGGAAAGGCACGAAAATTTCAGTATCTGCGAAGAAAATTGTATCTTTGTGGATACTGAAATTATTGATAGTCTATGCCTCATGCAGTAGGACACATCGCGCAGGTCGTGGGACCGGTAGTGGATGTGCATTTTGATATATCGGCCCGCGATGCGGAGACCGAACTCCCCCGGATAGATGACGCGCTGGAGGTTACCCGTCCCGACGGGAAAAACCTGGTGCTGGAGGTGCAGCAGCACATCGGTGAAGACACCGTGCGCTGCGTGGCGATGGACTCCACGGACGGCCTTAGCCGCGGTCTGGAGGTGAAAAACACCTTTCGGCCCATCGCTATGCCCGTAGGCGCGCAAATCCGCGGCCGCGTGATGAACGTGACGGGAGATGCCATCGACGGTATGAAGGAACTGGACCGTGGGGAAACCCTTCCCATCCACCGCGAAGCCCCCAAGTTCGAAGACCTTACCACCAGCCAGGAAGTGCTTTTCACCGGCATCAAGGTGATTGATCTGCTGGAGCCGTACCTCAAGGGAGGAAAGATCGGCCTGTTCGGCGGCGCCGGCGTGGGCAAGACCGTGCTCATCAAGGAACTCATCAACAACATCGCCAAGGCGCACAACGGCTTTTCCGTGTTTGCCGGCGTGGGTGAGCGTACCCGCGAAGGCAACGACCTCCTCCGCGAAATGATAGAATCTGGCGTTATCCGTTACGGAGACGCCTTTGCCAAGGCCATGGAAGAGGGCCGATGGGACCTCTCCCTCGTAGACCCCAAGGAGCTGGAAAAGAGCCAGGTGTCTATGGTCTTCGGCCAGATGAACGAACCCCCGGGAGCCCGTTCCAACGTGGCCCTGAGCGGCCTTACCCTGGCCGAAAGCTTCCGTGATTCAGACTCCGGAGCCGGTCCCCGGGACATCCTCTTTTTCATAGACAACATCTTCCGTTTCACCCAGGCCGGCTCTGAGGTATCGGCCCTTCTGGGACGAATGCCTTCCGCCGTGGGTTACCAGCCCACCCTGGCCACGGAAATGGGTAAGATGCAGGAGCGCATCACCTCCACCAAGAACGGCTCCATCACTTCGGTGCAGGCCGTTTATGTGCCGGCCGATGACCTGACGGACCCCGCTCCCGCCACCACCTTCGCCCACCTGGATGCCACCACGGTGCTCAGTCGTAAAATCACGGCCCTGGGCATTTACCCGGCCGTGGACCCGCTGGAATCCACATCCCGCATCCTGGACCCCAACATCGTGGGAAAAGACCACTACGATACCGCCCAGCGCGTGAAGCAGATCCTCCAGCGCAACCAGGAACTGCAGGACATCATCGCCATCCTGGGTATGGACGAGCTTTCGGACGAAGACAAGACCACCGTGAACCGCGCCCGCCGCGTGCAGCGATTCCTGTCCCAGCCCTTCTTCGTGGCAGAACAGTTCACCGGCGTTCCCGGCGTGATGGTCTCCATCGAAGACACCATCAAGGGCTTCAATATGATCATGGACGGAGAGGTGGATTACCTCCCCGAACAGGCCTTCCTGAACGTGGGCACCATCGAGGATGCCATTTCCAAGGGTGAGGCCATCCTGGCAGCCGCGAAGTAATGTCCATCGCCCTTCATATCCTCAGTCCGGAAGGCACATTGGTGAAGGCCGATGTGTCCCTGGTCACCCTGCCCGGCATTGTGAGTCCGTTCACGGTGCTGCCCGGCCACGCCGCCCTGGTGACGGCCCTGGTGGCAGGGGACATCCGTTACGTCACCGGCGACAAGGAAGAACGTCTCCACATCCAGGAAGGTTTTGTGGAAGTGAAAGACAACCAAGTTAAAGTCTGCGTGGAGGTATGATCCTGCAGTTCATCATATCCCTTCTCCTTTGGCCTATGGCCGAAGAAAATTATTTTTCGCAAAGCTTTGCGAAAAACCAATTTTCTTCGACCTTCGCAAGCCCTGCGCCCGATGAGGGGGCGGAGGCGGGTGAGGCAGAGATTGATGTAGGAGAAATCATCTTCGAGCACATCGGAGACGAGTACGAGTGGCACATCACGGAGTGGAAGGGAAAACCGGTCGCCATTCCGCTGCCCTGTATCGTCATCGATGGCGGCGTCCACGTCTTCACCATCCATCATGCGCAGGAGAACGGCTATACGCTGAACGAAGACGGCAAGCTGGTGAATGCGCAGACGGGCAAAAGGCCGATAGACCTTTCCATCACCAAGAACGTACTGGCCCTGATGATGAGTTCCCTCCTTCTTCTTGTCATCGTTCTCTGCACCGCCCGCTGGTACAAAAAGCACGATGCCCTGAAGGAAGCTCCCACGGGCCTGGCGGCCCTGATGGAGCCCCTCATCCTGATGGTGCACGAGATGGCTAAGGAAAACATCGGCCCGGATTACCGGAAGTTCTCCCCGTACCTCTGTATGGCCTTCCTCTGGATCCTTCTGAACAATTTCCTGGGCATTATGCCCTTCTTCCCGGGAGGCGCCAACCTCACCGGCAACATTGCCATAACCCTAGTGCTGGCCCTGTTCACCTTCTTCATCGTGAACCTGAATGGCACCAAGCACTACTATAAAGAGATTTTCAACCCGGACGTACCGGTGTTCCTGAAGCCTGTGATGCCCCTTATCGAGGTATTCAGCGCCTTTATGAAACCGGTGTCCCTCACCATCCGTCTGTTTGCCAATATGCTGGCGGGCCATATCATGATCCTGTCCATGGTGTGCATCATCTTCATCATGGCCAAGTACGGTCCGCTTCTGGGAAGCAGCATGACGGTAGTGAGCGTGCTCTTCGGCGTGTTCCTGGACGCCCTGGAGTGTCTGGTCAGTTTTATCCAGGCGTATGTTTTCACCACCCTGTCCTGCATCTATATCGGCCTGGCCAGGGCCCACGAGGAATAATTCCGCTCTTTAAGTCCCTCCCCCGAGGGGAGGGGTTTCGGGAGGGGGTAACGTTAAATATAAAATTTATTATAAAAATTTATTTTTATGATTCTTTCAGCTATGATTCTCCAAGCCGCCGCTGGCGCCGCCCTCGGTAAGATCGGTGCCGCCTTCGGTGCTGCCATCGCCGCCCTGGCCGCTGCTATCGGTATCGGCAAGATTGGCAAATCCACCATGGAAGCCATCGCCCGTCAGCCGGAAAGCGCCGGCAACCTCCGTTCTTCTATGCTGGTAGCTGCCGGTATGGTGGAAGGTGCCGCCCTGTTTGCCATCATCGTCTGCCTCCTGATCCTTTTCCGCTAGCCTATGTCGCTTGTTACGCCCGAATTCGGCCTTCTGTTCTGGATGGTCGTCATCTTCGGAATTGTGTTTTTCCTCCTGGCCAAGTTTGGCTTTCCCGTGATAACGGATATGGTGGACGAGCGCAGTGCCAAGATAGCGAAGTCCCTGAAGGATGCCGATGAAATAGAGGCGCGTATGGCGGCGTGGAAGGTGGAACAGGCCAAGCTGGTGGAAGAAACCCGTCGGCAGCAGGCCGCTATCCTGAAGAACGCAACGGAGACCAAGGCGAAGATTGTGGCCGATGCCAAGGTGCAGGCCAAGGCCGAGGCGGACAAAATCCTCTCCGAAGCCAAGCTGCAGATAGAGGCCGAAAAGGAGAGCGCCCTGCGCGATGTGCGCAAGGAGATTGCCCTTCTGAGCGTACAGGTGGCCGAAAAGGTCCTCCGGAACGAGCTCTCCGACGAAGGCAGCCAGCATGCCTTCATTGACAAGCTGGTAGATGAGGCCGGCGAAGCCAAACTCCGTTCATGAACCGAAGCATCGTCATAACGCGCTATGCCACCGCCCTGGTGAAGTATTGCCGGGAGACCGGTCACGGAGAGATCGTGTGCTCCGAGGCCGAGACCCTGGATCGGGCCCTGCGTCAGCTGCCCGATCTGAGGCGTATGGTCACGGCGGCCGATGACGTGATAAGTCCCTTCGACAAGAAGAAACTCGTGCAGTCTGCCCTGGGAAACAGGATGTCGCCGGAACTCAGCCGGTTCCTGTCGCTGCTCAACCAGAACAACCGTTTCTATCTGCTGGAGGACATTCTGAGGAGTTTTATCACCATGTACCGGCGCAGTATCGGCATCAGAAAGGCCCATCTGGCCATCGTGAGCGAACCTTCCGAGCGCCTGCTTCAGCGCCTGAAGGCCCTGGTCCGGCAAAAGACCGGGGACGATGTGATCTTTGAAGTAGAAGTGGATCCCACCCTCATCGGCGGCTTTGTCCTGGACCTGGACGAGTTTCTGATGGACGCCAGCGTCAAGCACCAGCTGGACCAGATCCGCGAACAGTTTATTGAAAGAAACAGAAGAATTATCTAATGGCTAGTAGTCTTAAACCCAGTGAAGTGAGCGATATCCTGCTCGGGCAGCTCAAAGATATGAAAAACGATCTCCAGTTTGAGGAGATCGGCAAAGCCCTGCAGGTGAGTGACGGTGTGGTCCGCATCTATGGCCTGGACCATGCCGAGGCCGGCGAACTGCTGGATTGCGGGAACGGCATTATGGCCGTGGTGATGAACCTGGAGACAGACAATGTGGGAGCCGTTCTGATGGGCCCCACGGACCAGGTGAAAGAGGGAATGGTGGTGCGCCGTACGGGCCGTATCGCTTCCATCGGGGTGAACGATAAGCTGGCGGGCCGCGTGATAGACCCTCTGGGAACGCCCCTGGACGGCCTGGGCCCCATCGAGGGAGACAAGGTGGATATGCCGCTGGAGCGAAAGGCCCCGGGTGTCATTTTCCGCCAGCCGGTGAACGAGCCCTTGCAGACGGGCCTCAAGGCCATCGATGCCATGATTCCCATCGGCCGGGGTCAGCGTGAACTCATCATCGGAGACCGCCAGACGGGTAAGACCGCCATCGCCATAGATACCATCATCAATCAGCGGCAGGCCTATGAAGCCGGAGACCCGGTGTTCTGCATCTATGTGGCTATCGGCCAGAAGGGCTCCACGGTGGCTTCCATCGTCAAAACCCTGCGGGAACACGGTGCCATGGATTATACCGTGGTGGTGGCTGCAACGGCCTCAGACCCGGCCGCCCTGCAGTACTACGCTCCCTTTGCCGGCGCCGCCATCGGAGAGTATTTCCGGGACACGGGGCGTCACGCCCTGGTGGTCTACGACGACCTCTCCAAGCAGGCTGTGGCATACCGCGAGGTGTCCCTTATCCTCCGCCGTCCTTCCGGACGTGAGGCATACCCCGGAGATATCTTCTACCTCCACAGCCGTCTGCTGGAGCGGGCCGCCCGCATCATCGACCAGCAGGAAGTGGCCGAAAAGATGAACGACCTCCCCGCTGCCCTCAAAGACAAGGTGAAAGGCGGCGGTTCCCTCACGGCCCTTCCCATCATCGAGACGCA
>ONWU01000038.1:11865-25627 GCA_900321655.1 uncultured Bacteroidales bacterium
CAGGGCCTCTTCAACCAGGGTGTCCGCCCCGCCATCAATGTGGGTATTTCCGTATCCCGTGTGGGCGGCAGCGCCCAGGTGAAATCCATGAAAAAGGTGGCCGGCACCCTCAAGATAGACCAGGCCCAGTGGGCCGAACTGGAGGCCTTCTCCAAGTTCTCATCCGATGTGGACAAGGTAACGGAACTGGCCCTGGACAAAGGCCGGAAGAACAATCAGCTGCTCATCCAGCCGCAGTACAGTCCTATGCCCGTAGGAGAGCAGGTGGCCATCCTCTACTGCGGAACCCGCGGCCTGATGCGGGACATCGCCATAGACCAGGTACGCTCCTTCCAGGATGCTTATCTGGAGCGCCTCCGCGCCACCAGCCAGGCCGAAGTCCTGGATCCCCTGGGTGAGGGCAAGCTTACTCCCGAGATAGAGAAAATCCTGACTGAAACCGCCGAATCCGTTATCCTGGCCCTGAAGTAATGCCCACTCTGAAGGAAATAAAAGGCCGGATCGGCTCCGTCAAAAGTACGCTGAAGATTACTTCGGCCATGAAACTGGTGTCCAGTGCCAAACTGCGCCGGGCCCAGCAGGCGGCGGAAGCCATGCGCCCGTACGAAGAAGCGTTGCTGGGGATCCTGGCTTCGCTGCGGGGCACTCCGTGTGCACAGGAAGCCCCCGGTGCACACCCGACGGATGAAATCACGGCTTCGTGTGCGCCTGAGACCTCTGGTGCACACCGGCCCGTCGCCATCGTGGCCATCGCGTCCAATTCTTCGCTCTGCGGAGGGTTCAACACCAACGTCATTGCCAAGGTGCGGGAAGTACGCAGCTCCGGAGATGTGGTGTATTCCATCGGCCGGAAGATGGCCGATGCCATGCGCCGGGACGGCTTTCCCACGCCCGAGGATCTGAATGCCCTTGCCGAACATCCTTCCTACGGCCCCGCGGCAGACCTGGTCTCCCGGCTGATGGAGGATTATGCGGCAGGCCGATATGCGAAGGTGCTGCTGGTATACAGCCACTTTGTTTCTACGGCCCGCCAGGTGCCGGTGGTGGAGACGTTGCTGGGAGATGCTCCGTCCCAGGAAGAGACCCCGGACGGCCAGATGGACCCGGAACTGATTATCGAACCCGGCCGGAAAGAACTCCTGGAAGCCCTGGAACCCAAAACGATCAAGCTGAAACTGTACGCCGCCCTTCTGGACAGTGCCGCTTCCGAGCACGCCGCCCGAACGGTAGCGATGCAAACGGCTACGGACAATGCCGAAGATCTGCTTTCCGAACTTACCCTTCAGTACAACAAGGGCCGTCAGCAGAAGATTACGGCCGAAATTCTGGACCTGGCCGGCGGCCAGATGCAGGAATAAAAGAAATTCCCGCTCGCGATTTTCACAAATGGCGGCGGGATTTATAGTAAGGTATCAATATTTATGTCTGATACCACATTATTCCAATACCGTGCCAAAACTGGCAAACGGTGAAAAATTTTACAAATTTTTCTTCTTTTTCTTTTTCTGGTTCCAGTCTCCGTAGATTTCGCTCACATTGCCGGCGGTGATGAAACCGTGGATATCGTTCTTTTTCATATAGTTCATCAGGTTGGCAAATTCTTCCTGGGTTAAGAGAGCCTGGATTTCGGTATTCTGATGGCCGTTGTAGCCACCCGTTACACTGTATAGGGAGCAGCCGCGCTGCAGGTCTTCGATAATGTATTTTCTGATTTCCTCATACCGGGAGGAGATGATGCACACTCTCTTCCGGCGGTTGAGGCTGGCGGTGAAATAGTCCAGGGCCAGGCCGTTGATCCAGGTGCCGATCAGGCCGATAATCACCAGCCGGAACGGATTGACGAAGAAGGCGGTGCAGCAGATGAGGGCGCCGGCCACCGACACGGAGGTGCCGATGTCGAAGTGCAGGTACTTGTTCACAATCTTGGCCAGGATATCCAGGCCGCCGGTGGAGGCGTTGATGTTGAAAAGGATGGTCTGCGATGCGCTGAGTATGAGCACAAAGCACAAAAGGTCGAACCAGGGGTCTCCCATCAGGGAGGTGGAGCCGGGTTCCATAATACGCTCTACCGGGAAAACTTTCTCCCAGAATTCGATGAAGGGACCCAGGATGAGGGCCGTGTATACCGTCTTGGCGCCAAACTCGTGGCCGATCAGGAACCAGGCCATAACCAGCAGGAGGGCATTGATGATGGTAACCACCAGGGAAACCTTTACCGTAAGGCCCGCCAGGCCGAAGAGGCTGGAGATAACCATGGACAGACCGGTGATGGATCCGATGACCAGATTGCTGGGCATCAGGAAGTAATACACGGCCGCTGCGGCGATAAGCATGGCCACCGTCATCACTATCAGTTCTTTCCAGAATTTCCACGAGCCCAGAACTTGGAAAAGCTTGTTCATTGCATTAGTTTTAGCTCCACAAAGATAACAAAAAGTTCGTATCTTTGTGCCCGTATGATAAAAGCGATTGTATTCGATATAGGAGGCGTGCTTATCGGCCTGGATTTGGGCCGATGCATAAACGCTTTCCGGGAGGATCTGGGTTTTGACCAGATTACGGCTTTGCTGGACCCTTGCCACCAGAAGGGCATTTACGGAGATATGGAAGAAGGCAAGGTGACGGCCGATCAGTTCCGCGCCTATGTACTGGCGGGCTCCCGCCCCGGTGCCCGGCCGGAGGATGTGGACAAGGCTATGGGACAGCTCCTGGCCGGAGTAGACCCCCGCACGGCGGAAGCCGTCAGGAGGCTGCGGGAGCGGTATCCGCTATACCTTCTTTCCAACAACAACCCCATCTCCATGCCTTTCTGCCTCCGGGCCTTGGAACAGGCCGGGCTGGATCCGGAAATCACGTTCCGCGAGCAGTTTATCTCCTGCGAGATGAAACTGCTCAAACCGTCTCCGGAGATTTATCAGGAAGCCGTGCGCCGCATCGGCCTTCCCGCCGGGGAAATCCTGTTTATTGACGACAACCGGGAGAACGTGGAGGGTGCCAGGGCCGTGGGCCTGCAGGCGCGCCTGTTCGTCCCCGGCACCGACGATATGCGAGAATTCCTGTCAGACCTGTAATGTCCCTTTTTTCCTATTTCCGCATCAGCAAACCTTCGGCCGTCAAGGTGCCGGAAGGGGAGGTGGAAGCCTCCTACCAGCGCTTTCGTGAACGCACCTTCTGGGGCGTGACGGTGGCCTATACCCTGTACTATGTGTGCCGGGGTACGCTGGGGGTTGTGAAGCAGCCGCTCATCGACGGCGGCGTGCTCACGGCCGGGCAGCTGGGTATCATCGGGTCGGCCTTCTATTTTGTCTATGCGGTAGGAAAATTCACCAACGGATTCATAGCCGATTACTGCAACATCCGCCGTTTCATGGCGGTGGGCATAGGGATATCGGCCCTTATCAATCTGATTCTCGGCATCCTGGGGCTGCTGGTCACCCCCATGGGGCTGGCTTCTCTTCTTGTTTTCGTAGTATTCCTGCTGCTGTGGGGCATCAACGGCTGGATGCAGTCGATGGGCTCGCCGCCCGGCACCATCAGCCTTTCGCGCTGGTTCCCCCTGACCCAGCGCGGCACCAGCTACAGCATCTTCAGTTCTACTCCGCAGTTGGGAAAATCCATTTCGATGGTGATGACGGGCTTTATCGTGGCGGCCGTGGGCTGGCAGTGGGGTTTTCTGGCTGCCGCCGTGGCCGGGGCGATGGGGCTGGTGGTTTCCCTGGTCTTCATTTCCGACACACCGGAAAGCGAAGGCCTGCCTTCGGTGCAGGAACTCTCCGGGGAGCAGCTGCAGGAAATGGATAACAAGCCCACCCGGGAGCTCCAGAAGTGGGTTTTCCGGCATCCGGGCATTTGGGTGATTGCCCTTTCCACGGCCTTTTTGTACATTACCCAGCACGCCGTCAGTGACTGGGGAGTGCTCTTCCTGCAGAAGAAGAAGGATTTTTCCCTGAGGGAAGCGGCCCAGATCATCGGTTACGCCGAGGCTTTCGGCCTCACGGGCAATCTGGTGGCCGGCTGGCTTTCAGACCGGGTGTTCGGCGGCAACCGCGTCCGCCCGGTGGTCCTTGCCGGCATCCTGGCGGTGGCTTCGCTTTTTGGCTTCCTTTTCCTGGAAGGCGGTTTTGCCCTGAATATGGCGTTTGTGGCCGTATTCAGCTTTTCCTTCAGCATCGTATTCTGCATTGTGGCCGGCCTGATGGCCCTGGACTTCGTGCCCCGCAAGGCCACCGGCGCCGCGCTGGGCATCGTGGGCATCTCCAGCTATGCCGCCGCCGGTTTGCAGAGCGTGGCCAGCGGCTTCCTCATCGAAGGCTTTGCCACCCAGGGCGTGTACAATTTCACCCCGGTTTCTGTTTTCTGGACCATCGCCTGTCTGCTGGCCTTTGTGCTGCCTGTTATCGGCTGGAAATACCTGAGAAAATAGCTTTTTTGTAGCGCACCGTTAAGTACACCGCCCGTATGGCCAGGTGTATGAAATAGGCGGCCATTAGCAGATGGATGGCGGCAACGGGCGTAGCGTCTATCCCCAGGGTCCGTCCCAGGAACCAGACTGCAAAGAATCCCACGGCGCAAAGGAGGGTGCTGTTCCGAAGGTCCCGGGAGGCGGTGGCTCCGGCGTAGATGCCGTCCCACACGAAGGCCGGGCATCCGATAAACGGCATCAGCAACAGCCAGGGCAGGAACTCTTGCCCGGCTTCCACCACCGCCTGGTCATCGGTCATCAGCTGGAAAATGGGGGTGCCGCCGAGGCCGTAGAGCAGCATAAAGAACGCTGCCATCACCCAGCCCCAGGTAAAGGTCTGCCGCACGGTGGAGTGCAGGCCGTCCTCCGACCCCTCCCCCACAAATCGGCCCGCGAGAGCTTCTCCGGCATAGGCGAAACCGTCTGTGAAATAGCTGAAGAACATCAGGAACTTCATCAGGATGGCGCTCACGGCCAGCAGCAAATCTCCATACTTGGCCGATATCACCGTGAAGCCGATATAAACCGCAATCATTCCGACAGACCGAAGGAACAGGTCCCGGTTGAGGGTGAAGAACTCCCGTGCACTGGACGTGCCTTTTTCGCGAACGGAGAAGCCGTATCTGCGACGGGCAGCTACAAGGCAGTACGTGAAGCCGGTCCACTGGGCCAGGGCCGTTCCCAGGGCTACGCCGGAAAAGCCCATCGCCGGGAGCCCCGCCAGGCCGAAAGCCAGTACTACCGAAAGCAGGATGTTGAGCCCGTTCACCAGCAGGTCTGCCGTCATCGGGCGCACACTGTCCTGCAGGCCGATGAACCAGCCCTTGAAGGCAAAGAGCGAGAGCGTGGCCGGTGCGGCCCAGATGCGGATGTAGAAGTAGCGGGTGGCCAGAGCCTGTACCTCCGGGGTGCAGTCTACCATCAGAAAGGCCAGCTGCACCACCACCCACTGCAGGGCGATGAGGGCCAGACCGGATAGAAACGCGATGCGAAGTGCCCGCCACAGGATCCCCACCAGTTCCCGGTGTGCACCAGAGCTCTCCAGTGCCCACCGACCGTCCGGAAAAGCGTCTCCGTGTGCACCGGGGCCTCCCTGTGCACACGCGCGGCCATAGGCCTGGGCCGTAAGGCCGCCCGTCCCCACCCGGAGGAAGGTGAAATTCCAGTACAGGAGGTCGAAAAGCATAGAGCCGATGGTGATGCCGCCGATAAGGGCTGCGGAGGAGCCTCCGGAAAGATGGCCCGCCACGGCCATATCCACCATTCCCACCAGGGGTACGGTGATATTGGCCAAGATGCTGGGCACCGCCAGGCGGAGTATTTCCCTGTGGAGGTTCATCGGAACTTCTTATCCTCTTCCAGCATTCCCAGATAGGAGTTGTACCGCTCCGGGGAGATGAGTCCTTCGTCTACGGCGGCCTTCACGGCGCAGCCGGGTTCGTGGGTGTGCGTGCAGGGGGTGAAGCGGCAATCGGCCGATGCCCGGAGCATCTCCGGGAAGTATTTGGCAATCTCCTCCTTCTCCACATCCACCAGGCCGAAGCCGCGGATGCCGGGGGAGTCTATCACATAGCCGCCGGAAGAAAGCGGATACATCTCATAGAGGGAAGTGGTGTGCTTTCCCTGCAGGTGGGCCGATGAGATGGCCCCGATCTTGGGATCCAGCGAAGGGTCCAGCGCCTTGATAAGGGAACTTTTGCCCACGCCGCTCTCTCCTGAAAACAGGTTCACGCAGCCATCGCAGGCCTTCCGGATGGCGTCAATGCCCTCTCCGGTTTTCACGGAAGTCTCTATTACCTCATACCCGGCGCCTTCATAGATGCTGCGGAAGTGCGCCAGTTCATCGGCCGCCATTTCCCGGTACATATCGGTTTTGGAAAGAACGATGGTGGCGGGAATGCCGTAGAGTTCACAGGTGACAAGGATCCTGTCCAGGAAGGGGAGTTTGACCTCCGGAAAATACAGGGACACCACCAGGTATGCCCTGTCTACGTTGGCGGCAATGATATGCGCCTGCCGCGAAAGGTTGGTGCTGCGGCGGATCACATAGTTGCGGCGGGGGAGAATCTCCGTGATGACGGCGGAGTTTTCCGAGTCAAACTGGAATTTCACCCGGTCTCCCACGGCTATGGGATTGGTGATTTCGCTGGCTTTGAGGCGCACCTTGCCCCGCAGCACCGCCGGGAATACCTCCCAGGCCGGTAACTGGGACAGCAGATAGTGGCTGCCTGCATTCTTGACTACCGTTGCTTCACCTCTGTTCATAATTACAAAGATAGCGAAAATCATTATCTTTGTCTGTGAAACCGCATAATGAAGATGAAAAAACTGACCCTCATCCTTGTATCTGCCCTTATGGCCGGCGTAATGACGGCCAGCGCCCAGCCCAAAAGCCTGCACCAATTGCAGCAGGAGTTCGTAGACCTTCGCTTTGGGATGTTCGTCCACTTTGGCCTTCCTACCTTCCAGGAAGCGGACTGGACAGACCCTCAGCTATCTCCCGAGGTGTTCAACCCCGTCAAGCTGGATACGGACCAGTGGGTGAAAGTGGCCAAAAGTGCCGGGGCCAGGTTCATCTGCATTTCTGTGAAACACCACGCCGGATTCTGTATGTGGAACACCGCCACCACGGATTACAGCGTAATGAATACACCCTTGCACCGGGATGTGCTGGGAGAGCTGGTGGAATCTCTCCAGAAAGAGGGGATGCAGGTAATGTATCACTTCTCCATCCTGGATACGCACCACGGGATAAGGCCTACATTGCCCTTCACGCCCGAAAAGACGGCTTTCATCAAGGAGCAGCTGAAGGAACTCCTCACCCTATACGGCCCGGTGAACACCCTTATGTTTGACGGCTGGGACGCCCCCTGGGGCCGCATTTCCTATGAGGATATCTCCTTTCCGGAAATCTACAATTACGTCAAAAGCCTGCAGCCGGAGTGTCTGGTGATGGACCTCAACGGAGCCAAATACCCGCAGGAGGCCCTCTTCTATTCGGACATCCGCTGCTACGAGCAGGGCGCCGGGCAGAAGATATCGGCCGATGTGAACAAACTCCCGGCGATGGCCTGCTACCCTCTCCAGCGCACCTGGTTCTGGAAGGAGGAATTCCCCACTTCGCCGCTGAAGGACGTGGAAGCCATCGTAAAGGAGAACATTATCCCCTATAATGAGGCCTACTGCACCTACATCCTGAACGCCGCCCCCAACCGGGACGGTCTCATAGATGACAATGCCGCCGCTGCGATGGCCCGCATCGGCCAAATCTGGAAAAATACCGGACACCTGGTGAATGTGCCGGCATCTCCGGCCCCCATTACTGAAATCAACCTGGCCATTGGAAAGCCCTGCGATTCCTCCTGGTCCGAAGATATGAATATTATGGACTTCGCTGGCGACGACAACTTCTCGTCGGCCTGGGTCTCCAGCCCGCAGGTGAAAGAACCCTGGTGGAGCGTTACATTTTTGGAGAACACGCCCGTCGGGATGGTGGTCCTAACCGAAAGGGAGGCCGGCGTATTGAAAAAATGGCAGTTGGAACTGCTTCAGGATGGCGTCTGGACCCCCGTCCAAGCCAAGGAAGAAGGGGCCGGGCGTGTCCATATCCTTCGATTTCCGCAGCGTCCGGCCAGCGCTGTGCGCGTGCGATTCCTGTCCTGGAACGGGGACCTGGCCATAGCGGAAGTGGGGGTTTATAAACGTTAAAGCACTTTTTTCAGAAGGGGAACCAGATGGTCTGCGTAGTGGACCATACCCAGGTCTGTGAGGTGCACTCCGTCCACGAAGTCTTCGGGCTGGGTCATGCCCTGGGCCGGGAGGTAGTAGATGTTCTTCTCTCCGGCGGCTGTCAGCCGTTCAAACAGGGCCTTCTGGGCGGCGTTCTTGCTGCGGATCTCTTCGGCCATTGCCTTGTCCACCACGCTGTGCGGGAACAGGGGGTCTTCCACGAAGATAATGGGAACGGTCGGATGTTTTTCCCGCAGGATGCGGTAGAAGGACTCTCCGCGGGCCTCGATCTTGTCCGGAGAAGCGTTGGGAACATAGTCCAGCACAAAGGCGGCAGGGTTCTCCACGTCGGCCATCAGCTGCGCTACCTCCAGATCCAGGAAGGCGTTGCCGCTGAAGCCCAGGTTGATGACGGTGCGGTCCAGCCGGCGGCCGATGATGTTGGTATGCGCCATTCCGGGCCGATTGGCACAGCCGCCCTGCAGGATGCTGGTGCCGTACATCACGACGGGGGCATCGGCCCGGGGACTTTCCAGCACGGGCTGTTCCAGGGTATACCCTTCCGGAACGCCCAGTTCCAGGGTTTTTACCTCGTCATACAGTGAAAGATAGAGCATATATTCCCGCTCTGCCGGGTCCATGTTGGCTACCATCTTGCGCTTATGCTCCTTCCCTCCTCCCCAGTTGAAACCGGAGCCCACAAACTTCCACTCTCCGTCCAGATAGGCGTAGAGGTCCAGTCCTCCCACTCCGCAGTCTGTCATATGCGGCATGTGGTATCCCGTATTGGTCCACTGCGCATAGATGGCGGGGGCGTTGCTGCGGAAGCGGATGTACAGGCCGGAAGAATTGGTGGACAGGTTCCACAGGGGCTCCCGTACCACGCCTTCCAGGCTTTGGGGAAAACGGCGGTAACGGGGGCCTTCGTCGCTGTAGGCCTTTCCGAAAACGGGGAAGGCCGATGCGTCCGTGTACTTCACGGCGTCCTGTGACAGAGCGGCCAGGGTGCTGCCCAGCAGCAGGAAGGTAAGGAGAAGCATTCTTTTCATAATGATACAAAATTAGCAATTTTTGTTCATTCGTCGCAAAATATAGGCGGTTCATTCCTTTTCTTGCAGCAGGCCGTTGTGAAATCGGCCCCAAATGTGTATTTTTGTTTAAGATTCTTCCAAGGAGTCTATAACCGCAAAAATACACACAGAATCATATGACCATTACCATCCAGTTACACTACCGTACTTCCTGGGGAGAGAGCGTCCAGCTCCGCCTGGGAAAGCGTCGCATCCCTATGGAGCCCTCCTTCGGCGGCCTCTGGCAGATTATTCTGGCCGGGAAGGATATCCACGACGGAGACCATTTCACCTTCGAAATTGTCCGCGAAGGCAAGGTGATCAAGCGCGAATGGCGGGAGCACAACTTTATGTACCATACCCCCGATAAAAACATCATAGTCCGTTCCCGTTGGATGGATCGGCCGGCCAATTCGGCCTTCTATTCGTCGGCTTTTTCAGACGTTATCTTCCGTCGTCCGGACGGCGCTTCTTTCCGTCATCCCCACGCCGAGGAAGGTGCCCGCGGCAATGTGAGCATGCAGGTGGCTGCCCCCGAAGTGAGAAGCCACGAGTCCCTGGCCATCATCGGCTGCGGAGACAAACTGGGCAACTGGGACCGCATCCATATGATGTCAGACCATATCGCCCCCTGGTGGTTTACCACTATGGAAATCACAGAGCCCATAGAGTATAAATTCGTAATCGTAGATACAAAGACCAAGCAGATCCGCTGCTGGGAGGACGGCCCTAATCATTTCTTCGCCGAGGTGCCCCCGAAGGATACGCAGGTAATGCTGGCCGATATCCAGCCCAGTTTCCCCACCGAGCCCTGGAGAGGTGCCGGCGTGGCCGTCCCCGTGTTCTCCCTCCGCACCCAGGACAGCTTCGGAGTAGGAGAGTTCCACGACCTTAAAAAACTGGTGGACTGGGCCGTGAAGGCCGGCCAGAACGTGATCCAGCTGCTACCCATCAACGACACCACGATGACGCGCAGCTGGCGGGACTCTTATCCGTACAATGCCGTGAGCTCCTTTGCGCTGCATCCGCAGTTTATTCACCTGCCTTCCGCGGGTGTGCGTCAGGATGCCTCCTATAAGGCGATGAAGGCTCATCTGGAATCCCTTCCGGCCGTGGATTATGAAGCTGTGAACGGCGCCAAGATGCAACTGCTTCACAAGCTGTACCTAGGCGCCAAGGGCAAGGCTGTCCTGGCATCCAAAGAGTATCAGGACTTTGTGCAGGCCAATTCCTGGCTGCTGCCTTATGCCGTTTTCTGCGTGCTCAGAGACATCTATGGAACGCCCGATTTCGGTGAGTGGAAACAGCTGAGCACCTACCAGCCCAAGAAGGTCAAGGCTTTTGCCGATGAGCACAAGGAAGAGGTGGGCTTCTACTGCTACGTGCAGTTCCTGCTGGATGCCCAGCTGAGGGAGGCCGTGGAGTATGCCCATCTGCACGGAGTAGCCCTTAAGGGAGATCTTCCCATCGGCGTAAGCCGTTCCAGTGCCGATGCCTGGCAATTCCCGAACCTGTTCCATATGGACAGCCAGGCCGGAGCTCCGCCGGATGCCTTTGCCGAGGATGGCCAGAACTGGGGCTTCCCCACCTACAACTGGGAAGAGATGGAGAAAGACGGCTATGCCTGGTGGAAGGCCCGTATGGGCAAGATGTCGGAATACTTTGACGCCTTCCGCATAGACCACATCCTGGGTTTCTTCCGCATCTGGGAGATACCCATTCCGCACAAGAGCGGTCTCCTGGGACATTTCAGCCCCGCTTTGCCCTATTCGGAAGAAGAACTGCGCAAGCAGGGATTCGACCCTCACGTGGGCAATGGGACGGATGTGCTCTTTGTAGAGGACCCGCGTCGCCCCGGGTGGTGGCACCCGCGTATTTCCGGTAACAAGACGGCCCACTATGCCGCCCTTTCCCCGGAGCTGAAACATCGTTATGATTTGCTTTCAGAAGATTTCTTCTGGTTCCGCCACAACGACTTCTGGCGCAAGAGCGCGATGCGCAAACTCCCGGCTCTGCTGCGTTCCACGGGGATGCTCTCCTGCGGAGAAGACCTGGGGATGATTCCCGGCTGCGTACCGCCCGTGATGGCAGACCTCAATATCCTCAGCCTGGAAATCCAGCGTATGCCCAAGGACCCGGCCGATTCCTTCGGCCATCCGGAGCATTATCCCTACTGGTGCGTCTGCGCTACGGGAACGCACGACACCTCACCGCTGCGAGCCTGGTGGGAAGAGGACCGCGCCCTCACCCAGCGTTACTACAACGAGGTTCTGGGTTGCGAGGGAGACGCCCCGTACTTCTGCGAGCCGTGGGTGGCAGACCTCATCCTTTCCCAGCATATGAAGTCTCCGGCTATGCTGGCCATCCTGCCCCTCCAGGACTATCTGGCCACGGACGGAGAAATCCGCTACCCGGGCAATCCGGCCGATGAGCGCATCAACATCCCCGCCATCCCGCGTCACTATTGGCGTTACCGGATGCACTGCACGCTGGAGAGCCTCATTGAGAACAAAGAATTCAACAGCCACGTGCGCACCCTGGTGGAAGCCGCAGGCCGTAATCGCTAGCGTATGGAAAACGACTGGAAATCCCGTCTGGGCGTAGTTTACTCCACCAATCCGGACTTCCAATATCAGACCGAGGGGCAGCGGGAGGAAGAAACCCTTCCTCCCGCAAAACAGCGCCTCATTGTAGGAATAGACCGCCGCAACCGGGGTGGCAAACAGGTCACCCTGGTAAGCGGTTTTGTGGGAAAAGCTGAAGATCTGAAGGAACTGGGCCGGGTCCTCAAAACCAAATTGGGTGTGGGAGGAAGTGCCAAAGACGGGGAAATTACCATTCAGGGAGATTTCCGTGACAAGGTGGTATCCATTTTGCAGCAAATGGGCTACGTGGCCAAAAGAGGCAATTAGAGAATGCTGGAATCCCCTTTCAAGTCCGGAACCCTGCTGCTGGACACCGTCCCTCCGCCGGAGACTGCCATAGTGGCAGAGCCTTCGCCGTGGCTGGTGCATCTGCTGGTGGTTATCTTTACCGTGTTGGCCATAATGACTCTCAAGCGTTTCCTGCAGGTGGTTCCCTACATGGCAGACAGTTACCTTCGCGTGCGGGGCAGTGCTGCCCTGGAGGGCAGTATCCGCGTAAGTCAGGACCGTAACCTGGTGGCCCTGGTACTGGTTATCCCGTTTGTTCTTGTCGCCTACCGATACCGCCTGTTCAATCCCGAAATCATCCAGGATCTGGTTCCCAACCTGCGACTGGCCGCCATAGCGCTGTTTTTCCTTTTCTACATACTTGTCCGTCACCTGATTTATCTTTGGCTGCGGCCGCGCCGGAGGCAGGATGCTTTCCGCCAGGCCCACCGGGTGGCGTATACGTTTTTCATTTTTCTGGTGTTGCTGCTGCTGGTCACATTGGGGGTGCTGCTGATTGCCGGCGTGGAAGATGCCTTTGTCCGGTATATCCTTTACGCGGAAATGGCCCTTGTATTTGTCCTGTTCCTGCGTCGCAGCGCACAAATTTTGTCTCTATCTTGCAATCATTTGCGAACTTTTTTGTACCTTTGCGCTCTCGAAATTCTGCCGGCTGCCCTGCTGGTAATTTCGGGAAGTGTATTGTAGAGAAGAAAGGTTAGTACAATGAGTATCCAGAAGATCTTGGTTTCCCAGAACGCCCCGCGCGTTCTCACCCAGTATGAGTCTGTCACAGAGAAGTTTGGCGCCACTTTCGAGTTCCGTCCCTTCTTCAAGATAGAGCCCTTGAGCTCCCGGGAATTCCGTGCCCAGCGCATCAATGTCCTGGACTACACGGCCATCGTGTTCTCTTCCCGTCACGTGATAGACGCTTTCTTCTCCCTGGCCGAAGAACTCCGGGCCAAGATTCCCGAAACCATGAAGTATTTCTGCACCACGGAAGCCGTGGCCATGTACCTGCAGAAACACATCGTATACCGCAAGCGCAAGATTTTCTTCGGCACCGGCACCCCGGAAAGCGTGGTGGCCCTCATCGGCCCCAAGCACAAAGGAGAGAAATTCCTCATCGCCATGAGCGACACCTCCACCGGAGATGCCCTTTCGTCCCTTTTCCAGGCCAATGGACTGGAGTATTCCACCGGTGTTTTCGTCAAGTCCGTCAGCCAGGACCTCAAGGACCTCAAGCTCCAGGACTACGATATGATTGTCTTTTATAACCCGGCCGATGTCAAGTCCCTCCAGGAGAATTTCCCGGATTTCCAGCAGGGAGACATCAAGATGGTTTCCTATGGCAAGTCCATCGTGAAAGCCATGGAAGAAGCCGGCCTGCGCATTGATGTCAAGGCGCCCTCTCCCGAGGCTCCGTCCGTAGCCAGCGCTATCGAACAGTATCTGAGCAGTTTATAGTATGGACGCCACCCTTCCCAAAGCCGAACGCCTCTGCGGCAAAACTGCCGTGGTGAGCCTGTTCGAGTCTGGGAAGAACGCATCGGAGGGCTGCATCCGCTGCAAATATATCCATCGGCCCG
>ONWU01000020.1 GCA_900321655.1 uncultured Bacteroidales bacterium
GTTGGAAAGGACTATATTGGAGAAATACAGGTCTGTGGTGTTGAGCAGGAAGGAAGCGTTGTAACGGTTTTCATCCAGCAGGGCATTCATCCGGTCTGTATAGCGCAGGATGTTGCGGGCATTGAACTTGGCAAAACGCGGGGCGGCGTAGGAATACACCAGGTCCAGATAAGGATTGCGGCTGATACGGGCCGTGATATCCAGGGAAGAGCCGCTTATGGAGCGGGTGTTAAGGCCCACGTTAAGCAGCAGCGTAGCCAGGTCTTCCGTATCCAGGCGGGCGCCCACACCCAGCTGGTGCATAGGGCCTTTCTTGCAGTAGATACGCAGCTTATAAGGGTCTTTCTTTCCCCTGAGTTCGTAGTTTACATAGTCGTAGGAGCCCTTTCCGAAGATGGTGGCCACATCCTCCTCTATCTCCTTCCGACCCACCTTCATCCCGGGTTGCACCTTCATCTTGGAACGCACATAATCTGCTTCCTGCGCCGAAACGCCGTCTATTTCCACCTCACCGATGAGGACATCCTGCAGGCCGATATCCACGGCCGGCTTTGCGTGAAACTTGGTGGTGGCCCGGCCCACGCGCTTTTTCACGGCAGCGAGCTGGGGAGCCATCTCCACGGCGGCCTTGTAGCCGCGGACAAACATGGTATCTACAGCTACATCATTGAAGCTAAGCATATTATATCCTTCCAGATTGGGATGGATGTGCACGTCTACGGAACTGACATTGTTCTCGTAAACACTGTTGGCAAGAAGATCCATCGTGGAGGAGAGGATATCGGCCAGATTCTGGATCTCATTGGCCTTGAGGTTTTCCTGTGCCAGGTTGACGCCGATGATGATATCGGCCCCCATCTCGCGGGCGATGTTCACCGGGAAGTTGTTGCGCATGCCGCCGTCCGTCAGCACCATTCCGTTGGTTCTCACCGGGGCAAACAGACCGGGGATGCTCATCGTGGAGCGCATGGCCAGGTTGATGGATCCGTCGTGCCACACCTTGGCCTTGCCGGAAGCCATATCCGTGGCGACGCACGCAAAGGGGATGGGGAATTTGAAAAAGTCCGTAGAGTCCGAGTAGCCTACCGTGCGGCTGGTGATGATCTGGTTCACGTTCTGGCCAAAGACAAAGCCGGCCGGAAGACTACCCATCAGATTGCCCTGGGCCAGTTCACTGAGGCTTTTGCGGGTTTTGTCCTTGCTCTCGGCTCCCAGGTCCAGCTGACGGTTGACGGCCGATGAAAAGGGAGCGTCTCCCTTGAGGTAGTTCTGGTAATCTTCGTCCCTGTAATAGAAGGGGAACGAGAGGGCATATTTTTCCTTGTAGCGGAGGCGCTCGTAGGGAATGTACTTCTTGTCCACCTTGTCGCTGAGGGCCATATCCCAGTTGATGGTATGGATAAGGGTATCCAGATACGCAGCATCATAGCCCAGGGCATAGAGGGAGCCCAGCAGGCCGCCGATACTGGTTCCTACCACCAGGTCTACCGGAATGTCGCACTCTTCCAGGTACTTCAGGACGCCCACCGTGGCTGCGCCCTTGGCACCGCCGCCGGAAAGGACCAGGCCCACCGTGGGACGGTTCTTTCGGATCTGGGCCATCCGGTAACGGATTTCCCGGACGGCTTTGGCATCACGGGCTTCCAGGCCGAAGGAAGAGAATTCCTCCTCCTGGGCCAGGGCCGAAAGCGGCAGCAGCAGCAACAGTAAGGCAAGGATCTTTTTCATATTCTCTCTTTGTGTTTGCCTGCCAGAAGTCCGCAGGCGGCGAAAATGTCTTCTCCCCGGGAGGCGCGGATGGTGGCCGTTATTCCCCCGGCGTTCAGGCGGTCCCGGAAGGATTCCATCAGGCTGTCCGGTGCCGTACCGTACGGGAAGTCCGGGATTTTGTGGAAACGGATCAGGTTCACGCGGCACTCCAGGTTCCTCAGGAGTTTGAGCAGTCCGTCGGCGTGACGGGGGGTGGAATTCCAGCCCTCGAACACCGTGTATTCAAAACTCACGCGGCGCTGGCCGGTGAAATCGTATTGTTTGATGAGGCGCACCACTTCCGTGATGGACCAGGCCTTCTGCACGGGCATCATCTCCTCCCGCTCTTCGGGGAAGGGGTTGTGCAGGCTCACGGCCAGGTGGCACTTGCTTTCTTCCAGGTACTTTTTGAGGTTGGGCAGCACGCCGATGGTGCTGAGGGTAACTCTCTTGGGGCTCCAGGCCAGGCCCCAGTCGGCCGTCAGCACTTCTATCACCCGCTTCACATGGTCCCAGTTGTCCAGTGGCTCTCCCATTCCCATGAATACGGTGTTGGTGAGTTCGCCGGCTTCCTCGATGGAGAAAAACTGGTTCAGGATATCGGCCGCATCCAGGTTGCCGTGGAAACCCTGCCGGCCCGTCATACAGAACTTGCAGGCCATCTTGCACCCGGCCTGCGAGCTCACACACAGGGTCTTGCGGTCTTCGTCCGGAATCATCACGGCCTCTATGCAGGACTCTTCCTGCTTTCCTCCCGCCACCGGGCAAGTTACCTGGAACAGGTACTTGCGGGTGCCGTCCCGGGAGGTTTGCACATCTATCGGCCCGGTGAGCCCCACCTCATACTTCTCACCCAGCGCTTCCCTCCCCTGCTTGGAAAGGTTTGTCATCTCCGCTATGCTCCTCACCCGCTTCTGATACAGCCACTGCGCCATCTGCTTCCCCGCAAACGCAGGAAGGCCGCACGCCCTGGCAATCTCCGTGAGTTCCGCCGGTGTCTTTCCAAGCAATCTCTCTTTCATCCGCTTTATTTTAAGCACAAATATACATTTTTCCTCCCTAAATACCAACCTCCTCCCGCTTCCTTTCCCTTTTCCATCCTCCTCTTCCCCTTTTCCCTGTCCTTTGCTTCTCCTTCACCTGCTCTTCGCCACAATACGGCCGGAAATCAATCTAAGAGCAGGCGGAAGCGGGATCTTCGCCACAATACGGCCCAAAACCGGGTTAAGAGCGGGCGGAAGCAGGATCTTCGCCACGATATGGCCAGAAATCGGGTTAAGAGCGGGCGGGGTGGAGGTAGGACTGGCGCTCCGGCTCGGGGAATTTTTCGATGGCGTAGCGGAGCATCGTGCGGGGCATCGTGGAGAAGCGGGGGGCAAGATAGGCCTCCAGGGCGGCCTTGTCCCGTTTGCCGGCCTCGCGAAGGAGCCAGCCCACGGCCTTGTGAATGAGGTCGTGGGGATGGTGAAGGAGTATGTCGGCTATGGCAAAAGTGTCTTCCAACTGTCCGTGCCGGATGAAGGTCATTGTACTCACGATGCCTATCCGCTGCTCCCAAAGGGTTTTGCCGCTGCGGGCCAGCTCATATAGCAGGGAGCGGTCTTTGTCCAGAAGCCACTCTCCCAACAGCGGATAGCAGCTCAGATCTACCAGGTCCCAGTTGTTGATGGATGCCGTATGGGCCAAATAGAAATCCACGCACTGCTTCCTGACGGTGTCCACTGGAGAAAAATGGTTTTTGGGGCTACTGCACAAAAAATATTTTTCTCCAGCCAGGGGCCGTTTGAAAATCTCCACCAGGGCGAGGAGGGCAGCCAGGCGCAGCTCGTGGTACGGGCTGGTTATGCATTCCTCCAGATCCTGGAAGCTCACCTGCCGCCAGCAGTCCTTTACCACCGAGCGGGTAACAGGCACCTTGATGCCCAGGAACCGGTCTCCCTCCCCATACTGGCCGGGGTCTGTCTTGAAAAAACGGGAAAGGCCGGGCACCTGTGAAGGGTCGGCCTTTCCGAGCATCTGCATCTGCAGGATATTCATCAGGATAAACTACTGATTAATAAAGGATTTAAGTACGTTACCAATCGGGAAGGGCGGGAACTCCGGATCATTAGGGTTGATGACGTAAAGATCCATCGTGCGGTGGCCCTTTTCGTCTTCTCCGCGGAGGAAGGCCAGTCTGAAGGTGTTGGCAACGGCGATGTCAAAGCCCTTGGATGCCTGGTACAGATAGTACTCGCAGGTGATGTCGTCCAGGGAGAGGCCGGCCTTGGCGTAGTTTTTGGTAATCTGAGCCGGGTCCAGCTGACCCACAATGGGAATCTGGGACATAATCATCAGGTCCATATCCACCACAATGGGATGAAGTTCTCCCCGGACAAGACCCAGGGCGCCGGAAATGTAAGTGAGATCCGGATTGTTTTCGGACTGGGGACCTACACTGAACTCAAAATGTCTGGAATCATTTCCCTCCCTTACCATGAAGATCATCTTCTTGATGAACAGTTTGACCTCTTCCTTTTCGGCAACATCGTTCAGGATATAGGCAACTTCTTCGGCATTGAGGGCAGTCTCAGGTTTTTCAGCCACTGCGGGCTCTTCAGGGGCGACAACCTCCGGAGTATCCGGGGTCTCAGGAGTTTCGATTTTTTGGCAGGCAGCCACGCTCACAAGGGCCAGGGCAGCCAGGAATAAAAAACTCTTTTTCATAGTATATAAAAAATTGGTTATTGTTCATTGTCTTCTGCCAGTGCTTTCTGGTAGCAATCCCGGCAAAGGGGTTCGTACGTATCTTTTTCTCCCAGAACCACCAGCTTCCTGGAAGCCAGCAGGCGGTGGGAGTTGTTAGCCAGGGCGCCGCAGCGGACGCAGATGGCGTGCACCTTCTGGACGTCTTCGGCTATGGCCATAAGGCCAGGCATCGGGCCGAAAGGCTTGCCCGTGTAGTCTGTATCCAGGCCGGCGATGATGACGCGGACGCCGCGGCCAGCCAGTTCCTGGCATACTTCGATGATGCTTTCGTCAAAGAACTGGGCTTCGTCAATTCCCACCACTTGCACGTCAGGATCTATCTGAAGCATACGAGCCGGGGTTTTGATGGGGGCGCAGGAAATGCTGTGGGAATCGTGAGAGACGACGTCAAGATCTGAATAGCGCTTGTCAACAGTGGGTTTGAAGGTGGCTATCTTCTGCTTGGCGAACTGGGCCCTCTTGAGTCTTCTGATGAGCTCTTCCGTCTTCCCCGAAAACATGGAGCCGCAAATAACTTCAATGCATCCCGATTTTTTTGAATTTTCCAAAAACATTTCCTTATCTTTGTTGTTGACTGACAAATTTAGTCATTTATGGATAAAAGTCAAAAAGAATTGCTGCAAGATTTCCAGGAAGAGGTGATCGCCCTCAAGGAACGCATCGCCGCCCTGGAAGCACGCATTTCCGCCTTGCAGGCGGGTGAGATACAGGCCGATGACGAAGTGGTAGACTTCACGGACATCGAAATTGGAGTGGAGGAACCCGTCGGGGAACCGGAGCCCGTAGCAGAGCCCCAGCCCGTGGAAGAACCCCTGCCGGAGCCCGTGGCAGAACCCCTGCCGGAGCCTGTGGAAGAACCTGTGGCAGAGCCCGAACCGGTCCTGGAGTCCATCCTGGAACCGGAGCCTGCTCCCCAGCCTGCACCCGAACCGGAACCGGCCCCTGCACCGGCAGCATCGGCCCCGTCGGCCCCCTTGGAGGACGAAACCGCCAACCTGCCCTGGCGCAAAGATAAGCCGGGCCTTTCGGTGAAGAACATCCGCAGCGGCATCAGCCTGCTGGACCGCGCGCTGTTTATCGGCACCCTCTTCAAGGAAGACTTTGCCCTTTATGACCAAACCATCGCAGACCTCAACGCTATGGAAAGCCTGGACGAAGCCGTAGACTACATCCGCGAGCGCTTCCCCTCCTGGAACCTCAAGAGCGATGTGGTATATCACTTTATGATGAGCATCCGCAAGAAACTGGGTTAGTGGCAGGTATCCTTTATATCGTGCCCACGCCGGTGGGAAATCTGCAGGATATGACGTTCCGTGCAGTGGAAGTCCTCAAAGGAGCAGACCTCATTCTGGCCGAGGACACCCGCACCAGCTCTGTCCTGCTGAAGCATTTCGATATCCATCGGCCCCTGAAAAGCCATCACAAGTTCAACGAGCACCAGACCGTGGAACTGGTGAAAGAGCGCATTCTCTCCGGGCTCAATGTGGCCCTCATCTCGGACGCCGGCACCCCCGGCATTTCGGATCCGGGCTTTCTGCTGGCCCGTGCCTGTGCCGAAGAAGGCATTGAAGTACAAACCCTTCCGGGCGCAACGGCCTGCATTCCGGCCCTGGTTTCCAGCGGTCTCCCCTGCGATAAATTCGCTTTTGAAGGCTTTCTGCCGCAGAAAAAAGGCCGGCAAACCCTCCTGGCCAGCCTGGCTGCAGAAACCAGAACCATGGTCTTTTATGAATCCCCCTATCGGCTGGTGAAAACACTGGAACAGTTTGCCGCCGCCTTCGGGGAGGACAGGCGCTGCTCTGTGGCGCGGGAAATATCAAAGGTGCACGAAGAACACCGGAGAGGCACTTTGGCGCAGGTGGCGGAGTGGTTCCGCGTCCACGAACCCAAAGGCGAGATTGTGATAGTTGTAGCCGGGGCCCATCCGGCGAAACCCGCTAATCAGAGGCGTTATGACGGAGGGGAAGAAAAAACAGCAGCCGACTAGCAGCTTCGTGGTGGGCGCCATCGCCCTTGTTTTCCTGATCATCGGTTACGAAGCCGCCTTGTTCATCCACAAGGCCGCGGTGCTCCGTATTGCCGCCAACCGGGACCACCCGGACACGGTTTACGTGGTGGACCGGGCTCTTGCCAGGGAGCTGCTCGGGGTGGCCGAAAGGGCCGATAGGGCCGATAGCGCCGGCATTGCCCCGACTGCCCCGGGTACCTCGGCTGCCCCGGCGGCCTCTGGCGCCTCCGAGGGGGACGCCGGCCCGGTCACCGTCCGTCGCAATGCGCCCCATAGCCCGGCCGTCGTGGCGGTGCGGGAAAAAGCGGCCCCGCGCCGGGTGGAGAGCTTCCGCTTCAACCCCAATACCGTTTCGGTGGAGGATCTTCAGCGCCTGGGCTTTTCCCTCAAGCAGGCGCAATCCATTGACAATTATCGGCTTAAGGGAGGACGGTTCCGTCGGCCTTCAGACTTTGCCAAAAGCTTTGTGGTGTCGGATTCCGTCTTCCAGCGTCTGAAGCCCTACATAGACATTCCGCTGCTGGACATCAACCGGGCAGACAGCGCTTCGCTCCTGGCCCTTCCCGGTATCGGCCCTTACTTTGCCGGCAAGATAGTGAGTTACCGAGAGAAGCTGGGCGGATACTCTTCGGTGGAGCAGCTGCTGGAAATCTACCACTTCGATGCCGACAAGCTGGCCGGCCTTCGGGACCTTGTCACCTGCTCTGCTCCCGTTCCTTTTGCCCTCTGGACCCTTCCGGAGGCAGATTTGGCCCGCCACCCCCACCTTTCCCGCACCGAAGCCCACGCCATCGTGCTCTACCGCCAGCACCATACCCCCGAAGCCTGCACGCTGGACGGCCTTCACAAAGCCGGCATCCTCTCTGAAGAGCACTTCGCCGCCCTTTCCCGCTGCCTTCTCGCCCCTGCTCATTGACTCATCCTTTCTTCGCCTGCTCTTAACCCGGTTTTGGGCCGTATTGTGGCGAAGAGCGGGCGTAAGGCCAGAAGAGAGCGGGGCAAGCAAGAAAAGAGTGGGAGCAAGGCAAGAAGAGAGTGGGTACAACACAAAAAGAGCGGCCGGGAAGGTCGCTCTTATGATAGGAAGAGGGCAGGGCTAGTCCTGGACGGAGGCGAGGGCCTCGCGGATCTTGGACTCGATTTCTTCGGACAGTTCCACGTTGTCCTGCATCAGCTTTTTCACGGCTTCACGGCCCTGAGCCAGTTTGGTCTCGTTGTAGGAGAACCAGGAGCCGGACTTCTGGATGATGCCCAGTTCTACGCCCAGGTCCACGATCTCTCCGCTGCGGGAGATGCCTTCTCCGAACACGATGTCAAACTCTGCCTTCTTGAAGGGCGGAGCCATCTTGTTCTTCACCACCTTCACCTTTACGTGGTTGCCCAGGGCCTCCTCACCGTCCTTGATCTGGGTGGTGCGGCGGATGTCCAGGCGCACGGAAGCATAGAACTTGAGGGCATTACCACCGGTGGTGGTTTCCGGATTGCCGAACATGATGCCGATCTTCTCACGCAGCTGGTTGATGAAGATGCAGCAGGTGTTGGTTTTGGAGATGTTGGCCGTGAGTTTGCGGAGGGCCTGGCTCATCAGACGGGCCTGCAGACCCACCTTGTTGTCTCCCATTTCTCCCTCGATTTCTGCACGGGGGGTGAGGGCGGCCACGGAGTCTATGACCACGATGTCCACGGCGCCGGAGCGGATCAGGTTATCGGCAATTTCCAGGGCCTGCTCTCCATTGTCCGGCTGGGAGATGAGGAGGGTGTCCAGATCTACTCCCAGGGACTTGGCGTACGTGCGGTCGAAGGCGTGTTCTGCGTCTATGATGGCCGCAATGCCGCCGGCCTTCTGGGCCTCTGCGATGGCATGGATGGCCAGGGTGGTTTTACCGGAGCTCTCCGGTCCGTAAATTTCTATGATGCGGCCTTTGGGGTAACCGCCGATGCCCAGGGCATGGTCCAGGGAAATGGAACCGCTGGGGATCACCTGTGAGGAATCCCATTCCGGCTGGTCTCCCAGCTTCATAATGGTACCCTTTCCGTAGTCTTTCTCAATTTTGTCGATGGTAGCCTGGAGCGCCTTCAGTTTGGCGGCGTTGATTCCAGTTCCTTCAGCTTCTTTTGCCATACTCAATTCGTTTAAAGTTTGTTCGCGGGCATCCTAAACCGCATCTACAAAGATAACGAAAACTCATCAAATAAATACAAGAAATAATTAGTAATTTTGCAGGGTGAAACGCGGTTTCCTGATATCGGCTATCCTGGCACTCTGCACGCTGCAAATGGGCAGTGCGCAGGTGCTTGAGCAGCAGATCCTGGACGTTCCCTCCGGCCAGTATTCCGGCATCACTCCCCTCTACGGGCCCCTCTACGCCGTGGTACACGACAAATCCAGCGGCGGCGGCCTGCACCTGTTCACCCTCCAGTTCCTCCCGGACGGAACGCTGCAGCAGGCACGGGCCCTGGAGCTCTACGGCAACGCCTCCCAGGAAGCCGGGAAAGACAACGAAGACGTCGTGTACGTCCCGGAGACCGGCACCCTCTGGGTATCGGCCGAAGGAGACCAGTCCATCCGCGAATACAACAGGGACGGCTTTCCCACCGGCCGGGAACTCAAGGTGCCGGACAAGCTGAAAAAGTGCAGCCCCAACGCCGGCTTCGAGGCCCTGGCATACCGGGACGGCCATTTCTGGACCACCACCGAATGTCCCCTCCCCGGCGAAGACAGCCACCGCCTCCTCACCTTCAGCCTGCAAACCCTCCGGAAGGAAAAAGAAGTCCGCTACCGGATGGATGCCCCTGTCGGCAAGGCCGAAGGGACATCGGCCTACGCGCACGGCATATCGGCCCTCACCGCCCTGCCGGATGGCCGCCTGGCCGTGCTGGAAAGGGAAATCTGCGTGCCCGGAGGCGGTCTCAGGGAAAGACTCAGGGCTTTTTCGGCCACCAAGATTTACCTCATCAACCCTGAGGCTCCCGCAGAAAAGTTCCTCCTGGCGCGCATCCTTTGCGGCCCCCTCAACCTGGCCAATTACGAAGGAATGTGCCTGGGGCCCCAGGTGGACGGAAAGCAGACACTGCTACTTCTGGCAGATTCCCAGGACAGCGCCGGAGGCCTGATCCCAGAATACATACAACTGATTATAACAGAATAAGATATGATCCAATCTATGACCGGCTACGGCAAGGCCGAAGCCACCCTCAAAAGCGGAAAGCTCACCTTAGAAATCCGAACCCTCAACGCCAAAGGAGCAGATATCTCCATCAAGAGCTCCCTCCTTCCCAAGGACAAAGATCTGGAAGTGAGAAAGCGCCTTGCTGACAAGCTGGTGCGCGGTACCATAGACCTTTTCATCACCTACGAGCCCAACGCCTCCGAAGCGGCCCACAGCATCAATGCCGATGTCTTCCACGAATACTGGAAAAGCGCCGTGCAGGCCCTGGACAAGGAAACCGTCTTCACCAAAACCTTCCTGAAAGACCCCGGCGTGGGCAGCATCCTCGCCAGCAGTGTCCTCCGTCTCCCGGACGTAGTGGATGCCAAGAAGGCCGATGTAGTCTCCCCCGAGGACTGGCCCGCCGTATCGGCCGCCCTGGACAGCGCCCTGCAGCAGCTGACGGACTACCGCGCCACCGAAGGAAAGGCCCTGTACCAGGACGTTACCGGCCGCGTGCAGAACATCCTGGACCTGTACGACCAGGTGGAAGCCCTGGAGGGAGAGCGCATCACCCTGGTGAGGGAAAAGTTTGACAAGGCCCTGGCGGAACTCTCCACCAAGCCCAATCCGGAGCGCCTGGAACAGGAAATGATCTTCTACCTGGAGAAGTACGACATCAACGAGGAAAAGGTGCGCCTGCGCCAACACTGCAAGTACTTCATGGAGGTAATAGATTCCGACCCGTTCCCTGGCAAGAAACTGGGTTTCATCATCCAGGAAATGGGTCGGGAAATCAATACCACCGGCTCCAAGGCCAACCACGCCGGCATCCAGCAGCTGGTGGTCCGTATGAAAGACGAACTCGAAAAGATAAGAGAACAGTCCATGAACATCCTATGATCTTTAAGTCCCTCCCCCGAGGGGAGGAGTTTCGGGAGGGGGTAACGTGGACTGCCAGAACATCTTTCATGGGAGAATTCCCTAGTGACCGCAGGTCACATGGAATTCTCCCATATACACACCTTCCCATCCCGTTTGGACGATGGGAATTTTTTTGCCGTCCAGGTTGGGCCAGTACATGGCCTCCTCCAGGAAAGTATGGGAGTGACCGCCTACAATGATATCTATATTGCGGGTGGCGGCACAAAGCCCAGGGTCTGTCATTTCTCCGGGGCCGTGCTCCTCGTAGCCGATATGCGTGAGGGCTATCACCAGGTCGCACTGGGGACGAAGTTCATCGGCATACTTCTGTACGGAAGACACCATATCCAGCATCGGAAGGCGGTTGGCGATGTCTCCCTGCACCACGGAGCCCAGGGGGCACAGAACGCCGATAACCCCAATCTTCAGGCCGGCCTTCTCCACAATGGCGTAGGGTTTCACGTATTTTCCCATCTCGAAGGGAGAAAAATCGTAATTGCACACCACAACAGGCATCTCACAGGCCGATAAGGCCTCTCCCAGCGCCTCGATGCCATTGTCAAACTCGTGGTTTCCGAGGGTGATGACATCGTACTTCAGGGCATTCATCGCTTTCACCATATAGGCCGTTCCAAACTCGTTGAAATATGTGGAGCCCTGGGAATAGTCTCCGGCGTGGAGCAGCAGCACGTTATCGGCCCCATCGGCCACACGCACGGAATCTATGTACACGGCCCTTTCCAGAATGCCGCCCATTCCCTTGTAATCCCCGGTCTTATCCGGTTCCATATGGCTGTGGGTATCGTTTACATGGACAAGGGTGAGGTGATGCACCACCTGTTTACCCTTCTGTTCTCCCACATAGATGGCGTAGCCCAGCACGGCCAGGCCCACCAGCCCAAGGACCATTCTTATAATCGTATCTCTTTTCATAACCTAGTCCTCCATAATTACGCGGCCATCGGCCCGGGCATCCACCAGGACACCCCTTGCCTCGCAACCCTTCACATAATCCAGCATCACATCCATCAGCAGCACGTGCGAGAGCTTCACGTCCTCCGCCAGGGCGCCGATGCGGAGATTGTCTCCTCCGTCCAGCAGGAAATCGATGGTGGTAACGTTGTAAATGCGCTGGGGATCAATGGGTTTTCCTCCCACCAGGGCCGATTCCAGCTTATGCGCCTTCACCCGCACCGTAGCGCCGGAGATGGCCTGGAAGGACTGGGTTCCGGAGAGCTGCTCCAGGAGTTTGGTGAGGTTCTCTCCCTTTATCTTCACATAGCAGAGGTAGTTCTTGAAGGGAAGCATAGAGGAGATATCGTCCAGGGTTACCTCTCCCTGCGGCATCGGCACGCGGATCCCACCGAAATTGGTGATGGCGAAATCCATCGGCACCTTGAAATAGCGGGAGCCATAGTCTCTCAGCGCATCGGCAAACAGATTGCCAAGAGGCAGGTCCGGATTGTCCCGGTCGTTCGTCATTACGCGGGCGCTGTGGCCGATAACCACTTTCAGAGGGGCCAGGGTGGCCTGTGCCTCCTTCATCTGGGAAGCCGTCTTCCCCACCTCGGAAGCGAGCGGGAAACAGACGCCGGAAGGGGTTACATACGTACTGTCCGTAAAGGTGCCCAGGGACTCGGAGAGGTTGGTGGCCGTAATGGGCTTGGCACCGGCCCGGTGACCGTCCATAGCTACGCGGCGCCACTCAATCCTGAGCCCCTTCGGGAGCGAAGCCTGCTGGGTAGCAACCAGGGCCCCCACGATAATGAGGGCCCAGAAAAGATACCAGACTTTCTGATTGTTTTTTACTTCATTTTCAGCCATTTCCAGAGGTCTTTGAAGGTAGATTTCTTACCGTACATCAGGATGCCCACCTTGTAGATCTTGGCCGATCCCCAGGCGCACACCACGAAGGTGACAACCAGCAGGGCCATCGACAGCACCAGTTCCCAGGTAGGGACTCCGAAAGGAATGCGGGCCAGCATGGCGATGGGCGAAGTGAACGGAATCATCGAGCCCCAGAATACGATGGCACTGTCCGGAGCCTTGAAGGCATACAGGGCGATGAAGAAGGCCAGCATCAGCGGGATGGTGACCGGCAGCTGCAGCTGGGAGGCTTCTCCCTCGTTCTCCACGGCCGATCCGATGGCGGCGAACATAGAGGCGTAGAGCAGGTATCCGAACACGAAGAAGAACAGGAAGGCAAAGAGGATGAGGCCCAGGTCTATATTGCCGATGGTGCTCATCACCACCTCCATACCGGAAGGTTCTCCGGCGGCTACGCCCGTGGTGTCCTGGGCGGCAGCCATTACACTGCCCAGATCCATATCTCCCACCGGGGTGCCCTCGGGAACGCCCATCTGCTGCACCATTTCGGTGGTGGGATCGTCCTGCATCATGCCCATGATCTTGTCCTTGCCCACAATGCCCATGGCAATGCCCAGGAGCATCAGGGTAAGAAGGATCCAGAGGACAAACTGGGTAACGGCCACCAAAGCCACGCCGATGATCTTTCCGAACATCAGCTCCGTCGCCTTCACGGAAGACATCAGCACCTCCACCACGCGGGAGCTCTTCTCCTCGATGACAGAGCTCATCACCATTCCGGAGAACAGGGCGATGAACATATACAGGGCCATGCCCAGAATCATGGAAAGGGCCATATAGATGCCGCTTTCGGAGATGCTTTCCTTACCGGCCTCGTCAATGGTATAGGTGCGCAGTTTGACGTTGGACTTTACCCCGGCCATAATCTCCTCCAGGTTCTCAATGCCATAGGAATCAATGCGATATGCCTCAACGGCGTCGTTGATACGGCCCTCTATCATACTGCCCGTATCCATTCCCATCGGCTTTTCGGAATAGCAGTCTGCCTGCACGGTGCGGTTCTCTTTGTCCAGTTCGGAGATGGTGAGGAGGATATCCACGCCGGAGCCGGCGAAATCTGCCTTCACCTCTTCGGCCGAAGCATCGGCCCCCAAATCTACGAAATGGGTGACGTCGTTGTCCGTGAGGAAAGGCATCACAATGCCGGAGTGGTCTATGACACCCACCTTCTTGGCCTCTTCCTTGGCGCCCAGCATAATGAGCGAAGGAAGGATGGCGATGGCGGCAAACAGCACGGGTGCCAGGAACGTGATGAGAAGGAAACTCTTCTTTTTGACTTTATTCAGGTATTCACGCTGAATAACAATTCCCATTTTACGAAAGTTCATAGCTATTCCTCCTCCGTTACCAGTTTAATAAATATGTCGTTCATACGGGGAATCACTTCCTTGAAGGAATGGATGGTGACGCCCTGGTTAATCAGTTCCGTCAGGCGGGTATTCACTTCCTCCCGGGCCACCACGATATTCCTGCGGGTGAGGGTGGCGTCCGTGAATTCGATCTCCACATTGTCCTGACCGTGCTGGCGGCGGATTTCATCCGTTCCGCCGGTGACCACCAGTTTTCCCTTGTTGATGAGGGCGATGTTCTCGCAGAGGGCCTCCACGCTTTCCATATTGTGGGTGGAAAGGATGATGGTGGCGCCTTCCTCCTTCAGGCGCAGGATCTCCTTGCGGATCAGTTCTGCGTTGACGGGGTCGAAGCCGGAGAAAGGTTCGTCCAGGATCATCAGGGAGGGCCGATGCACCACCGTAGTGATGAACTGCACCTTCTGGGCCATGCCCTTGGAGAGCTCTTCCACCTTCTTGTTCCACCAGTCCTGGATCTCGAAGCGGACAAACCACTTCTTCAGTTCCACGGCGGCCTCGCGGGCGCTCATTCCTTTGAGCTGGGCCAGGTACATAGCCTGTTCACCCACCTTCATCTTGCGGTACAGGCCGCGCTCCTCGGGGAGATAGCCGATGTGGGAGACATCCTCTTCCGTGATGGGGTGACCTTGGAAGTACACCTCACCGCCGGAAGCGATGGTGATGCGGTTGATGATGCGGATAAGGGTACTCTTACCGGCACCGTTAGGGCCCAGCAGGCCGAAGATCTTGCCTTCGGGAATGTCCAGCGACACATTGTCCAGTGCCACCTTGGGGCCAAAGTTCTTTGTTACGTTCTTGACTTCAATGATTGCCATATCAATAAAAGTTTAGGCAAATATAGTAATTAATTATTGTAATGCAATAATAAATCTCAAATATTCAATAATTTTACGACCAGCTCCGTGAAAAGTTCCGCAGGCGTGGCCTCACCGGCGTCTCCTCCCTTCCCCTTGAAATCGTATTCCGAGAGCAGGGAAACCGCCCGCATCGCCTGAGGGAGCGAGTAATTGCGAAGGGCGGCGTCGTACTCTTTGAGAAAATAGGGATTCACGCCCAGCACGCGCGCAACATCCCCCTGGGAAGGGCGCGAGGGCATCAGCGCGTGGTATTTGAGGATGCGGCTGAAATGCGTAAAAAGGGGCGCAATCACCATCGGAAGGGCAAAGCGCGGGGTTTCGCCGATATGGGCCGCAATCTTGAGGGCCGATGATGCCTGCCGATAGCTGAGGCATTTGGTGAGCTCGAAAACGCTCCACTGGCGGCTTACCCCCACATTCTTCTCGATATCTTCCACGGACACCTCCTGCACTCCCTCCGGGAGGTTCTTCAGCATCTTGTCCGTTTCTACGGCTATCTTCCCAAGGTCTGTTCCGGCGCTTTCGGCCAGCAGCTGAGCAGCCTCCGGATGGATCTTCAGGCCCCGTCCCTGGTAATAGGAGGCAATCCACTGCGGCATCTCGTAGTCCCTCAGGGCGGGAGAATCTACGATGACGCCCGTCTTGAGGACGGTCTTGTACAGGCTGCGGCGTTTATCGGCCGATGCCCCGTGCATCAGGATCACCAGCACGGTGCTGTCCAGCGGGTGCTCGCAGTAAAGGGCCAGTTCTTCCAGCGATTTCATCTGCTGGGCTTCCTTCACCACCACCAGCTGCCGATCTGCCATCATCGGGAAGCGGCGCGCGGCGGTGATCACCGTCTCCGCAGTGACATCGGCCCCGAAACAGACCGTCTGGTTGAAGTCCTTTTCCCAGTCCTGCAGGCAGTTTTCCAGGATGGCGTTACAGACCAGCTCCGGGTAATAGGGCTCTTCACCCATCAGCAAATATACACACTTGAAGATGCCACGACGGACATCTTCAAGTATGCTCCGGACCTGGCGGTCCGTTTCGATATATCCTTTCTGTGCAGCCAATTACTTAGCGAATTTCTTTTCCTTGGCACGGACAATCTTCTCCTTCAGGGCGTCTGCGGCATCCGTGACGGCTTCCTCGAAGGTGTGGGCGTTGCGCTCAATGATCAGGTCTTCTCCGGGGATGTGGGTCTGGAGTTTCACGCTCTTGTTTTCTGCATCCGGGAGGAGGCTGAGGGTGACATCGATATCACCCATGTTGTCGAAGAATTTCTCTACTTTTCCAACTTTCTTCTCAATGAAGTCCAGCAGCTTCTCGTCTGCGTTGAACTTAAGGGACTTGACATTAATCATGACTTTCTTCGTTTTTTGCCCGGGGATGGGCGTTCATATATTGTGCCTTGAGCCTTTCGATGGAGTTGTGGGTGTACACCTCTGTGGCCGCGAGATTGGCGTGTCCCAGCATCTCTTTGATGGCATTCAGGTCTGCTCCTTCGTCCAAGAGGGCGGTGGCCAGCGAGTGCCTGAGCACGTGGGGGGATTTCCTCCCGGTGATGCCGTAGCCGTCCAGTTCCGTTTTCACTGCCCGGTCCACCAACTCCGGATACAGGGGGGCACCCTTTTCCGTTGTGAGGAGGGGGCTTTGAGGCGAACCAACCCCTACCATCGAACTAGCTGCTTGTAAATATAGTGAAATTTCTTCAAGAATGGAAGGGATGAGGGGAATTTCTCGCATTTTATCCCCTTTGCCCCTGACCCGAAGGGTCTTTCGGCCCGTATCCACACTATTGCGCTGCAGGCCGATCAGCTCTGCCCGGCGGATGCCGGTGGTGTACAGCAAACTCACGATAAGGCGCCTGAGGCGGCGGTTGTAAAGCTCGGAAGCCAGCTTGTCGGAAGGCTTAAGACTCTGAAGGATAGCGAGTTCCTCCTCCCCTGCCGCATGGGCCGATGCCTGCAGGTACTCTTCCATCGACTTTTCCGTATAGTACTCCGGCAGGCGCTTTTCCATCTTGGGGCGCTTGATGCCGCGCACGGGATTGGACTTCAGCTGCCCTTCCTTGATGAGGAAATTGCAGTAGCCGCTGAGGGCGCTCATATGAAGGTGCACGGTGCGGGGCTTCAGGCCCCTTTCTATCAAATGAGCCTCGTATTCCCTCAGGCGGGAGGGAATCAGGTCCGGCTCTCCTCCGCACCAGGCGCTGAAGTCGTTCAAGGCATCGGCATACAGCGTCTGAGTCCGGGGGGAATACCGCCGGATGTCCCGGATATAGGCGATGTACTTGTCAATCATGGGCCTTCAGTCCCATCTCGGCCGCCTTTTCCCGCATATAGGCATCGGCCGCCTCAAAGGTGTAGGGAATCTTTCCGTCCAGGACGGCGTCTTTTACCATTTCCTTTAACTGGCCGATGGTATTGCAGGGCTCCAGGCCGAAGACCTTCATAATATAGTCTCCCGTGATGGGGTTCTTCCAGTTGCGGATTTCGTCCTTGGCTTCCACCTCGGCCATCTTCGCCTTCACCAACTCGAAGTTGCGGCGGAGGCGCGCCACCTTGGCGGGGTTCTTGGAGGTGATGTCTGCATTGCACAGCAGCATCAGATCGTCTATGTCCTCCCCGGCGTCGAACAGCAGGCGGCGCACGGCGCTGTCCGTCACCTCGTCGTCCACCAGCGCGATGGGCCTCAGGTGCAGGCTCACCAGCTTCTGGACATATTTCATCTTCTCATTGAGGGGCATCTTCAGCTTCTGGAAAATCTCCGGCACCATGCGGGCGCCCACCACCTCGTGGCCGTGGAACGTCCAGCCCTGGCCGGGAGCGTAGCGCTTGCTGACGGGCTTTCCGATATCGTGCAGAAGGGCCGCCCAATGCAGCCAGAGATTGGGTTCGCGGCCTTCTTCCTTCTCAAAGCGGATCACGTTCTCCAGCACCTGGAGCGTGTGGGTGAAGTTTTCCTTGTGTCCCTTGCCGTCTACCGTTTCCACGCCCTTCAGGCGGCTCAGTTCCGGCAGGAAGTGCTGCAGGAGGCCGGTCTGTTCCATCAGTTCGAAGGCCATAGCCGGATGGGCCGTCATCAGCATCTTGTCCAGCTCTTCCACTATCCTTTCCCGGCTCAGGATCTGCAGCCTGTCGGCCATGGCCTTCATGGCGGCCAGGCTTTCCGGTACGATGGTGAAGGGATGCTCCTCCGTGCTCAGGCGCGCGGCAAAACGGATGGCCCGGAGCATTCTCAGAGGGTCGTCGGAATAGGTCTGTTCCGGCTCCAGAGGGGTTCTGATGATGCCGGCCGCCAGGTCCCGGATGCCTCCGAAAGGATCCACCAGGGCACCGTAGTCCCCCGGATTGAGGCTGAAGGCCATGGCGTTGATGGTGAAGTCTCTCCTCAGTTGGTCTTCCTCCAGCGTGCCATCCTCCACGATGGGTTTACGGGAATCCCGGTTGTAGCTTTCCTTCCGGGCTCCCACAAACTCCACCTCGATACCTTTATATTTAAGCATGGCCGTTCCGAAGTTTCGGAACACGCTCACGCGGGCGTGGCACTTTTTGGCCACGGCCTCGGCCAGGCGGATGCCGCTCCCCTCCACCACAATGTCTATGTCGTCATTGGGCTTGCCCAGGAAACAATCCCGCACGTAGCCCCCTATCACGAAGGCCCTTACGCCCAGTTCCCCGGCCGTATCACTCACCAGTTGGAAAACCGGATGAGTCAGGTATTGTTCTGCTAATGTCTGCACAACATCTCCTCCCACATCGGGGCTTTTTCCATAAACTGCCACCCATCGGCCTGCCGCTCAAAGATGAACGTCTTGAGGCCGTTTGTAACAGCTATGTAGTTTACATTCAATTCATTGTTATATCTCAGTGCCTGATCCACCACCTCCTGGTCCAGCTCCACCTCCGGCCTCTTGCACTCCACCACCATCACCGGACCGGCTTCCCGGTTGTACACCACGATATCGGCCCTGTACTCCTTGGCCCCGTGCCTGAGCGCCACCTCACTGCCCATCATATGCTCCGGCACCTTCATGCCCTCGTGCAGCACGGAAATAAACCACTGCCGCACCGCCTCCTCAGGGGTGTTCCGAACGCTCTTTTTCCTCAGCGGATCCCAGATATACTCACTTTCCATGCCTCAAAGGTAGCCAAAATCCCCTATTCCTGCAAGGCCCCCCGCCCCTCCTTTCTGGCCCCGGCTTTTCCTTTCCGTCCCCGGTCCAACGACTTTCCGTCCCCGGTCCGCACTTTTCCCCGGGACCTGCGACACCACAGCCCACCAGTCCCACATTCCCGTCCCCGGTCCCGACCCATTTCACGGACCTGCGACAGTACTTCTCCGGACCGGCGACACATAACCCCACGGACCGGGGACGCTGCGGACCAGAAGAGAAGTCACACAACCGTCCCCGGGCCGAGAGAATTGAACTGGCCACCCAGCTTTGGAATGAAAAAAACTTGTTAATCCAGCAGATACTTCTTCCAGAAGGCCTGGTTGGCGGCCTGGAAGTGAGCGCCCTGATAGCCCCTGTAGCCGTGCATGCCGTCGGGGTAGATCATCAGCTCGAAGGCCGCACCCTGCTTCTGCAGCACGTCAATGAGCTGCAACGTGTTCTGGAAGTGGACGTTGTCGTCCCCGGTTCCGTGGGTTATCTTCAGCATCACACGGCCATCGGCCCTTCCTTCCTTGGCGGGATAATTCCCCACACGGTGGATGACGGCCGTCTTTTCATAGCCCTCCGGATTGTCCTCGGGCGTACTCATGAAGCGCTCCGTGTAGTGGGTGTCGTAGAGCATCCAGTCGTACACGCCGCCGCCGGCAATGCCGTAGTGGAAGTATTCCGAAGCATTGGCCACCAGCAGCGTAGTCATGGTTCCGCCGAAGCTGAAGCCTTCCACGCCAATCTTGTCGGCCTTTACGTAAGGCAGGCTCTGCAGCCACTTGGCCCACTCCACAAAATCATCTATCTCGATGGTACTCAGCTGCTTGTAAATTGCATCCAGGCCTTTTCGGCCATTGTGACCGGCCGCACGGCAATCGGCAATCAGTTCTATGATACCGTTACGGGCATACCAGCCGTATCGGCCGGGGTGCGACCAGCGGTCAAACACCTGGGGCGTATCCGGGCCGCCGTAGATGTCCACGTGTACGGGGTACTTTTGGGCCGGGTCGAAGCCGTCGGGGTAGTAGATGACGCCCGGAAGCTCCAGACCGTCGGGGGTTGTAATGGAAACCAGTTCTCCGGTGGGACCTTCGTAACTGCCCTGGCTGGCGATGAGCTCGGATGCGCCCTTGAGGTTGTACATCCGAACCTCCCAGGGCGTCTTCAGGTTGGAGGTAAATGCGATAAAGTGCTTTCCGTCAGGGGCAAAGGAGACTTCCATGACGTACATCGAAGAATCGGTCAGGGCCGATATCACCCCCTTCGGAGAGACTTTGTACAGACCCGTGCGGACGTGGGAATCCCTTTCGGCCAGGAAATAGACCGTACCGTCCTTTTCGGCCCTCAGCAGATCTATGCGCCAGTTGGGGCCGTCGGTGAGGCGTTTGAGCTGGCCCTCGTAGCTGAGGAAGTAAATCTGCTGCCAGCCGGTCTCGAAGCTGCGGACCATATAGAGGCCCTTGTCCGTAAAGAGCATTCCCTCAATCCAGTCCAGCCAAGTGGACACTTCCTCATGGTAGATGGCCTTTTTGCTGCCATCGGCCGGAGACACGGAGTACAAATCCAGGGTATTCTGGATGCGGGGCTCCCGGCTCACGAAGAAGCGCCGGCTGTCCGCTCCCCAGAACGGTGTGCCGAAGTACTGATCCTGCTTTTCGTCAAAATCGGCCCAGACGATATCGCCTCCTGAAGGCTTTACAAAGCCGATTTTCACCTCCGGATTGCGCTCTCCGCACTTGGGATAATGCGTGCGGCGGAGCGTCCCGTCCTGGCCTTTCGCCGAGTAGATGGGGAACATCGGTACCTGGGTGTCATCGAAGCGGTAGAAGGCCAGCGTCTTGCTGTCGGGACTCCACCAGAAGGCCTTGTACTGCGACGGCCTGCCGAAAATTTCCTCATAATACACCCAGCTGGCGTAACCGTTCATGATGGTTTCCGTGCCGTCGGTGGTGAGGCGGGTTTCCTTACCGCTTTCGATATCTGCCACCCAGAGATCGTTGTCGCGGGTGAAAGCAAGCATCGTGGAATCCGGGCTGAAGGTGAGGTTCACGGCGCCCTGCGGTTTGAGCGGGAAGTCAGAGTACTTCTCCGGGGCCTGGAAGCCTTCGGTACGGATCGTTTTGCTGCCCTTTAGCGTGAGCTTGAAACAGTCCTCGTCCTCGAACGAGCCGTCGTAAGAAAACACTGCTTCCTTGTTGTTCAGCCACTTATAGCCGACAGGGATGGGCTGGAGCCTGCTTTGAGCCCCGGCGGGCGCCTGTGCTGCCACCAGCAGTCCCAGCGCCAGGATAAAGTTCGTTGCTTTCATGACCATAAAGGTACAAAGTTTTTTAATAAATCCATCCGGCGAAGTACTGTCCCCGGTCCGTGGGGTTTGTGTCGCAGGTCCGGAGAAGTACTGTCGCAGGTCCGTGGGGTTTGTGTCGCAGGTCCGGAGAAGTACTGTCGCAGGTCCGGAGAAGTACTGTCGCAGGTCCGTGAAATGGGTCGGGACCGGGGACGGGAAAGTGGGGCTGGTGGCCTGTGGTGCCGCAGGTCCCAGGGAAAAGTGCGGACCTGCGACGGAAAGCTCGCGGACCGGGGACGCAACGGCCCAGGACCGGGGACGGGGAGGAAGAGGACCGGGGCCAGAAAAGGAAAAACCCGGGGACGGGAAAGGAAAAGCCAGGGGCCGCAGAAGCGCTACACAAACAACTGGGAAGAGAAGTTCACAAGATAGACCGTCTTCACCGCGCGGGTAAGGGCGGTGTAGAGCCACTTCAGATCGTCCGGGACCAGGAAGTCCTGCCAGAAGGGGTTGTCGATGAACACGCAGTCCCACTGGCCGCCCTGGGCCTTGTGACAGGTGATGGCGTGGGCGTACTTGAGCTGCAGGGCCCGGAAGAAAGGATCCTCCTTGATGGCATCGTACCGCTTTTTCTTGGTGGGGAGATGGGCATAATCGGCCGATACACCTTCCCATAGGGCCTGCGACTGCTCCCGGGTGAGGGCCGGGGACTCCGAATCCAGCGTGTCCAGCAGCACCTTGGTCTCGATTTCCTGGCCGCCGTAGTCCGGCAGGGACAGTGTGGCATCGGCAAAATGGAGCCCGTAGCGGTCTTCATAGTGGCGGATGCGAACCAGCTCCGCCAGGTCTCCGTTGGCTATGTAGTCCGTGCCCTCGATGTCCTCCCGGTAGTTGTTCTTCACCACCATCAGGCGGTCTCCCCGGCAGAGCTTTTCTTCCCGGTACAGCACCTGGGCGCGGATGCCGGCGTTGTACCGCACCGCCCGCTTGTTGGAGCGGCAGAGCACCGCCACTTCGTCCGTACCATACTTGTCATAGGCATCCGAAAGCGCCTCCAGGAGCTCCCCGCCCCCGATGCGCCGGAAATCCGGAAAACCCTCCCCGCGAAGGGCCAGGTCCGAAAGGCCGATGGGTTCTTCCATTGAATCCAGAAGCGTACGCAAGTGCGTGGCGTTCAGAAGGATGCCGGAGCCTTCCGCCTGACGGACCACGGTTGTGAGCGTGGCGTAGGACACCCCGCCGAAGCCCTCCATATACTCCGGAGAGAGAGCCGGAGATTCATCCAGGCCCACCGGCGGCAGCTGCGCGGCATCCCCCACCAGGATGAGTTTGCAATCCACCCCGGAGCGGACAAAGCAGACCAGATCCTCCAGCAGATTGCCGCTGCCGAAAGCCCCGCCCCCCTCCGAAGAGGCAATGCCGATCAGCGAGACCTCGTCCACGATGAACAGCGTTCCGCGGGCCTTGTTGGAGACCAGCGAGAACTGGCCCAGGCCATCGGCCCCGAAGGATTTCTGCCGGTAGATATGCTTGTGGATGGTGGAGGCCGGCTTCCCGCAATAGCCGCTAAGCACCTTGGCCGAGCGGCCGGTAGGAGCCAGCAGCACGCAGGGAACCTGCAGGGAAGTCAGGCCGGAAACCACCGCCGAAAGGGCCGACGTCTTGCCCGTTCCGGCGTAGCCGTTCACCACCAGGATGTCCTCATCGGCCGTCACAAAGGACGCCACCTGCCTCAGGAGCTTGTCCTGGCAGGGGGTGGTTTCATAGGAAAAACAGCCCAGAAACGTCTGATACAGAAAGCCCGCGCGGTCCACTAGTACTTCCTGTTAAAGATGCCGGAAATAACGGCGAACACGGGATAAATCTCCACGCGGCCGAGGAACATATCGAAGGAGAAGATGAACTTGAGGATGGCCGGCTCTGCGTTGTAATTGCCCATGGAACCGATATCCCCCAGCGACGGGCCCACATTGCTCAAAGAGGCTATGGAGCCCAGGATGGCGTGGTTGTTGGGGTCTCCCACCAGCATACAGATCACGGTGGAAATCCCTACCAGAAGGAAGTACATGGCAATGTACAAGACCTGCGGATAAATCTCTTCGTCGTGCAGGATGCGGCGGCCCAGGCGCACCTCAAAGATGGTGGACGGGTAGAGGGTCTTGCGAATCTGCATCCGGATGGCCTTGAACAGCACCAGCGCGCGGTCCACCTTAAGGCCGCCGGAGGTAGAGCCTGCACAGCCGCACACCAGCGACACCAGCACCAGCATGAAGCAGGCCAGCATGGGCCAGTTGGCATTATCGGCCACTGCCAAACCCGAAGTAGAGGCATAGCTCACCACCTGGAAAGTACCGTCCAGGAAGGCCTTTCCCCAGGTCATATCGGCCGAATCCAGCTTAAGGGAAAGCGACGTCACCACCGAGATAACGGCAAGGGCCGCCACGTAGAAGCGGAGGATGGGGTTTCGAAGAGGCCGGAGGCTACGGCCGACAATCACCATGAAGATAATGCCGAAGTGCACGGACCCCAGAAACATGAAGACAATGGTGAGGACGGAGATGGCCGTGGAGTCAAAAGAGGCGATGCTGAGGTTGCGGGTAGAGAAACCGCCGGTAGAACAGACGGTAAAGGCGTGGCAGATGGCATCGAACCAGTTCATGCCCGCCAGCAGATAACTGACAAAAGCCAGGGCGCCGAGACCCAGGAATACGGAAGCGAAGATGGAGACGGACTTGTTGGCCCGGCTGCGGTAATCGTCCCTGGAGAGGGAGGAAAGCTCCATATTGGTGAGCCGAAGGCGGATGGGCGAAGTATTGGGGATGATAAGAAGCAGGAAAACCACAACTCCCAAACCGCCGATAAAGTGCGTGGAAGCCCGCCAGAAGATGAGGCTTCGGGGCAGGGCCTCTACATCTTCCAGGATGGTGGCACCCGTAGTGGTGAAACCGGAAACACTCTCGAACCAGGCGTTGATCACCGTGAAGGGACCGCCCCACAGCGCATACGGAAGGGCGCCGAAAATAAAGGACAGCAGCCAGGACAGGAAGATGATCATGAAGCCGTCCTTCAGCGAGATATTGGCGTTCTTGCGGGTGAAGATAAAGGGGAAAACGCCCACGATGAAGGTGATGGTGAAACTGATCAGCAGCGGCGCCAGGGCGCTGTCTCCCCCGTCTATGAGGGACACAATGACCGACAGGAGCATGAAGAGGGCACTCACCAGGAGTGCCACGCCCACATTACGGGAGATGACTTTCAGGTTCACTTCTCTTACTCTCTTTAATTTCCGCTATCCGCTTGCGGAGCGAGCGGTTTTCTTCCGCGAGGTCCGTCACGGCCTGGTTGAGATCTGCCAGCTGGTCGTTTCCGTCAAAAGTATACGTGTACCGCCGGCGATACCCCAGATAATCCTTCAGGGAAGTGAGCATCTGGTAGAGAGGGTCTACGTAATACGTCAGGATGAAGAACATCAGCAGGAACAGCAGGAGGATTCCCACGGCCAGGGAGGCTGCGCTGGGAATGATGCTGCGGTAGAAACCGCTGTCAAAGTCTACGGAGTTGCGGCGAAGGTCTGCGTGGATGGTTTCGCTGAGGCGGTCCATATAGCCCCTCATCCGGACGAAGATGGGCTGAAGACGGTTGAAATACCAGTCCCGGGTGTTGATGAAATTGCTCTCCAGCACCTCTTCCAACTCCATGGATGCCAGCATATAGGCCGAATAGGCATACATCACGGAATCTGCCAGAGGAGCGGTGGAAACGGTCACAGACTGCCTCAGGGAATCGCAGTGCGCCAGGAAACCGTCCCTGTCGAAATCCGGCAGGGCCGATATGTTATCGTCTCCGATGACGGCCAGCAGCTGCAGATTGTACTGGTCCACGGCATCCACCAGGCGCTGGGTGTTGTGGAGGTCCGTGATGTCATCCGCTATCATGCCGGACACATAATTGGACATGTGCCGATACTCCAGCCAGGAGATGACGATGGACATCAGCAGCACCACGGCAATGGACAGGATGGAGAGAATCATCTTGATTCTCAGCGACAGACGGAACTCCCGCCACCAGGTTTTAAACTTCACAAACATAAGCACAAAGTTAATCATTTTTCCGGATTGATGCATTTAAAAAAATTTTATTCAAGCCCTTGTCCGTTTAATATTATTTTCTTAAATTTGCGCGGGTTAAAAAACTTTACACTATGAGAGAAACTTTCCTCGATAAAAAAGATAATAAAAACTCACTGCTCAAGAAAACAATTCTCTATTTGTGTATTGAGCACGGAGAACATAGCATAGCCTCCATCTCGGAGGCCATCGGCGCTTCCGTCCCCACCGCCACCAAACTCATAGGAGAGCTTATGAGCGAGGGATTTATGATAGACCTGGGCAAGTCCGGCACCTCCGGCGGCCGTCGGCCTTCCATCTACGGCCTCAATCCCGAAGCCGGTTATTTCGTGGGCGTAGCCATCCGCAACAAGCACGCCAGCATAGCCGTAACGGATTTCAAGGGTGGTCTCATCCACTTCAAGGACGACATTCCCTTCGTGATGGAAGCCAACGAGAGCACCATCCACCTGATGTCTTCCACCATCCGTGAATACCTGGACAAGGTGGATGTGGACTGGAACAAGATCATGGGCCTCGGCCTCAGCATCCCCGGCCGCGTGAATCCCGTCACCGGCTACAGCAATACCTTCTCTTTCGACGAGCATCGGCCCATTTCCCAAATCCTGGAAGAGGACCTCAATGTTCACGTGGTACTGGAAAATGACTCCCGCGCCATGACGTACGGAGAATACCTGGGCGGCGGTCTCAAGGAGAAAAACATGCTCTTTGTGAACGTGAGCTGGGGTCTTGGGATGGGCATGATCCTGGACGGCAACCTGTACTACGGTACCTCCGGGTACAGCGGAGAGTTCGGCCATTTCCCTCTCCTGGACAACGGACAAATCTGCCGCTGCGGAAAGATCGGCTGCCTGGAGACGGGCGTCTCCGGATCGGCCCTGGTGCGCCTCATCGGAGAAAACCTGGCCGCCGGACGCGCCTCTTCCCTCGCTGCCAAATACAAGGCCGACGGCAAGGTGAACCTGAACGATATCCTGAACGCCGTCAAGAGCGAAGATACGCTGGCCATTGAAACGGTGGAAGAGCTGGGCACCAACCTGGGCAAGGGGCTGGCCGGCCTCATCAACATCTTCAACCCGCAGCTGGTGGTAATCGGCGGAAAGGTAGCCGTAGCAGCCGGAGACTTCCTGATGCTGCCCATCCGCACCGCCATCAAGCGCCACGTGCTCAATATCGCCCACCAGGATACCACCATCAAGCTCACGCAGCTCAAGCAGAAGGCCGCCCCGATGGGCGCCGCCCTCCTGGTCCGCGGCCGTATGTTAGGAATCCTTTAAATAATATGCCCCACATCTCCAACCTGGGCTCTCGGATGCCCTCCTCCCCCATCCGGAAGCTGGCGCCGCTGTCGGCGGCAGCCAAAAAAGAGGGAGTCAAGGTGTATCATCTCAATATCGGCCAGCCGGATCTCCCCACCCCGCCCCAGGCCCTGGAGGCTCTCAAGGCGTTGGAGAGGAAAACCCTGGAATACAGCCCCTCAGAAGGTTTCTCCAGCCTCCGGAAAAAACTGACGGGTTATTACAAGAGATACGGCATAGAAGTATCGGCCGATGAAATCATCGTCACCTGCGGCGGCTCGGAGGCCATCCTCCTGGGCCTTCTGTCCTGTCTGGACCCGGAGGACGAGATTATCATGGTGGAGCCCGGCTACGCCAACTACATTTCCTTCGCCAAGACGGTGCACCTGAGCGTGAAAACCGTCACCAGCCGCATTGAGGAAGGCTTCCGCCTTCCTCCCATAGAGGAATTCGAAAAGGCCATCACGCCCCGCACCAAGGCCATCCTGCTTTGCAATCCCTCCAATCCCACGGGCTATGTCTATACGCCCGAGGAGCTTCAGAAGATCAAGGAGATAGTGGTCAAGAACGATCTGTTCCTCTTTTCGGACGAAGTTTACCGGGAGTTCGTATACAACGGAAAACCTTATCTGAGCGCCATGCAGCTGGGCATTCCGGAGAACGTGGTCATGATAGATTCCGTAAGCAAGCGATACTCCGAATGCGGTGTCCGCATCGGCATGCTGGTCACCCACAACCGGGAGGTTCACGATACCGTGATGAAATTCTGCCAGGCCCGCCTGAGCCCGCCTCTTCTGGGCCAGATCGTAGCCGAAGCCTCCATTGAAGGAACGGAAGACTATGCCCGGCAGTGCTTCGAGGAATACAAGGCCCGGAGAGACTTTTTCATCAAGGGCCTGAACGAGATACCGGGGGTATACTCCCCTATGCCGGAAGGTGCCTTCTATACCGTGGCCAGCCTTCCCGTGGAGGACGCGGAGGATTTTTGCAAATGGCTGCTCACAGACTTCCGCCTGGATGGAGAAACGCTGATGATGGCCCCGGCCGCCGGCTTTTACAGCACGCCGGGCCTGGGCAAAAACCAGGTGAGAATGGCTTATGTCTTAAAGGAAGAAGACCTCTCCCGTTCCCTGGAAATTCTTCGCGCCGCGCTGGCTAAGTATACAAGCCTCCGTTAACGGAAATCACTTCTCCCGTCACATAGGAAGCTTCCGGGGAAACCAGGAAGCCCACCACGGCGGCCACTTCCTGCGGCTCCCCGAAACGGGCGGCGGGAATGTCTTTCTTGAGCGCGGCTTCATCCAGCCCCTCCACCATATCCGTTCGGATAAAACCGGGCGCCACGGCGTTCACGGTTACTTTCTTCCGGGCCACTTCCTGGGCCAGGGCCTTGGTGGCGGCGATGAGCCCGCCCTTCGCGGCCGAATAATTGGTTTGGCCGGGAAGGCCCTTGATGCCGCTGAGGGAAGTAACGTTCACTATGCGGCCAAACTTGTGCACCAGCATGGGCTGCAACACCGCACGGGTTACATAGTACCAGGAATTGAGGTTGGTATCCAGCACCCGGCTCCAATCCTCGGGCTCCAGCCAGATGAGAAGATTGTCCCGGCGGATGCCCGCATTGTTCACCAGTACCTCTATATATTCTTCCGGATGGGCCTGCTGCCAGCCTTCCAGGGCGGCTTTCACGGCCTCGGGGCTGGCCACGTCAAACTTCAGCAGTTCTCCCTGCCCTTCGATGGCAGAAAGGCAATCCCGGGCCGCCGCATCGTTGGAAACGTAATTGATGAGAACGTAATAGCCCCTCCTGTGAAGCTCTTCACAGATGGCGCGGCCTATTCCACGGCTGCCGCCGGTTACCAAAGCAACTTTCATTTCACAATGGCGTTAAAGGTATTCATAGCGCTCACACAGGTTCCCAGCACCCCGTGGAGGCCGATGTTCTGGCCCGTGAGGAAGAGCCAGGGAATGGGCGTCTGGGGCGGCAGGAAATCGGCCGATGTGTGCTTCACGATGCCGAAGGCCGTCCCGCCGGGCGTTCCGGTGTAGCGCTCCCAGGTTTCGGGCGTACTCACCCAGAACTTGTCTATGGCGTAGCGGATATCCGGAATACGGGTGGCCGCTATCTCCTGGAGCTCTTCCGGAGTGATGGGGGCAAAACCCAGAAGATCCAGGCTTTTGGCAAAGCCGTCTTCGTCCTTCTCTCCGAAATGGATCATCACTTTGTCCTGGATGAAGATGTCGTGATCCAGCCAGGGCAGCATTCCATCCCTCAGCTTGCAGTTCATCGTAACGGCGCCGGGGCCGTCCTCCAGCTTGTTAAGACGCTTCAGATAGGAAGAACGCACGTGGTCTTTCACCAGGGAGAAAGTGAGGCGGGGATGGATGGCCGATATGATGACATCGGCCCTAAAGGTACTGGAATCTGCGCAGAGGATTTCCCGGTCCGAGATACTCACCACCTTCTTCCCCAGACGCACATCCTGCGTTTTCACCAGGGCATCCACCAGGGTTTTTCCGCCGCCCCTAAGGCGCCAGGTGCTTCCCTCGTAGGGCTTTACCACATGCTCCATCTCAAAGGGCGTACCGGCCGATACCCTCATGAAGGGCCCGCCGTCAATGCATTCGTCCTCTCCAGCTTTTTCCCAGGGAAGGTACGTAAAGCCGAAGGGCTCCATGATTTTGCGGAGGGGACCGCCGGGCTCCATCCCGCCCACGGAATGGAAGCCGGTGTCGAAGCGGATGCCTTCGCGTACGAAGGTCTGGAGGGCACCGCCGGGCTGCAGGCCCTGTTCCAGGATGGTTACTTCCATCCGGGCCCGGGCCATCAGTTTGCCCAGGAACAGGCCTCCCAGGCCGCCTCCGATGATGATGTACTGTTTAGACATTCCTCACGATTAGGGTGGAGTTGGTGCCGCCGAAGCCGAAAGAATTAGACAGGAAGGTGTCGAAATGGGCTTCAACGGTTTGAGCGGGAATCCAGAGATGACAGCTGTCCTCGTCCGGATTCTCGAAATTGATATTCCCGGCGATGAAATCGTTTTTCATCATCAGGATGGAGTAAATCACCTCCGAAGCGCCGGCCATCCACATTTCGTGGCCGGTCTGGCTCTTGGTGGAAGTAATGGGAACCGTCTTTTCTCCCAGCACCCGCAGGAGGGCCTTGGCTTCGTTGGCATCTCCCACGTGCGTGGAAGTGGCATGGGCATTCACATAGCCAATCTCCTTCAGGCCGATGCCGGCACGGTGAATGGCCATTTCCAGCGAACGGGCCGGGCCGTCCACATTGGGGGAAGAAATATGGTCTCCGTTAGAGCTGAAGCCGTAGCCCAGCACCTCCGCAATAATGGGAGCACCGCGCCTGACGGCGTGTTCGTACTCTTCCAGGATGACGGTGGCGGCACCGCCGCCCGGCACCAGGCCATCCCGGTCCCGGTCGAAGGGACGGGAAGCCCGGGTGGGAGCCTCCTCGCGCGTGGAGAAGGCCGATATGCCGTCGAAAGAGCCGGTGGCTTCAGGATTCACTTCCTGCGCACCGCCGCAGACCACCATCTCCTGCAGACCGTTCTGGATGAGGAGGGCGCCCAGGCCGATGGCGTGAGAACCGCTGGCACAGGCCCCGGAAACGGTGAGGTTGATGCCCTTGAGGCGGAAGATAACCCCGAGGTTCATGGTTACGGTGGAGTTCATGCTCTGGAAGATGGCACCGCTGCCGCAGAGCATGGTATCTTTCTTTTCGTAGATTTTGGCAATAGAGTTGTACACGGCCTGGGCCGTGCTGTCGTTTCCATAAAGAAGGCCCACCTCGTGGGCATCCAGGTAATCCTGATCTATTCCGGCCTGCCTGAGGGCATCCCGGGTGGCACAGTATGCATACAGGGCCGGCTCCGGCATATAGACCCGCTGGGAACGGGGCAGTTCCTTTTTCAGATCCGGCTGGGGAACCCACGAAGTGAGTCCGCTCCGGAATCCCATCTCCTTCCGGGCCTGATCCAGCACAATCCCGCTCTTACCATTATATAAGGAATCCCTCACCTCGTCCAGCGTAACGCCCAGACAGGACCAGATTCCCATTCCCGTAATGACAACTCTTTTCATAGGCAATCAATCTACCACAAAGATAACAAAAAGGTCCGGGAGTCACAAAACTCTCGGACCTTCAAAAAACCGCGGCTACCTACTCTCCCACCTGGTGGGGCAGTACCATCGGCGATGGTGAGCTTAACTTCTCTGTTCGGAATGGGAAGAGGTGGTTCCTCACCGC
>ONWU01000028.1 GCA_900321655.1 uncultured Bacteroidales bacterium
TTTAAATGACTAGCTTGCCTGACGCTGTTTCTATTAAGAAACTGACGCTCGTTTAAAGTAAAAAGTGTTACACTTTTTCTCGGTACTTGCTTGTACTTTTAGTCTTTCAATATTGTCAATGAGCCGTAAAAAATCCCGTTCGTTTCAAACGGGACTGCAAAGGTAGCAACTATTTTTGAACTGACAAATTTTTTTGAAAGAAAATTCACAAAAAATAAGTTAACTTTGTAACCTATGGAAAAGAAAGCATCACTGTGGCAGATTTTCGGGGTGTTCGCCAAGATAGGAGCGTTCACCATCGGGGGCGGATACGCCATGATTCCGCTCATCCAGGCCGAAATGAGCCGCCGCGGCTGGATCTCGGACGAGGAACTGCCAGACATCGTTGCCCTGTCCCAGAGTGCGCCGGGGGTGATGGCCGTGAACATTTCCATCTTCGCCGGACACAAGCTGAGAGGATTCAAAGGCAGTGTAGTGGCCACCCTGGGCAGCATCCTCCCCTCTTTCCTGGGCATTCTGGCCATCGCGATGTTCTTCACCGCCTTCAAGGACAACCCCTGGGTAGAGCGTGCCTTCAAGGGCATTCGGCCCGTGGTCATCTCCCTCATCGCCGTTCCCATGATCAACATGGCCCGGAAATCCTGCAAGAACATCTGGCACTGGCTGCTGGCCATCGGCTCCCTGTTTCTGGTGGCCTTCCTCAACGTGTCGCCGGTCTATATCATCCTCTGCGTGCTGGTGCTGGGCTTCAGCATAACCTATTATAAAGAAGGCCGATGGAAACACTGATGCTCATCGGCCAGCTGGCCTGGACCTTCTTCGTGATTGGCGCTTTCACCATCGGCGGAGGCTATGCTATGCTGTCCCTCATCCAGAACCAGGTGGTGGTGGAGCATCCCTGGATCAGCGAATCGGCCTTTACGGACATCGTGGCCATTTCCCAGATGACGCCGGGGCCCATCGGCATCAACAGCGCCACCTATGTGGGGTACGAAGTGCTTTTTAACGCCACCGGAAGCCACCTTCTGGGCGTTTGCGGCTCTCTGACCGCCACTCTCGCCCTCATCCTTCCTTCGTTTATCATCATGCTGCTCATCGTCAAGTTTTACCTCAAGTTCAAAAGCAGCCGGCTGTATGCCGGGACGATGAGCTGGCTCAAACCCAGCGTGGTAGGCCTCATCGGAGCCGCCGCCATCATCCTCATCATCAAGACCACCTGGACGGGCGGGGTGCCTTCTGTTCAGGTGGTCAGCGAGAACTTCCCGGACTGGAAAAGCTGGGTGCTGCTCGGTGTCGCCTTCATCGCCTCCTACTGGGGCAAGGTGAATCCTATCTACGTGATTCTGGGCGGGGCGGCGCTGGGGCTTCTTCTGTACTGAAACAGGCTTGATACAACCACAAATAATTACTATCTTCGCACAGCTAACTTTTTAACCCTGCTATGAAACGAATTTCCATTTTCATCGCGGCTCTCGCCCTGCTGGCTTCCTGCCAGCGGCCCGTCCCGCAAGCTTTTTCCGTCATTCCCTACCCCAATGAGGTAAATCTTACCGAGGGAACGTACAACGTAAAGGGCACGGCCATCGCCGTGGACCCCGCTATGGATGAGGCCTCCAAGGCCGCTGTCCAGCGCTTTGTATCGGCCCTTGAGACCGCCACGGGCGTCAAGACCAAGCAGGCCGACGGCGGCATCGCCTTCGTCAGGAACGCTTCCCTGGCCCCCGAGCAGTACGTGCTGGACATCCAGCCCAAGGCCGTCCGCGTGGAGGCATCGGCCCTGAACGGCTTCGTGTATGCCTGCGAGACGCTGAAGCAGATGCTTCCTCCGGCCATCTACGGCTCTTCGAAGGCCCAGTGCGACTGGGTGCTCCCCTGCGGCCGCATCGAGGACCAGCCCCGCTTCGCCTACCGCGGAATGCACCTGGATCCCAGCCGTCATTTCTGGAGCATCGAGGAAACCAAGAGGTACCTGGACGTGATGGCCACCTACAAGCTGAACCGCTTCCACTGGCACCTGACGGACGACCAGGGCTGGAGAATGGAGGTCAAGGCGTATCCCAGACTCACGGAAGTGGGCGCCTGGCGCAACGGAACCGTGGTCAAGAAGGACTGGAGCTCCAATGACGGCATCCGCTACGGCGGCTTCTATACCCGGGAGCAGATGAAGGAAATCGTGGGCTATGCGGCCGAGCGCGGTATCACCGTCATCCCGGAGATAGACCTTCCCGGTCATATGGTGGCGGCCCTCACCGCCTATCCGGAGCTGGGCTGCACCGGTGGCCCTTACGAGGTTTGGACCCGCTGGGGTGTGGCCAAGGACATCCTCTGCGCCGGCAACGACCAGGTATTCACCTTCCTGGAGGGTGTGCTCAAGGAAGTGATGGAAATCTTCCCTTCCGAATATATCCATATCGGCGGTGACGAGTGCTTTGGAGGAGACGCAGAGCCCAACAGACCGGATCCCTGGGACGTTTGCCCCAAGTGCGCCGCCAGAATGCGCCAGCTGGGCATCAAGAAAGGCCCCCAGGCCAAGCACCTGCTGCAGAACTACGTAACAGACCGTGTTCAGAAATACCTCAACGACAATGGCCGCAAGATTATCGGCTGGGACGAGGTGCTGGAAGGCAACCTCACTCCCGGTGCCACAGTGATGAGCTGGCGCGGTGTGAAGGGCGGTATCGAGGCTGCCAACAAGGGCTTCGACGCCATCATGACGCCCAACAGCTATATGTACTTTGACTACTATCAGAGCAAGGAGCGGGACAAAGAGCCCTTCGCCATCGGCGGTTTCCTGCCCGTGGAGAACGTGTACTCCTACGAGCCCTTCGAAGGCCTCACCCCCGAAGCCCAACCGCATATCCTGGGTGTACAGGCCAACCTGTGGACAGAATACATCGCCACTCCGGAACACCTGGAGTATATGCTCCTGCCCCGTATGTGCGCCCTCTCGGAGATCCAGTGGTGCAACGCCGACCGCAAGGACTTCGCCCGTTTCAACGGCTCCCTGGACCACACCTTCTTTATGCTGGATGCCATGGGCGTGAACTACTGCAAGGATGTGCGCGGCCTTATCGGCCTGGAATACCAGCCCGCCCGCACGCCCGAAGAGCTGGAGCAGTATCTGAAGGACAATCCCCGCAGCTGGTAGCCATCGTGGGATAATGCTTATGGCGCAGGTTCTGACAGACCTGCGCCATTTTTTATGCCGAAGGAGGAAGCGGCCGGGAGCGGAGCAGCACCCAGGCCATTACGCAATAGGCGCCTATCAGGCCGGTATTTACGGCCATTTTCACCGCCAGGGCGTCTCCGGCGCGGAGGCCGCAGAAATAGAGCCCGGCATAGGTGAGGCCCATCAGCAGGAAGATGAGGCCGATGCGCCCCCATTTGTACGGAATGGGATAGTATCGGGAGCCCAGATATGCGCTGAGGACGAACATCACCAGGTAGCTGGCCAGATGCCCGAAAGCCGATGCCCAGTAGGAGAAGCGCGGCATAAACACCACATTGACCACGATGGTGACCAGAAGGCCCGCCAGGGTTATCCAGATGGCCATATTGGTTTTGCCGGAGAGCTTGTACCACATGGAGACGTTGAACAGCATTCCCAGCAGCATATAGCTAAGAAGCATCACGGGCACCACGCCCACGCCCACGCGGAAATCCCTTCCCAGAAGAAGCGAAATGATATCGATGTAGCCCACTACGCCCAGCAGCACCAGGCCGCAGAAAGCCGTGAAGTACTCCATCACCATGGCGTAAAGCTCTTTGGAGCCCTTGTCTTTGGCCCGCTGGAAGAAGAACGGCTCTGCCGCATAGCGGAACATCTGGATGAACAGGTTCATAATGACGGCCAACTTCACCGCCGCCTGATACACCCCCAGGGTGGCCTGCCACTGGGCCGATGACGTATCGAAGAAACGGAACAGCACCCGGTCCAGGAAATCGTTGGCAACGCCCGGAAGCGCCGCAATCATAAGCGGCAGCGAATACACCAGCATCCTTTTAACCAGGGCTCCGTCCCACACCAGTCTGAGCCGGACCACATCCGGGATAAAGAGCAACAGGCACAGCACGCAACTCACCAGGATGGCGAAGATGGGGTACGTGAAATCCGGCTGGGCGGGCCATACGAAGAACAGCACCAGGTTGGCACCCGTCTCCGTAAGGATTTTCACGGTTTTGAGAACGGCAAACTTCACGGCCTTGTGCTCCTGCCTCAGTTTGGCAAAGAGGATGGCGGTGATGCTGTCGCAGAAAAGGATGGCCGCCACATAGATGATAAGGCGCTTGTAGCCCGCATACCCCATAAGGGCCGACAAGGGCTCTGAGAAGGCCACCATGCAGGCCAGGAAGGCCAGATTGAGGCCGAAGACCGTGAGGAGGGCGCCGGAATACACCTTGCGGGGGTCCTCCCCTTCTTTGTTGGCGTAACGGAAGCACCCCGTCTCCAGGCCCAGCACCAGCACCACCTGCAGGATGGCGATGTAGGCCATAAACTCCGTCACCACCCCGTACTGCATCTGGGTAAGGGTGCGGGTATAGATGGGGACGAACAGGAAGTTCAGGATCCTGGCCAGAATGGAGCTGAAGCCGTAGATGGCGGTCTCCCCGGCCAATTGTTTCAACGGGTTTGCCATATGTCTTACAAAATTACTAATTTTGTACAAAATAAAACGGAAAGATGAAAAAGATTGTCTTTATCCTCCTGGCCATCGGCCTCCTGGCCTTTTCCTGCAAAACGCGCAGCACAGAAACGGTAACGGTAGACCTGACGCCCCAGGACAGCCTGGCCGCCACCAAAGCGGCCCTCACCCTCCCCGAAGAACCAGTGTTTGACATCGTCACCACCGAAGGAACCATCCGCGTGCGCCTGTTCAAGGATACGCCCCTCCACCGGGACAACTTCTCCAAGCTGGCCCTGGCCGGTTACTATGACAACCTGCTGTTCCACCGCGTCATCAACGGCTTTATGATCCAGGGAGGAGACCCCTTCACCCGGGACACATCCCTGGTCACCCGCTGGGGAGAAGGCGGCCCCAGCTATACCATCAAGGCCGAAATGCGGGATGCCGATGGCAATCCCCTGCACCGGCACGTGAAAGGGGCCCTCGCCGCCGCCCGTCAGGGAGACCTGGCCAACCCCTTCAAGGAGTCTTCCGGCTCCCAGTTCTACCTGGTCCAGGATCCGGAGCATTGCGTTCACCTGGACGGGGAGTATACTGTCTTTGGAGAAACCATCGCCGGCCTGCACGTGATTGACAAAATCGCCGCCCAGCCCACGGATCATCTGGACCGTCCCCTAAAGGAAATCAGAATTTTATCTGTAAAGCCCAACAAAGAGCTTAACAACAACTAATTCGGCACAGTATTTGTTCTTAAGAAGACCGAATAGTTTTTTAATAGGTTAAGTTTTTAGGTTAGAATGGGAACGGGTCCTGCTGAGACAGCAAGACCCGTTCTTTTGTTCCTTTCCTACTTTTATATCCCTCTGGCTCCGGCTCTTAAACCGATTTTTGCCCATATTGTGGTGAAGATCCGGAAAAGGCCCGCTCTTAACTCGATTTTTGCCCGTATTGTGGCGAAGAGCCGGCGCGGCACCGGAGGGAGGGTGAAGTGTCTACATCTCCGAAGGATACAGCTTCCCGTGGAATTTCAGGCCGTTAAGAAGCGTGTTGAAGTCCGATTTGGAGAGATAGGCAACCCGCTCATAACCATCCCGTTCGATGACAAACTGGAGCTGGTTGGTAAGAAGGGGCTTATTCTTAAAGACCTGGATGGTTTCCAGGTTCTCTCCCGGGAAGAAGGGCTTGAAACTGCCCTGGATTTCCCGCTTGGTGCCTTTGGGCTCCTTGAAGAGGGTCTTCAACTCTTCCATATAGGCAACTGCGTCCGTGATGTTGTCTCCGAGGGGAATATAGAGCTGGTAAACAGGGTCCAGTTCTACCTGAACCACCTTGTTGCCGATGCCCATATTTCCCACGTGAAGCCAGTAGTGGTTGATTCCATCGACGGGGATATTGACGATTTGTACCGCCTGATTGACATTCTCGTTTTCAACGGAAACAATCTCCTTGACGGTAGGAATCTTGTTGGTCTGGGCAAACAGACCCGCAGTGCAGAGGATTGCAAAGAAAAGGGAAACGATTTTTTTCATAGCGGTGTAAATGATTTAAGGGGTTCTATTCCGCCAGGCAGCTGTCCATCAGCTGTTCCAGGGCTTTTTTGTCCAGGTTCTGGCCGATGAACACAATCTTCTGCATACGGTCTCCGTACTCCGGATCCCAGTCCTGCCTCAGTTTGCGGTCCCGGTTCATCATAGCCTGGAGCTCGTCCTCCGGCATCGTGGCAAACCACAGGCCGCAGTCTTTGACGCTCTTCTGCTTTCCGGCCTGCTCGAAGAGGTAGCACTTGTCTATGTCGTCCGAGAAATAGCACAGTCCCTTGGCGCGGATGATGTTCTTCGGCCATTTGGTGGCTACCATATGGTCGAACTTGTTCAGATCCAGGGCCGGACGGCGGGTATAGACATAGGTGTCGATGCCGTACTCCAGCGCTTCGCCTTCGGCCTCTTCCTCCTCGTCCTCTCCTTCGATGGCGGCAATCCAGGCGGCCGAAGTGGCCACGGCGTCAAAATCGAACATACCGGTGAAGATGATCTCGTCCAGGTCCACGTTTCCGTAGTTGCATTCCAGCACCTTGGCGCCGGGGTTGATGCTCTTCACAATGCCCTTGAGTTTGCCCAGCTCTTCGGGGGCCACATCGGCCGCCTTGTTCAGCAGCACGATATTGCAGAATTCAATCTGCTCTATCACCAGGCGCTCCAGATCGTCTTCGCCGATGTCTTCTTTCTGGAGGGCGGCGCCGCTTTCGAACTCGTCCTTCATCCGGAGGGCATCCACCACGGTGGCGATGCAGTCTACATAGGGGGCACCGCTGCGAACGGCCTGGGGGGCCAGGGCCGGCATCGTGCTGATGGTCTGGGCGATGGGGGCCGGCTCGCAGATGCCGCTGGCCTCAATCACGATGTAGTCGAACTTGTGGGTTTGGACCAGGTCCGAGAGCTGGGCCACCAGGTCCATCTTGAGGGTGCAGCAGATGCAGCCGTTCTGCAGGGCCACCAGGCTGTCGTCCGTCGAGCCCACGATACCGCCTTTTTCCACCAGGTCGGCGTCTATATTTACCTCGCCGATATCATTCACGATGACGGCGAACTTGATTCCTTTCTTATTGGTAAGGATGCGGTTCAGAAGGGTGGTCTTTCCGCTTCCCAGGTAACCGGTCAGAAGAAGGACCGGGATGTCTTTACGTTGCAATTTGATTTCCATATCTCACAATATTGGAGTGCAAAGATAGCGAAAATATCGCCTTAGAAGCGGTAGCTGAGGGAGAAATTCACGCGGAAATGGGTAAATTTTCCGCTCTGGGCCATCTCGGAAAGCATATCTGAGCCGGCGTTGAAACTGCGTTTTTCGTTATAGAAACGGAATACGCAGTAATCTGTCCAGAGATTCAGGAAAAAATGCCCCGCCGTCCAGTTAAGCGCCGCACGGGCGATGAAATTGGGCTGGATGTTTCCCATCATAGCCACCTTTACGGCATTCTCGTCCGTATACACGAAGCTCTCGGTCTGTTTGTACCGGGCGGTTTCGGTGCGGTTAAACACCGTGAGCATAGGCATAGCCGTCAGGTTGATGGTGAGATTGCTCAGGCGGGCCAGATCCCTGCTGGTTTCCGGATCCCGGTGGAACAACACCCAGTTGAAGGAATAGCCCCCGCCCAGGGAGAACTGGTAAGTAGAATATTTGCCGATGCCCTGGGAGACGCTCAGGATAACGTCGTCCTTGGGGTTGACGGTAAAGCCGCCCTGCATATACTTGGCGCCCACGATCCAGGAGCCAGTAGATTTTCTCTGAAGGGTTTTCCCGTCAAAGGCGGCCGTATAGGAGAACTTTTTCCGGTTGAAGGCATAATACCCGTCCACAATGACATTCACCATCTCTCCGGGCTCTGTGGACAGAAAAGGAGTGTGGGCATCAATGTTGGTGCTTCCGGGAATTTTCAAATCCATAAAGCCCTCCACCAGACTGGAGTAGCGTGAATAACGGAAAGATGCCCCCCAGAAGGTGTTTTCGTAGGCCAGGGAAATGCTTTTGCTGGCCCCTTCCTTTCGGCCCACCTCGTGTGAAAGGCCCAGCGAGATACCGCCATAACCTATTTTCAGGCCCACTTCGTGCGCGGCACGGTCTTTAAGGCGCTGCTCCAGAGTAAAATCGTAGGGCTGATTCTGGAACTGGACATTTTCACTCCTCACGCTGGTTCCTACAGACCGCATCTCGTAGCCGGCCTGCACGCTCCAGAAGCGTCCCGGTTGGTAAACCCGCTCAGAATCCAGATAGGCCTTGGGCTCATGGATTTTGTTCCAATACTTGATAACCGTCTTCTTGACGGCTTCCTTCCCGGCAGACTGTGCCTGCGCCGGCAGGCCGAGGACCAACATCCCGGCCAGGGCCAAACAGATTCTATGCATGAGGTTAGACATATTGAAGTAAATGCCTCCTACAATACTGTAGAAGGCATTTTGGCGGAGAGACCGAGATTCGAACTCGGGATACCCTTTTGGAGTATACACGCTTTCCAGGCGTGCCTCTTAAGCCACTCGAGCATCTCTCCAGACTTAAGTGAACTTTTTAAGAAACTGCAAAAATTATTTGCAGGCTTCTGCAAGAGGGACAAACTCATAGCCACGACGGCGCAGGATGCGGATGAGCTCCGGCAGACGGGTGTAGAATTTATCCTTCCGTGCGTCCCCGGTGCCCAGGTGGATGAGCAGGATGTACCCGTTCAGGCCCCGGGATTTCTCCAGGGAAAGCACCTTGTCCATAATGAACTGACTGCTGAGGTAGCCTTTCATATCGGGCGTGGTGTAGTCTCCGTTGGTATAGGTACCGCTGGTGTAATTGACCACCTGCAGGCCCATAGAGCATGCCCAGGAGGCAATGGTGGCGTTGTAATACTCGTAAGGCGGCATAAAGAGAGGGGCCGATGCAGGTGTGATCCCAAAGGGGGCCATCACCTCGAAACTGCGGCGGATATCAGCCTCGAACTCCTCGCGGGAAACAAGAAGCGCATTCCGGTTTTCCCAAGGGCTGTACAGCAGGTGACCGTAGCTGTGACTTCCCACATAGTGGCCATCGGAGAGCAAATCCTTCACTACCTGCGGGTATTTCCCGAAGAATTCACCGGTAAAAAAGAAGGCACCGCGGATGCCGAAACGGCGAAGCGTCTCCCGGATGGACGCGGCCCCATCGGCCTTATCGGCCGCCGTAAACACCAGCGAAATGCGCTTTTTCGAAGGATCCGTTCGCACGATGCCGCCCTGGAAAAGCACATTCTTCCCCGCTTCCCGCCGTCCTTCCATCTGATAAGCCGACAGGGGAAAAGTGAGGCTGGCGGTGCCGTCCATCGTGGGCTCGTTGGTGGAGTAGTCGTGCGTGGAATCGTGGTAGACTATTTTGCCGGGCTGGAACGGCTCGTAGTTGTTGCCGCCCTCGGTGGAGATGCCTATCAGCGAATTAAAGATGGTGCTGTATACCGGACCGTCCACCAGGCCGCCCGTGGTGTTGCCCAGCTTGTAATTGATGATAAAGGAATGAGGCTGTTGCGGATAAGTGCCGCCACGGGGCAGTTCCACAATCATACTCACGCCCCAGGGATTGCAGCCGAAGAGCCAGTCCCGCAGCGAGCCTTCCATTTCCTGGAAGGTGCAGTCTCCGGTAATCTGCCTGTACAGGATGCACTGGGACAGAAGGGCCGATGTAAGATTGTTGGAGCACCAGATACCGGGAATGCCGTAGAGGAAGGGACTCCCCTTCGCCCGGTCCTGCACGCGGGCGATGCCGCTGCGGAGGTTGCGGATGAACTCTTCCCTGCCCTCGGCCGCCAGGTGCACGTGGCCCATATTCATAAAAGGATACCACTGGTAGTGGCGGGCGCTGTCGGCCCCCATCCAGGGCGTAACGGGTTCCTGCCTGCCATACTCCACGGCCTCCAGAAGGTACTTCCGCTCTCCCGTGAGGCGGTACATTTCCACGCCGGCCAGTTCCATATCGTCCACCCAGTTGGTTTCCTCATAGATATAGGGACTCACGACGGAAGCCGTCTGGTGGAAGCCGGGATAGTCCTTGCCAGTCTGCCACGCATCGGCCGCCTTTTCCGCAATACGCGCCGCCAGTTCCGGGTAATAGGGAGCCAGCACGCGGCTGCCGATGGAAAAGCAGGAGGCATACTTGCCCACGACGGAGGCCTTGCCGGTGGTTTTGTTCACACCACCGTGACGGCCCTGCTGCTGGGGCTTGCCGGTGCAATAATAGACCGGACGGGCACCTCCTTTGCCCCAGCCGTAGTCTGCCTGGTCTTCCGGAGGACGGCGCATTCCCACGTGGTCCCGGTCATCGGCCAGCTGGTTGTAGTACTCCCCCGGCTCCGGGTTCATTCTGTCCAGCCAGTCCAGGCCCCAGCGTATCTCGTCCACAATGTCTGGAATGCCATTGGCCCCAGGGGTGCCGTCCGTTCCGTAAGCGTCTCCAAAAGCCTGCGGATTGCGCTCGAAGGCATAGGCCATCTGGTAGATGGCATTGGCCGTGGTGGTGGTATACTGGAGGCAGTCGGAAGCGTCGTGCCAGCCGCCCCGCACATCCAGGTGCTGCCCGCTTTTGGTGGGGTGGTAGATGATGATGGCGTCCCTGGTGTGGCAGCTGTCTTTCAGGAAAGGATTCCAGCCGCAGCGCTGCTGACGCATATAATTAAGGACAAAATCCGCCGCGCCGTCATACACCTGCGGGCCGATGGGAAAGGTTTCACTCATCGCATCGGCCGTTTTCAGCCGATAGGCCCCCGGCGTCCGGAAACCGCTGAAATCCAGCCGGGCCGTAGCCGTCATCTGTCCCAGCGGGCCGGTAGGGCGCGTATCGGCCCGGAAGACCTCTTCGCCGGTGTACGCATCCACCAGCGCAAATTCTGCGGGCATTTCCTTGCCCATATAGACCGCCACCTTGGTGGCTGTGGGAAGATATCCCAGTTGATTGATCCGGATCCAACCTTCGGCCTGCGCCTGAATGCACGCCAGGCACAGGACCGCACCTATGAGTAGTTTTCGCATAGTCCAAAGATACGAAAAATAATTCAGGATTATCCGATTTGGATAATTGGTAGGATTCGATTATCTTCGCAAAAAAATATGCGTTATGGAGAATCCTTTCTACATTACCGGGACCATTCCGGAGGAATACTTTTGCGACAGGGAAAAGGAAACTGACAAAATCATTACTCTGCTTGAGAACCAGAGTAATGTGCTCCTGACGGCATATAGAAGAATGGGCAAAACGCAGCTCATCCGGCACATATTCGAACAAAACCGTGTAAAAGGGAGGTATTACACTTTTTATGTGGACTTGTATGCTACTTCGTCACTTCGGGAAATGGCCTTTTTTATGGGGAAGGTGATTTATAGCACGCTGGTTCCCCAGGAAAAACGTACGTGGAATCTGTTCTTCTCAACGGTCAAGTCTTTGGCAGCCGGGTTCAGCATAGACCCGGTTACAGGCGTGCCTTTAGCTAAACTCCAGTTGGGAGATATTCACTCTCCGGAGCTTACTCTCGAAGAGATATTCTCCTATTTGGAACAGGCCGACAAGCCCTGCATCTTCGCCATAGACGAGTTTCAACAGATTGCCAAATACCAGGATAAAATGGTGGAGGAGCTGCTGCGCTCCCATATTCAAAAAATGAACAACTGCCACTTCATTTTCTCGGGAAGCGACAGACATATTTTGGAGCAGATGTTCCAATCCTACGCAAAGCCATTCTACAACAGCTCCAAACCTGTTTTTCTGGACAGGATACCCAAGGACCGGTACATCGATTTCGTTGTTTGCCAATTCGGCCGGGCAGGGAAGATATCGGCCGGGCAGGGAAGATAATGCCGCAGGAGGCTGTTGCTTATTGCTATGATTTGTTTGATGGTTATACTTTTTACATGCACAATATCTTCCATGACATTTTTGCCTTCGATAAAGGGGAGACGCTTAATCAGGAGACAATTGTCAATACCTTAGCCAACATCCTGGAAGAGAACAGCCATACCTACAAAGAAATTATTGGCAAACTGACGCTGGCTCAAAAACAAACGTTAGCGGCCATCGCAAGGGACAGAATAGCCGAGCATCCGACCTCCGGAGCCTTCGTCAAGAAACACGCCCTGGGGTCTCCCAGTTCTGTACAAAAAGCGTTAGCTTCACTTTTGGACGATCAGCTTATCAGCTATAAGGTAGAGAAGGATGACAAGCAGTATTTCGTCACTGACAAATACCTGGACATCTGGCTAAGAGAAAACTATTGAGCCATAACAAATCAGGCGGCCCGGGGAGGGTCGCCTGAATGGAGTAGTATAGGGCCGATGGCCTTAGATGGGATTTGCGCGCTTGTTGTAACTGGCCTGGGCAAGCGGAACGATGGGACCGTGGAAACGACGGGTGGGGTTGTTTCCTCCGGGGGTGAAAATAACATCGGCCGCATTGTCTCCCTTGCGCATATTGATCTTGTAGGTTCCTTTCCAGCGACGACCCAGAACGGACATCGTAATCCGGACGTTGCCCTTCTTGTCTACATTCACCTCATATTTGGTGACTTCGCCCATGTTGTTTTCACCGTTTCCGGTGATGAAACCAGCACAGGCAAAGGCATTTTCCCCTTCATATGAAAGGAAGTAGTCGTTGTTGTCATTGGAAACAATCTCTCCCTCTACGGTGGTGTACTCGGAGGGAACCAGGACCCATGCCTTGGCGTTGATGGCAGCCACGGCGGCATCGTAACGCTCCTGTCCCTGCGCGGCTTTCTCCTCCTTGGACAGTTTCTGTCCAAAGAGGGGAAGTGCGCAAAGTGCAAGCGCTACAAGGGTAGCAAGCTTTTTCATTATCTGAGGGCTCCGCTAAGGGTTATACCGGCCTTGGGAGTGCCGCCCACCACACCACGGTAAATGTGCTTGACGGAGGTTCCGATATACGTGGTCCAATAGTCGTTGGCAATAACCACATTGCCTTCTTCATCGATGCCACGGAACCAGAGCTGCTCGTTACCGCCGCTGTTGAAGGTCTCCTTCCAAACCTGGATGGGTTCGAAGACGGTGGCCTCACCGAAAGCAACGGGACCGCCAATGTTGTGCCAGTTGCCGTCTACGCCACCACGGCCGGTAGCACCCTTGGACTTGTCGTGGCACCACTGATACTGGATCTTGGTGGGGTTGGGGGTGTTGGCGTCTCCCTTGAAGGAGAAGTTGATGAAGCGGATGCGGGCGATAGAGTCTGTGTCGAACGTAGCCGTGGTGGCACGGTCCGGATTGCCCTTGTAAGGATACAGGTTGTCCAGGATGATGGGATCCTCATCCAGTTTGAACACAAACAGTTCCTGACGACCTTCCTTGAGGTTGACATCCTTGTCATACACCAGGTTGCCCTTGCGATAGAACTTGATGTTCGTATTGCCAGGCTTCGTAGCAAAGAACTTACCTGTGGCACCGGAAGGACCGTAAGGGTAAGTGCCGTTGACGGTGAGCTGTCCCACACCGGTGGAACCGGCCACCAGCTTATTGTTAACAAACACCGAGTCTATGGCGTTGGCGGCGTTAACGGCGATGGGCTCCACATAAGTAATCTGGAACATAGCCATATTGTCTGCAGCTACCTCCGGAGCAAAGGAAAGACCATGCTTCTGGCAGCTCAGGAGCGCGCAGGCGGCTATAGCAGAAAACAGAATATATTTAACGTTTTTCATACTCACTGAGAATTAAGCATTACAGAGAAGCAGGGATATCGCCGGGATAGGCGAACCAGGGAATGGAGCACTGATAATTGTCGGCATCACCGGCAATGGGTTTCAGGGCCTTCAGGGAATTGAGGTTCCACATATACTCCGAGTTGTAACGGGGACGTACGCGGTAGCAGGGAGAGCCTTCGTTGCGGCTGTTGTAAGCGCTCTTGCGGTTCTCCACCTGGGCAGGGGCCAGATAGAAGCCCTTGTATACCTTGGTAGGATCCGTATCCCACTTCTGGTTTACGCTGGACACATCCCAACCGTTACCCTTGGTAGGATAATCTCCGGTGTAGATGATGTCATAGTGGTACTTGCGAAGGTCTGTCCAAGCCTCGAGAGCACCCCAGGGCCACAGGGCCACATACTTCTGCATCATAATGTGAGAAAGGGTGAGATCTGCCTCGGTGATTCCGTTTACATAAGGGCCGGCCAGATATTCGGCAGCCATCTCGTTGTAAGTAGCCTTGGCAATGGCGCTTCCACCGGGGAGGTCTCCACCCACGGCGTAGATGGGATTGTCATCGTCATCCTTACCGGTCTCCTTGGGTTTACCAGGATTCAGGTAATTGCCGGTGAACTCCATATCCAGGGCCACACCGTCCTTGAAAGCAGCCAGGGCTTCTCCCTTGCGACCCATCTTGAACAGGACTTCGGCCACCTCGAACTTGATCTCGGAAGCGGTGAGGAGAATGTAGGGAGCATCGTCACGGAAAATCCAGCGGCCACTGCCTTCCACGGTGGTAGTAGGAGTGGCGGCGCGGAAACCGTACAGGTTGGGAGCCGTGCCAGAAGGACCGGAAGCTCCGGTGAAGCCGGAACCGAAATAGGTCCAGTCCATAATGGCTTCCTTGTCCGTCATCTTGTCATAGTACTGACCGTCAACCGTGCTGAGCTTGGCAGCGGCACGGGGATCGTAGTGACCGGCCACCTTGGTGGTGTCGCAAATGATCTGATTGGGGTTCAGTTCCCACTTGGTACGGGGAGCGGCGTGAGGGGCAAGGACTTTGTCTCCCGTGGTTTCGTCGTACTGAGGAACGGTACCGGTCATAATTTGCACTATGTAGTCTGACTGCCAGTATACATTGGTGAGGTTCTGACGGGTGGTGCCCCAGAAGTTGTTATAGGCGCTGAACTGGGCATCGGCACCGCCGCCGCCACGCTCCACGGCAAAGTTGGAACCATTACCGTCGATGGCCAGGGCTGCGTGCTCGAAGAAATCATCGGCATACTTTTCGGCGAAATCCTTCTTGTTGGAGAGAGCGGCCAGGTCTGTCACGATTACGGAATGGGCAAACTTGATCCACTTGGATTTGTCTCCGTGGTAAGCAAGGTCTCCCTTGGTAAGGTAGGTGCCATAATCGCTGTTGTCCTCCTTCTCCAGGTATCCGATAGCGGTTTCGGCCCATTCACGGGACTTCTCCATAAGGGTGTACTCATAGTCGTAGTCGTGGGCCAGGCGGCCGGGCTCATATGCCTGCAGGACGGGAGCGTCTGCGTGATACTTGGCAATGCAGTCCCAGGAGAAGGCCTTGATGGCATAGCCGATACCGGCCAGCGTCCACTGCTCGGCCTCGACGGCCTGGTTGATCATATTCTCCAGGTTCATACCCTGAAGCCAGTAGGTCATACGCCACATTTCGCCGCCGGCATCGCTACCGGCCGTGTAGTAGTTGTTGGCAAAGTTGGTGTAGGAGTTGGTTCCCATCATCTGGGTAAGCGGGCCCAGGGCTCGGATATCCCAGTAGAAACCCTGATAGGCAGACAGGACACCCGGCAGATAAAGACCGGCGTCCACATAGTCCGGTGCATCCTGGTTGGTGTTGACATCCATAAATTTCTGGCATCCGCTGAAATTCAGAACGGCTGCAGCAAGAAGGATGGTAGATATAATCTTTTTCATGGTCTCGCTCAATTAAAAGGTCAGGTTGAAACCGAAGGCAACGCCACGGGGGCTGGGGAAGCCCCACAGGTCTATACCCACACCACCGGAACCACCAAGGGAGGCGGAGTTGGAGTTACAGACCACGTCAATGCCGGAGTAGTTGGTGAGAGTAACCAGGTCGGTACCCTTTACCCAAACGGTAGCAGAAGAGAGGAAGTTGGCCGTCTTGTTCTTGAGCCATCTCTGAGGGACGGTGTAGGAAAGACGGATTTCGGACAGACGGAGATAGTTCACGCCCTTCTCCAGCCAGTCTTCATCCGTACCCGTATAGGTGTACGTGCCAAAGTTGCTGTAGTCTACGGCGATGGTATTGACCGTAGGATTGGCAGAATTCTGCTTGCCATCCTTAAGGACACCCTCGAACACAACAGGACCCTTCTCACGCATCTCGACAGACTGCCAGGAAGAGCCGGTGCCCATCAGGTCTCTCATGGTTCCGTTCACGACGGTGGCACCGAAACGGCCGGAAGCCACGGCGCTGAGGCGGAAGTTGTTCCAGGACAGGGAGGTGGTAAGACCGAACTTGAGTTTGGGCTCGCGGTCTCCCATCACCGTCCAGACAGAGCTCACAACCGGGAGACCGGTTGCAGGATCGATCAGGACCTGTCCCTTATCGTTGCGCTCGTAACCCTTACCGGTCATGGTGGTGATAGGGTTGCCCACGGAGATACCGTTACGGAGGTTACCGGACACCCAGGTGTAGGCGTTGTAGTATTCGCTCACGTTCTCGGGAAGCTCGGTAACGCAGGACGTGCTGTGGTCCATATTCAGGCCCAGGTTCCAGCGGAGGCCGTTGGAGAGGCGCAGGACATCGGCATCGATGTGGAATTCCCAACCACGGGTGGTGAAGGTACCCACGTTCATATTATTGAGCACGAAACCGGTGGCGTAGGACAGACGGAAAGCCGTGATGTACTGGTTCTGGCACTTGGTCCAGAAATAGGTGAAGTCCGTATTCACACGGTCGTTGAACAGGCGGGCCTCGAAACCGACCTCATAGGAGGTGGTCATCTCGGGCTTCAGCTGCGGGTTGGGACCGTAGTAGCCATAGCGGAAACCGCCACCCCAGTCTTCCGTAGCCTCCAGGGCAGGATAAATGGAAAGCGGAGTGGCATCCTTACCTACCTGGGCGATAGCGCCACGGAGTTTGAGGTAGGAGACATAGTCCTGCTGCTGCATAAACGGAAGCTCGGAAGCTACGAAGGAACCTTCGACTGCCGGATAGAAATAGTGATTGCTGCCCACCGGCAGGGTGGAGGACCAGTCGTTACGGGCACGCAGGGTGAGGAAGGCCATATTGTTGTAGCCGAACTCTGCCTGGGCCGAGATGGCCTGCACGCGACGGTTCGTGGTCTTGGTACGGGTGATGATGGTGGCAGGATCGCAGTTGGAGATGCTGTAGAAATCAATCACCTGGAAATTGGAACCATACACGGACAGAATCTTCTGGGCGTTTTCCTTCTGGTGATAACCCACCTGGGCGGAGAAGGAGAACTTGCCCCACTCGTTGTTATAACCGGCCAGGACGTCGATAACCTGGTCCCGGTAGGTGGGCTTGGAGAAGTTCAGGGAACCCTTACCGTAAGAAGAGGAAGTGGGGTTGCCGTAGTACGGGTGGGTATATACCTTATATTCACCCACGGAGAAGTCCATACCGTAAGTGGCACGGATAAAGGTGTGCTTGGTAGGAGTGATGTTAGCCGAGAAGGCAGCCACCATACGGTTTACATCGTCGTGGTTGTAGTTCTTATAGAGGGCGAACATCGGGTTCAGAAGGTCTGTATCCGTGTACAGGGCCGGACGGCTCATGGTTCCGTCGGGGGCGATGTAGTTGGACATATCGTCGTTCAGGGGCCAGCGGGAGGCACGGTACAGAACGCCGTACAGACCTTTCTCGGCCTTGGTGTTACCGGTTTGCATATACTGCATCGAGGCATCGAAGGACAGCCACTTGGTAACCTCGGCCTTACCGGACAGGGTTACGTTGATACGCTGGTAATCCGTGGTCTTGATAACACCCTTCTGGTCTGTGATGGAAGCGGCACCACGGACGGTGATCTTGTCGGTACCTCCTTCCACGGAGATGTTGTGGTTCTGGGAGAAGCCGGTCTGGAGGAGGGCGCCCATATTGTCATAGAGCTTCATTCCTTCCGGATAACGGCCGCCGTAACGGGAAGTATAATAATAGTTGGTGACACCGTAGGCACCGTTGGCATACTTGTTCTGGATCTCGGGCAGGCCGTGAGGCATATCCCAACGGAAAGAGTTGGAGTAGCTCACCTTGCCACGGCCGGCAGCACCCTTCTTGGTGGTGATGATGATAGCACCGTTGGAAGCGTCGGAACCGTACAGGGCAGCGGCGGCGGCGCCCTTCAGGATGGTCATAGACTCGATGTCTTCCGGGTTGATATCGTTACCACGGGAGGAGAAGTCCATACCATAGCTGTTCACAGCGTCGTCGATGGCGAAGTCCGACTGGGTACTGAGGGTGTTGTTGTTGATGGGAACACCATCCACAACATACAGCGGCTGGTTGTTACCGGAGATGGAGGTGGCCGAACGCAGAATCACGGAAGTGGAGGAACCCGGAGCACCACCGGTAGAGGTGATGGTCATACCGGAGACACGGCCCTGGAGAGCATCTACGAAGCTCTCACGGCCAGACTCGGCAATTTCCTGGGCCTTCACGCTCTGGACAGAAGCACCTACGGAACGAGCCACACGTTTCATACCGAACTCGGCGGTAACCGTGGCTTCCTTCAGGCGCTCCGCATCCTCATTCAGCGTTACGCTGATGTTGGCGCGACCTCTGACGGGAACTTCCTGGTCTGCATAGCTGAGCGCAGTAAAGCGCAGCGTTGCATTGGCGGGGACATTGATGGAATAATTACCATCAATATCGGTAGTGACACCGGTCTGTGTCCCCTTGATCAGAACGCCAGCACCCACGATGGGCTCTCCGTTCGAATCCTTGACCGTTCCCTTCACAGTGATGTTCTGTGCAAAGAGGCTTGCACAGACAAACAGCATGACGAACACCGTCGCCACACGTGCTGTAAATAGTTTTTGAAGAGACATAAATTGGTTGGTTAATTAATAGTAGTATAGGTTGTGAGTTTTAGTCTCCTTCGTTCCGTTTCGTTTCACAAAAATAATTTTTTTGCAACAAGGTTGCAAGAAAAACCCTATTTTTTTAGCGTATATGCAAAAAAATAAACCCTATTGGGGCTTTTTCAACCCCAATAGGGAAAATTATGAATTAGTAAAATGAAACCGTCTAGATTCCAAAATACTCCCTGTACCGGTCGTACAGATGACCGGCCTGGGCGTAGGCACTTTGGGGGCTCATGAAGTGGGAGAACTCGAAGGTGATGGCCTTGTCGTAGCCGCATCGGCCCGCGGCTTCCAGCTTCATCCGAAGCTTGTCAAACTTGATGGGCAGGAAGCGGATGGGCATATCCCGGTCGAAGCTCTCGGCATTGGTCCAGCACTGCATTCCGTACTTGTCGGCCAGCTTCTTGTTCACGGAGAAGAAGGCGTCCAGCTCGTCGTAGTCAATGTGGCCGTCCTGGAAGGCGCAGGCGTCCACGTACTCGTGAATACCGTCGAAAATCTCGTTCCACTCCTTCTCGTGCTGCTCCACGGACACGGCCTGGGCGCGCGTGAGGCTGCCGCTGGCGGCATCCACGGCCTTCTTACCGTCTATCCAGGGAGAAATGAAGGTGGGAAGACCGCCGGAAACCTCCTTGCACTGCCGGCCCAGGGCCCGGAAACTCTCGATGGCACCCTTGGTGGCACGGGAAATCTCTCCGGAGATGTACCAGCCGCCGAAGCTCTTGTACTTGGAGCCGTAGTTTTCCCAAATCTCGTCAATCACGTACTTGTTGGCTTCCACCTCGTAGGACATATCGCCGGTGTCCCAGTATTTTCCGCTGTCGTACAGGCCCAGCCAGAACTTCATCCCGTACTTCTGCGCCAGGCGGCAAAACATATCTATAAGGTCTACGGAAGGCATATAGCAGCCCTTCCCCAACAGATACTTGGAAGGATAGGTGATGAACTTGCGGTATCCGCAGCGGATATCGATGACGGTGTCAATTCCCATATCCTTCATATAGCGGAAGTCCCGGTCCCATTCCGCCTCTCCCCAGTTCTGGTGGGGAATGTCGTGCGAGATCTCGTCCAGGAACGTTCCCGTGATGGGAAGCGCATTCCCCTTGGGGACAATGAGTTGGGACTTTACGGAAGGATCCAGCTCGATGCCATACTTGTCTTTGGGAGTTTCGTTTTTGCAGGCCGATGCCAGCAGCGGTGCGGCGGCGGCAGCCAGGGCACCTTTTTTCAAAAATGAACGACGGTTTTCCATAAATTAAGCTATTTCATTCAATAACAAATTCTTACTAAGGAGGCTGGCGCCGATGGCACCGGCCGATTTGCCCAGCCGGGACACTTTGATGACCGTGTCGCTGTTCACCAGGTTCAGGGAAAGGCGGTTGACGGCACCCCTCAGCGGCGGCATCAGGTACCTCTCCGTTACGGAAAGGCGCCCGCCCACAACCACCATATCCGGATTAAAGATGTTGATGAGCCCGGCCACCGCCCGGCCCAGCGTGGCGCCAATCTGCTCCACGCACTCTATGCAAAGGACATCCTCCCGCTCCACCGCATCCAGAATGCTCTCCAGAGGGATATCCTTCCCTTCTTCCTTATAAAGAGGCGAGAGAAGGGAAGACCTCCCTTCCTTCAGCTTTTCCATCACCAGCCGGTCCAGCGCACTGCCGGAAGCCCCCGTCTCCAGGCAGCCCACCTTGCCGCACTGGCACACGCAGTTGTTGTCCAGCAGCGGAAAATGGCCCACCTCTCCGGAGAAGCCGGACTTTCCGTAATACAGTTTACCGTCCATCACCATACCCATACCCAGGCCCCAGCCCACGTTCAGGAAGAGGATATTGCCCTCCGTACCGGGGAAACTGCTCATATATTCTCCGTAAGCCATCGCACGGGAGTCGTTCTCAACCACCACAGCGTGCCCGAAGCCCTTTTCCAGCAGCTGGGACATCGGCTTCTCCTCTCCCATGAAATAGGAATAGCTGTAGCCGGTGCGGTGATTGACGCGGCCCGTCAGGTTTACCCCGTATCCCCGGATCTGCTCCTTCTTCACGCCCGCCTTTTCCAAGTTCTCCAGAACAGTGGCACAGAAGGCCGATACGGAATCTTCCGTATTCTGCAGGCGGAAAGGAATATCCTCCAGCACACGCGTCACCCGGCCGGAAAAGTTGGTAACGGCGACGATGAGGGAATCCCGCCCCACATCTACGCCCACGAACGAGCCGGCGCGGGGATTGAGGCCATACAGGCTGGGACGACGGCCGGTGGCCGATTCCAGCTTGCCGATCTCTACCAGGAATCCTTCCTGGATCATTTCCGTCACTATGCGCGTTACCTTGGGGATGCTGGTCCCCAGTTCTTTGGCCAGATCCGTAATGGAATAGCTCTCGTGGCTGGAACAAAGGGCCAGCACGGTTTTCTTTTCGGACGCGTAGCGACCGTGGATATTATTCAGCAGGGTTTCCATGCGACGTCGATTTTGACAAATATAAGGAATATTTGGTTCTCCGTCAAATTTTTGCAACAACACGTTAAAAATAATCTCTTTGTTTTTAATAAATCGTTAAAAACTCTTGCTTAGTTAAATTTTATTTGTAATTTTGTACGCGCACTATAAACTCAAACCGACAATAATTCAGTATTACTATGACAAATATCAACTTTAAGGAAATGGCCGAGCGCTACCGTAAGGAGCTGTATGGCAGCGTCTTACCCTTCTGGCTGGACAAGTCGCAAGACCTGGCCTGCGGCGGTTACTTCACCTGCCTCAACCGCGACGGCAGCGTATTCGACACCGACAAGTTCGTCTGGCTGCAGGGCCGGGAGGTATGGATGTTCGCTATGCTCTATAATAAGGTAGAGAAGAACGAGGCCTGGCTCGCCTGCGCCAGGCAGGGGGCCGATTTCCTGGAAAAATTCGGCCACGACGGCAACTACGACTTCTACTTCTCCCTCACGCGGGAAGGAAAGCCCATCATCGCCCCGTACAACATCTTCTCCAACACCTTCGCCTGCATGGCTTTCGCCCAGCTGGCCGTGGCTACAGGAGAGGAGCATTATGCCGATATCGCCAGAAAGACCTTCCAGCGCATCCTGGAGCGCCGGAGCAATCCCAAGGGGAAATGGACCAAAGCCGTTCCCGGAACCCGTCCTATGAAAGACTTCGCCCTCCCGATGATCATCTGCAATATGGCTCTGGAGGTAGAACCCATCATCGAAGACAAGGCCCTGCTGGACAAGACCATCGAAGAAGCCCTGCACGAGGTATTCGATGTCTTCTACCAGCCGGACCTTGGGGTGATGGTAGAGAACCTGGCCCCGGACGGCAGCCTGGTGGACTGCTTCGAGGGCCGCAGGGTGAACCCCGGCCACGACCTGGAGGCCCTGTGGTTCATGATGAACCTGGGCATCCGGCTCCATCGGCAGGACATCATCGACAAGAGTATGGAGATTGCCCTCCGCGTGATTGACTACGGCTGGGACAAGGAGTACGGCGGTATCTTCTACTTTATGGACCGCAAGGGCTATCCCACCCAGGAACTGGAATGGGACCAGAAACTGTGGTGGGTGCACCTGGAAAGCGCCATCTGTATGATCAAGGGTTACCAGCTCACCGGCAACGAGAAGGCCCTGGAGTGGTTCCTCAAGCTGGACGAGTACCTCTGGACCCGCTTCAAGGATCCGGAGTACCCGGAATGGTTCGGCTACCTGAACCGCCGCGGAGAAGTGCTTCTCCCGCTCAAGGGCGGCAAGTGGAAGGGCTGCTTCCACGTACCCAGAGGCCTTTACCAGATTGGAACCATCTTGCAGGAAATTGCAGACAAACAACAATAAACACTAACCCAAAACTACATTATGAAAACCATTATCCGTCTTATGGTCACATCCCTGGCCGCCCTTCTGCTGGCACAGGGTGTGGCGCTAGCACAGAAAACGGCGACGGGAAGGGTAACAGATCCTGAAGGGCAGCCCCTGGCCGGGGTTACCGTGATGGTGAAGGGAACGCAGACCGGTACTATGACCGGCCCTGACGGCTCCTGGTCCCTGAAAGTGCCGGAAGGCGCAGTCCTGGAATTCTCCTCCCTGGGACTGGCTACTGTCACCCAAACCTACAAGGGTGAAGCGCGTGTCAACATTACCATGCAGGAAGACACCTACTATTTGGAAGATGTCGTGGTGGTAGGTTATGGCACAGCCAAGAAGGAAACCCTCACTGCGGCCGTATCGGCCATCAAGGGTGACGAACTTCTCAAATCCCCCTCCACCAACGTCTCGCAGGTGCTGGCCGGTAAGCTCCCGGGCATCTCCTCCGTGCAGGAGTCCGGTGAACCGGGCCTGGACCAGGCCTCTCTGCGCATCCGCGGTTCCGTCTACGGCGTATCCTACGTGGTGGACGGTTTCCCGGTGGACAACATCAACGACATAGACCCTTCGGACATCGAGAGCGTGTCTGTGCTGAAGGATGGTGCATCGGCCGCCGTCTATGGCCTGAAGGCTGCCGGCGGTGTGATCATCATCACCACCAAGAAAGGCAACAAGGGAGACGTCCACATCACCTATAACGGCTCTGTGGGTGCCTCCATGAACGCCAACTTCCCCCAGTTTATGAACGGTCCCCAGTTTGCCTACTACTACAATATGGCACAGATGATGGACCAGCTGGCCAGCGGAGTCATCTCCGACCGCAGCGAGTACGTCCCTTACTTCTCCAAAGAGAACGTGAACGCCATGACCAACGGCAACCCCAATGACGGCTGGGACAACGTGGACTACATCAAGAAGGTCTTCGGAACCGGCATCACCCAGAAGCACAATGTAACCGTGCAGGGCGGCAACGACAAGATCCGCTACTTTGTGGGCGCCGGCTTCCTGGGCCAGAACGGTAATATCAAGGGGTATAACTACAACCGCTTCAACCTCCGCGCCAACGTGGAGTCCAAGATCGGCAAGTACCTCACCTTCACCGCCGGCCTCAGCGGCGTGGTGGGCAACCGCCACACGCCCCGCTTCGCTTCCGGCGGCTCTGATGGCGGCACCTACGAGGTAGGTTACTTCTCCATCGCCCGCCAGACCATCGGCATGCTCCCCTTCCTTCCCGAGAAGGTGGGAGACTACTACACCGGCGCCTATGCCAACAACCAGGGCTATCCCTACAGCCCTCTGGCCGCCCTCTACGAGTCCGGCAACAAGACCACCAAGAGCCTCAGCGCATCGGCCAACGCCTCCCTCGCCTGGGACATTCCCTGGGTGAAGGGCCTGCAGCTGAAGGTAAGCGGCGCCTATGACAATTCCAACTCTTACAACAAGAACCTGGATACCCCCTACTACGTGATGGCCGCCTCCCGCGCCGCCGACGGTTCCTGGAACTGGGTGGGGCCGCTGGTGGATGTGAACGGCGCATCCGACGGCATCAAACTGGGTGAAGGATCCTGGTACTCCGAGTCCCTCACCGGCCAGGTGAGCCTCTCCTACGCCAACACCTTCGGGAAACACGGCGTGGAAGCCCTGGTGCTCACCGAGCTCCGGGACTACAAGACCAACAACCTGAGCGCCTACGTGAAGAACCTGCCGTTCGCCCTCCTGCCGGAGCTGAACAACGGTACTCCCACCGCCAGCCCGGTGCTGGGATCCAGCAACGCTTCCCGCAGCGCCGGTTATGTGGGCCGTATCCGCTACAACTATGACGAGAAGTACCTGGCCGAATTCACCGGCCGCGTGGACGGCTCCTACAAGTTCGCCGGAATGACCAAGACCCGCTGGGGATTCTTCCCTTCGGCCTCCCTGGGCTGGAGACTCTCCCAGGAAGACTTCCTGAAGGGCTCCACCATCCTGGACGACCTGAAACTGCGCGCCAGCGTGGGTCTGCTGGGAAGTGACAATGTGAGCGCCTTCATGTTCCTGAGCCAGTATGCCGAGGGCGGAAAGGTGGTCTACTCCGGTGGTGCCACTCCTTCCTATTATACCTACGGCATCCCCAACCGTGATCTCACCTGGGAAAAGACCCTGTCTTACAACATCGGTACGGACTTCTCCCTGTGGGGAGGCCTGCTGGGAGGTGAAATCGACCTCTTCTACAACTACACCTACGACATCCTTACCGGCAACAGCGGTGGCAAGCCTTCCTCCATGGGCGGCTACTATCCCACCTATATCAACAAGAACGCCATCGACTCCAAGGGTATCGATATCCTCCTCACCCACAAGAACCGCTTCGACCTGGGCGGCAAGCCTTTCTTCTACGAAGTGGGCGCCACCCTCACCTACTCCAAGACCCGCTGGCTGGTGTATCAGGACCAGCCCAACGTGCCGGAGTGGCAGAAGCGCACCGGCACCACCTACGGTGCCCACTGGGGCTGGCTGGCCGAAGGCCTGTACCGCTCCGAGGAAGAGATTGACAACAGCGCCTGGTACGGCACCCGCCCGAACGTGGGTGACATCAAGTACACCGACCTCAACGGTGACGGCAAGATTGACTGGGACGACCGCGGTATCTTCGGCAAGAGCAACCGTCCGGAGCTCACCTTCGGCCTCAACTTCAACGCCGGCTGGAACGGCTTCGACATGAACCTCCAGTTCACCGGCGGAGCCCTGTTCCAGGTATCCATGACCGGCACCTACTACAACGGTTACGATGACAACACCATCTGGACCCAGACCTTCAAGGAGGGCAGTAACTCCCCTCTCTTCCTGGTGGAAGGAGCCTACAGCCTGGATAATCCTGGCGGCGAATGGCCCCGCCTCACCCTGGCCACCACCGGCCACGGCGGAGACAACGGCCTGGCTTCCAGCTTCTGGTGGAGAGACGGTAAATACATCCGTCTGAAGACCGCTCAGCTGGGTTATACCCTTCCCAAGACCTTCACCCGCCGCTTCGGCGTAGAGGGACTGCGTCTTTTCGTGGAAGGCAACAACCTGTTCACCCTCTCCGGCCTGCCGAAGGGCGTAGACCCGGAATCCCCGGGTGTGAACAACGGCTACTACCCGCAGCAGCGCAACCTGATGGGCGGCATTACCTTAACCTTCTAAACAGACAGCATCATGAAAAAGATTTTGATTCTTGCCTCTGCAGTCGCGATGCTTTCTGCTACCGCCTGCAACAAGCTTTTGGACCTCACCCCCAGGGACAGCATCTCTGACAAGGTGATGTGGGCCGATGTTAAATCGGCCGAATATGCCGTCAATTCCATCTACTCCTACGTGTACGACATCTACGCCAGCTACCCCTGCTGGGCGGGAATGACGGAATCCCTCACGGACCAGATGAAATACGGTTCCACCCTCTATAGCAGCATGTGCTTCATTCCCAGCGAAATCGCCTATGGCGGATCCACGCTCACAGCCAACTATGTGGACGTCTACCTGGGCGTCTGGGGCAGCCTGTACGGCAACATCCGCCGCACCAACGAAGCCATCTACAACCTCCACACCCTGGGAGGAGAGCTCCCCGATGCCGACAAGGCCCGTCTGGAGGGCGAACTTCGCCTGATGCGCGGCTGGCTGTACTTTGAGCTGGTCAAGCGCTACAAGGAAGTCATTATCTACGACGAAGACCTCACCGCCATCACCAAGGACAAGGCCCTCTCTTCCGAGGCCGACGGCTGGAAGATGATCAAGGAAGACCTCGCCTTCGCCCAGCAGAACCTTCCCGAGAAGGCCGAAGCCCGCGGCCGTCTGGACAAGGGTGCCGCCTACGCCCTGGCCTCCCGTGCCCTGCTGTATGCCAAGGACTACGAAGGCGTCATTGCGGCCGCCAATAAGGTGAAAGAACTGGGCTACGGACTGGAAGACGACTACGCCGGTGTCTTCAACGGCGGCGGAAAGGAAAGCATCCTCCAGTACAACTTCTCCTATGCCGACAACGTGATGCACTCCTTCGACTTCTACTACAGCCCGGGCGGAGACTTCGTCCAGGTGGGCCTGCAGGGCGGTGCTTACGGAACGCCCACCCAGGAGATGGTAGAAAGCTACGAGCTGGCTACCGGCGGCTTCCCGGACTGGAGCCCCTGGCACGGCACCACCACGGAAAATCCTCCGTACGAGCTGCTGGAACCCCGTTTCCAGGCCACCATCCTCTACAACGGCGCCTCCTGGAAGGGCCGCACCATCGAGCCCTACGTGGGCGGTGAGGACGGCTGGGCCGAGTGGAGAAAAGAATCCCAGCCCCAGGGCCGTACCACCACCGGTTACTACCTGAAAAAGGGTGTGGACCAGAAGCACTCCTTTGCCGAGCGTGACGCTTCCCACGGCCTTCAGCCCGCCATCGTCCTCCGTTACGGAGAGGTGCTCCTGAACAAGGCCGAGGCCTGCTACCGCAACAACGACCCCACCGGTGCCAACGAAGCCGTCCGCGCCATCCGCGCCCGCGTGGGCCTGCCCTACACAGACCTCGCCGGTGACGAGCTGTGGGCAGCCATCCGCCAGGAGCGCCGCGTGGAACTGGCCTACGAAGGCCTGTGGTTCTGGGATCTGCTGCGCTGGCAGGATGCCGCCAAGCCCTATCCTGTGGGCCTGAACGGCTACCAGGTGCACGGCCTGAAGATTGCCCCTGCTGCCGTAAGCGGACAGTTCGAATATACCTATGTGTCGGTGGACGACAAGGACCGCAACTTCCCCCAGAAGATGTACCGTTTCCCCATGCCGGCAGATGAACTCAACAGTAACGCCCTTGTAGAACAATATGCCGAATGGAAATAGCCCTATGAAAAGACTTCTTATCATATTGTCTCTGGCCCTGGTGGCAGCTGCCTGCCACCAGCCCGAATACGTGAAGCCCACCGCCGAGAGGCAGGGCATCACATCCCTGACGGCCTATTTCACCTTCGGTCCCTTCGTGGACCAGGAGATGGCCAAACTCAACATTGACAACCCGGAACAGACCCGTTTCGTGATTCCGGTTCCCTACTATTATCCCGAAAGCTCCTTCGACGAGACGGAGATTTATATGATCAAGGCCCGCATCACGGCCGAGCTGCAGCCCAACTGCAAGATCGAGCCCGGTCTGAATGTCCTGGACCTGACGGAAGAGAACGAGTTCACCTACACGGACGCCTCCGGAAACAGCCGCAAGATTGTCATCACCGGTACCCGGGTGCACTCCGCCAAGGCCCAGCTCCTCACCTTCGACCTCGTGGAACCCGCCATCAGCGGTATCGTGGACGAGGCGCAGCACAAGGTCTCCCTCGTGAGCGCCGATGACCTGTCGGCCGCCGTGGCCAAGGTCTCCATCTCTGCCCACGCCTCCATTTCCCCGGATCCTTCCGAGCCCCACGACTACAACAACGGCATCACCTTCACGGTGACGGCCGCCAACGGCGTGGACAAGACGGAATACACCGTGATGAAGGAGGTGCCCGAGAAGATCGATTACGGCTTCAACGGCTCCAGCGTGAAGCAGCTGTTCAACTTTGATCCGGTTTCTAACATCGGACTGCCGCCTTACAACAGCGTCGCCTACATCTCCATGGCCGTTACCGGCAACTTCCTGGTGGTTTCCACCGGAGACGGAGCGCCCATCTATCTGAACAAGCTCACCGGTGTGAAGGCCGGCAACCTCAATACCGGAGCCGCCACCGTGGCCGGCATCACCTCCGACGAGGCCGGTAACCTCCTCCTGTGCAACCACGCCCAGGGCGGTGAGACCTTCACCATCTGGACCTCCGCCTATGTAAATGAGCCTCCTGTGGAATTCTATTCCTTTACCAACACCTCCGACCTTCCTATGGGTTACAAGGTGAAAGTGATAGGTGACATCACCGGGAATGCCCAGATCATCGCCACCCTGGAAGGCATTGACGGAATTACCTCCTCCAGCAAGTTCTGGTCCATCCAGGTAGAAGAGGGCAACGTGGTATCGGCCGAACTGATTGACGCCAGCGCCTCCGGCCTGGTCTGGGGCAGCGCTCCGGTGAACGTGACCAGTATGTGCGCCGCTTCCGTGAATCCGACCGACGGCTGGTTCGGTGCCTGCTACGATCCCAACGTCCTCACCTGGGTGAAGGCCGACGGATCCGCCGGTTCCACCGCCTCTACCGGTGACGGCAACAGTTGGGGCTGGAACTACAACTGCTTCGATTCCAAGCAGTTCAACAACGCTACCTACCTGTCCGGCCTCGTGGTGAGCCACTTCCCGGCCTGGGGCATCGGCCCGCGCCTGTATGTGTACGACATCACCAACCCGGCTGCCGTGAGCGGAGACTTCGAGTCTACCGGAGCCCTGGTCATGTCCAATACCAACATTGCCTGGTACCAGACGGGAGACTACTCCGTAGCGGCCGGTGATGTGCTCATCGCTCCTTCGGCCGACGGCTTCATGCTGTACATCTACTATTACGACCATAACTCCCAGGTTATCGGTGGCTATAGCGCAGATTGTATTAAACGATGAAAAACTTCTTCCACTTCCTGGTGTCCACCCTGCTGGTCCTGTCCTGCACTCCCGACAGTGCAGGCGGGACACCGGAGTGGCCCTGGACAGAACCGGACACTCCTCCCGCGGCGGCAGAACCCAATCCTGCCGTCGTGGAAAAGGGGTGGACCAACGTATCGGCCTCCTACACCCTGCCGGAAGGACTGCAGGTCTACAAAAGCCCTTCCTCCCTGCAGGGCGTGAAAGCCGTGGCCTACCTGGCTGTAGCGGACCCCTCGAAGATTGCCTGGGACGTCTGGAGCATATCCGACCCCGAGATGAAGGGAACGGACGAGGCCCTCAAGACGCCTTCAGAGGTGTTCTCGGCCACATCGGCCCCGCTTATCATCAACGGAGGGTACTTCTTTGCTGAAGGAGGCAAGCGGTATAACGCGTCCGTCGCCTACAGCAGCGGAAAGCGCTATGGCGTGAACCTCAACTACGCTTCCCAGGACTGGGAGACCTACTACTACCCCACCCGGGGCGTCTTCTACCAGGCCGACGGGAAAACCCTCTACGGATGGACGTATTACACCCCTTCGGGACAGCATTACCTCTATGGGAAGCCCGCCCCGAACAGCTGGGAGAAAGCTCCGCTGCAGGCTCCTGACGCCAATTTCCCGGAGAAAGCCGCTTCCTTCGCTCCCACCACTGCCATCGGTGCGGGGCCCGTTCTCCTGCACAACGCGGAAGTGACGGACAGCTGGGAGGCCGAGCTCTTCTACGGAGACGGGGCCGATGACAAGATGCCCAAGGCCCGTCATCCCAGGACCGCCATCGGCAGCAGCAGCTCCCGCCTGTTCCTGTTTGTCTGCGAAGGACGGCAGATGACGGAAGGCGTGTCCGGTCTCACCACCGCTGAAGTGGCCCGTGTTCTGAAAGAGCTGGGCTGCACAGAGGCCCTGAACCTGGACGGAGGCGGATCCTCCTGTATGCTGGTGAACGGAAAGTCCACCATCCGGGAATCGGACGGGAAGCAGCGGGCCGTAGGAAGTGCCATTATCCTCAAGAAAAAATGAGAAAACTGACAACCATACTGCTGCTGGCCCTCGCGGCCCTTTCCTGCCAGGCGGAGAAACAGAATCCGTGGGACGAGGACTGGGACAAGCCCGACCAGCCGGACAAGCCCCAGCCCGTGGCTACGGCCAAACCCCGCTATGTGTGGATCGATGCCGCCGCCAACTTCGACGACTACGGAAACAGCCGGGACCGCATCCGCGAAGACTGCAAGAGGATTGCCCAGACCGGGTTCACAGACATCATCGTGGATGTGCGCCCCACCACCGGAGACGTCCTTTTCAAGTCTTCCGTGGCTCCTGCCCTGAAGCGGATAGACCGCTGGAAAGGCTCTTCCTACGGATGGGCGGAGAGAACGGCTGATTTCGACTACCTCCAGGCCTTCATCGAGGAAGGCCACGCCGCCGGGCTCAAGGTGCACGCCGCCATGAATACGATGGTGGGCGGATACCTTTGCCCCTACGGCCTGGGAAAGGAAGGAATGGTTTATTCCGACGAAGCCAAGAGGGAATGGTGCACGGTACAGAACCGTCCGGAAGGGCTTGTCAACTGCTTGGACATAGACGAGTATGGTGCCCGTTTCCTGAATCCCGCCCACAAGGACGTACAGGCGTTCGTGATCTCCCTGGTGGCCGAACTGGCCGCCTACAAGGAACTGGACGGCATTGTCCTGGACCGCTGCCGTTACGATGACAGCGGCCTGATGAGCGATTTTTCGGAAACCACCCGGAAAGCCTTCGAGCAGTTCTGCGGGCATAGCGTGAGCCCCTGGCCTTCGGCCATCTTCGCTCCGGGAACGGAAAGCCTGGGATCGGCCGTCTCCTCCCTTCAGAGGGAATGGCTCACCTTCCGGGCCAGAACCATCCACGACCTGGTGGAGAAAGCCGCCAAAAAGGCCCACGAAGTGAACCCCAAGATCCGCTTCGGCACTTATGTGGGAGCCTGGTATTCCAGCTATTACACCAGCGGTGTCAACTGGGCCAGTCCCTCCTATAACTGCAAGACGGAATACCTCTGGGCATCGGCCGACTACCAGGCCGCCGGATATGCCGACCATCTGGACTATATCTTCCTGGGCGCCTACGCCGGGGCCGACCACATTCACGGAACCACGGAATGGACGATGGAAGGCTTCTGCAAGCTGGGAGCCAAGAGGCTGGCTTCGGCCGTTCCCTTTGCCGCAGGCCCGGATATCGGCAACAGCAGCGGATTTCCGGAAGGCGGCAAGGGCAGCCTGATGCCGGACATTGTCAAAACCTGTATCGGGAATGCCGACGGGCTGTTCATCTTTGACCTTTGTCATATCAAAATGTACGACTACTGGTCTTCCCTGAAAACAGGGATTGACGCTTATTTGAAAACTGTAAATAACCAATAATATGAAAAAAGTATTCGCTCTCCTTCTGATAGCAGGCGGTGTGCTCTCTGCCTGCACCAAGGCGCCCGAAGTGGCGACCCAACTGGAGGTTGATGCCACCGAGCTGGTCATTACCGATGACCCTGGCGTGAAACAGCTGAGTATCAAAGCCAACGGCCCCTGGCATATGGAAATTTCCGAAAAGTGGGTGGTGGCTTCCAAACTGAGCGGCAGTGGTGACGCCGTCGTGAAATTCGGCGTCCTGCCCAACAAGGACTATTCTTCCCGCGAGGCGCTGATTACCATCAAGGCCGGCAGCCAGACCAAAACTGTCAAGCTCACCCAGGCCCAGATGGACGGCATCATCCTGGACGTAGATGCCCTGGATATTGATTATGAAGCCGGAGAGTATGTCATTCCGGTAGAGACCAACATTGCCATCACGGCCGAATCCGACGCCCCCTGGCTGGAGGTGGACGCTACCAAGGGTCTGGTGGAGAAGGGCATCACCATCCGCTACGCCCTCAACCCCGGCCGTGAAAGCCGCGAGGGTCATATCACCATCAGCGGAGATGGCCTGACGCAGGTATTCCCGGTAACCCAGGGCGCCTTTGAGCCCGAATTCAACCTGGATGACGAGCAGGGCGTAGGCCCCTGGGGCACGCTCAACGCTCCCAAGGAAGGCCTCACCTACACCTTCACGGCCGTCACCAATATGGACTTCACGGCCGATGCCCCGGATGCCGACTGGATCCACGTCACCAAGGAAGGGGATGTGGTTACCGTCACCATTGACGAAAACCCCGACGCCGCCCGTGTAGAGTACATTTATATGGGCTGCTCCAAGGAAGACGTGGACTACAGCGACTACGGTGCCATGATCAAGGTTAAGCAGAAGGGACAGGCCCAGGCCGAAGAGCTCTGGAAGATGGACTTCTACTGGGGCATCTTCCCCCAGAGCACCCGCGTTTCCACGGCTGTTGCGGGAGATTACTTCATCCTGTACTCCCCCAATGCCATTACCCCCGGCTTCCATCTGATGAACAAGGCCGATGGCACCGAGGCCGCCGTTGTGGAAGCCCCTGATAACGTGACCGGTATCACCAACGACGAAGCCGGCAACGTGATTGTGACCACGGGCGGCAATTTCCCCATCAGCACCGAAACCTGGGCCCTGATTCCGGAAGAGCAGATCCCCCTGAAAGTATACGTACTCACCCAGGAAGAATTCCTTGCCGGCACGGTGGGAGAGCCCATCATTACCTACTATGACGAGTTCTACGGCTATGGCCTGGACAATGCACAGGTGAACGGAAATGCCAAGGGAGACGGCCTGCTCACGATGACTTCCGGTGCAGCCGGTGGCGGCAGCTTCGTCGTTGCCTGGGAGATCAAGGACGGTGTCGCGACGGATACGCCCACCGCATCTGCCTCCTGCGCTTCCATCGGCGGAGACCTCTGGGATTCCTTCCACGGTGTTTCCATCGGCGCAGGCACCACGGCAGCCGAAGGCTTCTACTTCGCCGGTTATCTGGGAGACTATAACCTCCATTACACGGCCAAGGCGGGTGAAGAGACCAGCTGGAGCGTGGCCTTTGAAACCGGTTACACCTGGGAAGGCGCCATCAATACGGGTGATGTCTTCACCTATGAAGGCCACCGTTACCTGGCCGTTCTGGGTATGAACTACTTCGCCTATTCCGACTGGGGCCTGAATCCCTGCAAGATCTGGGTGTTCAATATGGACGACCCGGCAGACCCCGTGCTGGTGATCAACCAGGAGTACTGGGCCAACGAAGAGAACTGGCAGTACGGAAGCAATACCGACATAGAAGTGGTAGAGGAAGACGGAATGCTGGTGGCCTATCTGGTAGATGTTGCCGCTTCCACCTACCGGAAGCTCGAAATCCAGCTGTAATTTCCTTTCTATTCACTAACTTTACGGGATAGAACCTTATTCAATGACACAGAAAATAAGCGCAAAAGTAGTGTTCATAGCCCTGGTAGCAGCCCTGGGCGGCATCCTGTTCGGCTATGACACAGCTGTTATCTCCGGCACCACCGAGGTGGTGAAGTCGCAGTTCGGCCTCACCACCGGAGGTGAGGGCTGGTATGTGGGATGCGCCCTCATCGGTTCCATCGCCGGTGTGCTGGTAGCCGGAATGTTGTCGGATTTCCTGGGCCGCAAGAAGACGATGCTCATATCGGCCGTCCTCTTTTCCATATCGGCCATCGGATGTGCCTTCAGCCAGGATTTCACCCAGCTGGTGATCTACCGCATCGTGGGCGGCTTCGGCATTGGCATTGTCTCCATCGTCTCGCCGGTGTACATCTCCGAGGTGGCACCGGCCGAGGTGAGGGGCACTATGGTGAGCCTCTACCAGCTGTTTATCACCATCGGCTTCCTGCTGGCCTACCTGGCCAACTACCTCATCCTGAAAGGGACGTCGATGCCGGATTACTGGAGGCCGATGCTGGGAGCCGAAGCCATCCCGGACCTGCTTTTCCTGGTGCTCATTTTCTTCATCCCGGAAAGTCCGCGCTGGCTGGCCGTCCGCGGCCAGCGGCAGGATAACAGCGAGGCCTGGAAGGCCCTGCGGGAGAAAGGCATCCTCAAGGCCGTCCTCATCGGCAGTGCCATCGCCATCCTGGGCCAGTTTATGGGCGTGAACGCCGTGCTCTACTACGGACCCAAGATCTTTGCCGACGCCGGCTTCCCCAACCCGCTCTTCTCCACCGTGCTGGTGGGCGTGGTGAATATGCTCACCACGGTGATCGCCCTCCTGATCATAGACAAGGTGGGCCGCAAGCAGCTGGTCTGGTGGGGTGTGGGCGGAATGATCGTGTGCCTGCTGATGATCGGCCTCTACTTCCTGCCCTCCACGAACCTTCCCAATTGGTTTATGCTCACCTTCTTCCTGCTGTACGTGTTCTGCACGGCCATCTCCATCAGCGCCGTGGTGTTCGTGCTGCTCTCGGAGATGTATCCCAACCGGGTCCGCGGCCTTGCGATGTCTATCGCCGGCCTGGCCCTCTGGGTGGGAACGTATCTGATTGGCCAGCTCACGCCCTGGATGCTGGAGAACCTCACACCGGCCGGAACCTTCTTCCTCTTTGCCTTTATGTGCCTGCCGTACCTGTGGATTATGTACAAGTACGTGCCAAACACCACCGGCAAAACACTGGAGGAGATTGAAGACTACTGGCGTGCGAAGAACTAACCTATCCGTCCTGCTGCTGGCAGCGCTCCTCTCCTGCGGCGGCCATCGAGGCGGCCCGCGGCGGGGCCCGGGTGCTGGTGGTGGAGGAAACGCCCTGGCTGGGCGGGATGCTCACATCGGCCGGCGTAAGCGCCATCGACGGTAACTACAGGCTGCGCGGCGGGCTGTTCGGGGAATTCACGGATTCCCTGGCGGCCCGCTACGGCGGCTATGAAGCGCTGAAAAGCGGCTGGGTTTCCAACATCCTTTTCAATCCGCGTGTAGGGGCCGATATCCTGCGAAATATGGCCGATGAGGCCGGCGTGAAGCTGCGGATGGGCACTTCTCTCTGTCATTCTGAGCGCAGCGGAGACTCTCCATGGGAGCTCACCCTCTCTGACGGCAGCCACGTCAGGGCCCGCATCCTCATCGACGGGACGGAGCTGGGAGATGTGGCCGAGGCCGTGGGCGCAGCAGAGCTCCAGGACCGGGTCACGGCCCAGGATATGACCTATGTAGCCATCGTGAAGGAATACGACCATCCCGCCCCCGCCGAAAAGCCGGAAGGCTACGACCCGGAGCTGTACCGGCACTGCTGCGACACCTGGGACAAGGAGATGATGCTTTCCTACGGCCGGCTGCCGGACGGGC
>ONWU01000030.1 GCA_900321655.1 uncultured Bacteroidales bacterium
GCCGGAGGAAGTGGCCCGCAAGGCCCTCCGTGCCATCGAGTGGAACCTGGGCTACCGCGGCATCAACTTCCCTTCGCACTTCATCCGCCTGATGCAGGGTATCTTCCCTTACCGCTGGTTCAACTTCGTGTTCGGAGACATCTGCGGCCTCTACACCGTGATGAACCACTTCACCGGAAGGAAGAAGTAGGGGGCGTCCCGTGTGTGTCGTGCTGAGCCGTGAAATACAACTCGCTCATTGATTGGTACTTACACAAATTCTCCTCCGCAAAACGCGGAGGAGAATTTTCATAAAGTAGTGACTGTTAACTAGTTCCGTTTCACGGCTCAGTGAGAGCGGAAGCGGGGGCTACTTGGTAATTGCGGCCATTGATAGTGATTTTTTTCACGGATTGACCGTTGATGGTTACGGTGCCGTCCTCCTCAACTTTGGCACCGGGAAGGGACTTAAGTAATTCCTTGGCACTCTCTTCACTCTTGGTAATGATATTCACAACGGAAGAACTCCCATCCAGGTTGAACTGCTTAAGGCTTTCGGAATCTTTGACCACCGTAACACTTTGAATCTGTTTGGTTGGCAGGTTCTTGACTTCAGATTCTTCCACCACTTTTCCGTCAACGATGTACACGGTATTTTGGACAGTACCGGAACCAAAATGATTCACTCCGGATTTTGCCAACGAAGAGTCGGTTTTCATAATGATCTTGCCATTATCATTTACAATGATCTGGCTCCTCATGGTTCTTTTTACCGTAGTTATAGCGTGGACGGTGATGGCCTTGTTGCCCTTCCCCGTTGTGGTTATCTGGTAATCGCCAATGGTCTTTCCCTTCAGCTGCGAGCCGTCAAAATGTTCAACGGTCACATTGTCGATAACATAGATGGTCTGTTGTCCCCATAAACATACGGAACAAAGCAGAAGGACGGTAATAAAGAGTATCTTTTTCATAGATGCTGTTTTTAATTATTCATTGATACAAGATGGAAAGTATTTCCGCCATCCATGGGTGTAAGGATGTAGGAGGCCTCACTGCCATCCTTAAACCGGGCGGTCATAATAAAACCGTCTCCAACGGGCCTGAACTCATAGTCTTCGGCTTCAGCCGGGTCCATATTGGAGATTAGTTGAAGTTGTTGTAGCCATTCCATAGTACTGGGAGAATCCGTTTCAACCGGCTCTGGTTTCCGGTGAAGGAAAACCACGGCCAGGAGAACGGCGGCCAGACCCGAAAGGGTCAGGCTCCAGATTCTGATGGCCCGCTTGCGCGCACTGCGGACCATCTGGTCAAACTGGTCTGAGGCATCTTCCAGAGGTTCCGTCTCAACAGGGCCGATGATGCCCAAAAGCTCCGCGACGGCCTTTTCCTCTTCTCCCTCGGGAGGGAAGGAGGCGAAAGACTGAGCCAGCAGACGCTCTTCCTCAGGAGTGGCATCGGCCGATAGATATCTTTCTATTAAGGTTTTGCGATTCATATTATTGCTGCAGACTTTTAATCAGTTCTTTTCTGGCTATGGAGATGGAGGCTTTGATGCTCCCTTTTGGGCGGCCGGTAATGGCCGCTATTTCGTCCAGCGAAAGACCACTGGCCTTGAGCTGGAGGAGACGCAAGGTGGTAGCCGGTACGCTGTTCAATACTTGGTTGGCGCGCTGACGGGCTTCGGCCTGCTCTATAGGGAGCGTCGCACTCTCCGCTGAGGCGAGACTCAGCGGAAGCGGCTCCTGCCGGTTATGACGGGCTTTTCGCCAGAGCGATACACAGGCGTTTTTGGTGATAGTGACGGCCCAGGCCTCCGGATTCCGGATATCGGCCCCGCTGCGCCGGGCCTCACACAGGCGGATCAGGACGTCCTGCACTACGTCTTCCGGGTCTCCTTCCAGGCGCGATGCCCGGAAGAATTTCCGGGTCAGTGCCAGGACCTTCGGCCTTACTTCTGCCAACTCTATTTCCAGCGTGTTTTCCATACTCTGCCCTATCAGACGCAAAAATAGCGAAAAGTTAATCACTTTTTTTTCCACCAGTGGAGAAAACGGGAGATTTGCTCCGGAACATACTGCGTTGATGTTCTCAGAAAGCAGAAGGCCTGGGCTTTTTGTTCCTGAGGCCAGGAGAGCATTTCGTGAATGTCGTCCAACTTGTATTTCTCCATAATCTTATGGGTCATTGTAGCGTAAGGTTTGTCTGACCAGCCCACAAATGTTTCGTTTAAATCGTACTCCTTAGCCGTGGAGAGGGTCAATGCGGAGGTCATTTTCTCGTAACTCCCATCAAAAAAACGGAGCGCTTCCTTATGATCTATCACATCGTAAGTACTGATGATATAATCGATTAATTGCTCCCTCTCCCGGGGATCCAACTTGTGGGAGATGCGCTGTAACAGATTATATTTCAGCGGTTTCTCGGCTTTTTTCTGTGCTCGTATTACCTTAATGGCTTGTCGCAGGGGCCAGGAGGCATTCCGGATTACCAACTTCTCTGAGAACGGATGTTTACTCACAGCATAGGCGAGGAAGGTCCAGCGATAGTCTTCGGCCTTCTGTACCAGCTGACGCTCGGGAGGATTATTCCCAACATAGAGGAGACAATTTCTTCCCCTTTTGCTTCCTTCTTTGGGGACACTTCCAAAGGGCTTTTCAAACCAAGCCCACTTCAGGTGACAGACATCATTCTGAAGTCTGGAGAAGGTACGGTTCACTTGTCCCATGAAACGGGAAAGGTCCTGTTTAGTCTGGGCAATCACGGCCATGTGGATATGGTCGGGCATGGGACAGAGCCCCAGAATCTTGATATTGTGATGCGGTGCGACCGTGCAAACCGTAGTAAACCAGACTAGATAGTCGCTTTGGCTGTAGAAAAGGAGGCCGTGGTCGGCCGATCTTTGGTAACAGTGGTTCAGGATGCCACTTTTGAAAGTGCGGTACTTCATAGGTATGTCAATTGTCCGCTACAGGGTAGCAGTACTATCGATCATCCTAAACCGCAGGACAAAAATGGGTATTTCCTTTTAATTTTGCAATAGGTTTTTCCTAGGTCGTGAAATGGAAGTGGTTGATACAGTGCGTTTTGTGCAAATCCTCCTCCGTGGAATGCGGAGGAGGATTTTCGTAATTGCCAGTAAATAAGGTGGTTACATTTCACGGGTCGAGGGCCACTCTAGAAGTAACGAAAAATCCAGGCCGAAAAGCCTGGATTTAAGTGCGGATGAGAAGAGTCGAACTTCCACGAGCTAATGCTCACCACCCCCTCAAAGTGGCGTGTCTACCATTTCACCACATCCGCATTGGGACTGCAAAGATAAGACTTGTTTTTGAAATCCCAAAACTTTTGAGGAATTTTTTCATAAATGAAATATTCTTGCTATCTTTGCAAGCTCCCACGAGTTGGGGCATAACGCATTACAAATTATTTAAAAACAGATTCACAATGGCTGTTAAAATCAGACTTCAGCGCCACGGTAAGAAGAATTTCGCATTCTTCCACATTGTTGTGGCAGATTCCCGTTCGCCGCGCGACGGTAAGTTCATCGAGCAGATCGGCTCCTACAACCCCAACACCAACCCTGCTACCATCGTTCTGGATGGTGAGAAGGCCCTGGCTTGGCTCAAGGTAGGTGCCCAGCCCACGCTGGTTGCTCGCCGCATTCTCTCCTACGAAGGTATCCTCCTTCGCAAGCACCTGGCAGAAGGTGTAGCCAAGGGTGCCCTCACCGAGGCTCAGGCAGACGCCAAGTTCGCCGCCTGGAAGGAAGAGCGTGACAAGAAGATTGCTGCCAAGAAGACTGGCATCAAGAACGACGAGATTGCTAAGGCCAAGGCCGCCAAGGCTGCCGAGGTTGAGGTGAACGAGGCCCGTGCCAAGGCTATCGCAGCCAAGAAGGCCGAGGCTGAGGAGGCCGCCCGCAAGGCCGCCGAGGAAGCTGCCGCCGAGGCCGCTCCCGCTGCCGAAGAGGCTGCCGCCGAGGAACCCGCCGAGACTCCGGCAGAATAATGCTGAGAATTGGCAAGGTACTGAAATCCAACGGGACTCAGGGCGAGCTCGTTATGAGCTTCCTGGACATTCTCCCCGAGGATATTGACCTTCAGGAACCGGTATTCATCGAATTCGATGGACTACCGGTTCCTTTCTATTTTGAATCTTTTACCCCCAGGGGAAACAACCGTGCCCTGGTAACCCTCACGGGCGTCCGCAGTCTCAAAGATGCCGATGAACTCTCCGGAGCGGATGTCTTTGCGGATTATTTCGAAGAGGAAGACCAGGAAGACTTCACCGGCTGGTCCGTCCAGGACCCGGAAGGCCGATTGGTGGGTACGGTATCGGCCTTTGAAGCCATTCCCGGCAATCCCTGCCTCTGGGTACAGAAGGCCGATGGGCAGGAGGTCCTTCTTCCCTTGCACGAAGACCTCCTGAAAGAAGTGGACGAGGGGAAGCACCTTCTCACCCTCGTCATACCGGATGGAATCCTGGATTTGTAAATACCTATGAAAAAACTAGTAACCCTCCTTTCCGCCGCCCTCGTGGCCGCCGCTTGCACCAGCACCCCCGGCGCCCGGCAACTCTCCGAGTGGGAGATGCAGCAGGCAGGCGGCAGCAAGACGTATTCCGTAACCGTTCCCACCACCGTAGCCGGTGCCCTGCACAGGGCCGGCGAGCTGGGGGAGAACCCGCTGGAGCAGCTGAACCTCTTTGAGCTGGACCAGACCCGCTTCGACAGCACCTGGGTGTTCACCACCCGTTTCAAAGCCGGGAAGGGACACAACATCCTCCGGATGGGAGGGCTGGGTTATTCGGCCGACATTCTGGTGAACGGAACCCTCCTCGCCAGCGCCGATACCACCCTGGGCGTCCTTTCCGTAAGGGAATGGGACATTACCCCTCTGCTGAAAAAGGACAACTGCCTGGAAGTTCGCACGCACAAGGCGCCGAGGGGCAGCCTGAACCACGGTTTTGTGGACTGGAATCCCTTCGCCCTGGACGATTTCATGGGCATCCTGGCCCCCGTTACTCTCATTTGCACCCCGGATGTGCAGGTGCAGGACGTGTTTGTTAAGCCCCTTCTCTCCGAAGACCTGTCGAAGGCCTCCATCGAAGTGTATACTACTTTGGTGAACCGCAGTGAGAAAGCCGTTTCCGGCACCCTGGAAGGCCGGTACGAGGGCGGCCGTTTCTCTGAGAAAGTGAGCCTGCAGCCCGGTGAAACCCGGGTAGTATGCCAGAAGGAAGAAGTGGAGAATCCCCGCATCTGGTGGCCCTACGATATGGGTACTCCGGAGCTGTATCACCTTCAGATGAGCTTCGGACATTCGCACTCCAAGGACGCCACCTTCGGCCTCAGGAGCGTAACCAGTGAGATAGATTCCCTGGGTCATCGCCAGTTCTATGTGAATGGGAAGAAGATCCTGTTCAAGGCCGGCGGCTGGACAGACGATTACTTTATGGAAGACACCCCGGAGCGCACCCGGGCCCAGCTGCAACTGGTGAAGAATATGGGCCTGAACGGCATCCGCTTCGAGAATATCTGGGGCCTGGACGACACGGTGTACGATCTCTGCGACCAGATGGGTATCCTCACCCTGGTGGGTTGGAGCTGCCTCTGGGAATGGCCCAGCTACAGCGGCCTTCCCGGCAACAAGTACGGCTGCATCAACGGCCCCGAGGTGGAGGCCCTGGCCGTGCGCTATTTCCACGACCAGCTCATCCGTATGCGCAACCACGCTTCCCTCATCGGCTGGCTCACCGGCAGCGATATGATCCCGAATCCCACGGTGGAGGCCGAGTATCTCAAGCTGTACGAAAAGCTGGAATATCGGCCCTATGTCTGCTCTGCGGCGGCCCTCACCAGCACTCTCTCCGGCCCTTCCGGCGTCAAGATGATGGGCCCCTACGACTACGTGGCCCCGGATTACTGGTACATTGATACCCGGAACGGCGGCGCCTACGGCTTCAATACGGAAACCGGTATCGGCCTCAATATGCCCCAGCAGGAGAACGTCCGCCGCATAGTTGGAGAAGACCATCTCTGGCCCGTGGACGAAGTCTGGTACAAGCACTGCGTGAGGGGAAAGCAGATGAATCCCAGCATCCTTCTGGGTGTCGTGGCCGGGGAGTATGGAGAGGCCACCGGCTTTGAAGACTTCGTGCGGAAGGCCCAGGCGGCCGATTACGACGGCACCCGCGCTATGTTCGAAGCCTTCCGCTGTCACATAGACCACGCCACCGGCATCGTGCAGTGGATGCTCAACAGCGCTTGGCCGGCCCTGTACTGGCAGCTCTACGACTGGTACCTGGCCCCCACGGCCGGTTACTACGGCACCAAGAAGGGCAACGCCCCCTATCAGCTCATCTACAATTATGGAGAGCACGCCGTGTACGCCGTGAACGACGTGATGCCCGAAGCCAACTACGAGGTGGTGATGAAACTTTACGACAGCCAGTCCCGGCTGGTGCGTCGGGACGACAAACCCGTGGACTTCACGCCCCGTGCCCCCGAGAAGGTGTTTGAAGGCATCGAAGGCCCCGGCTTCCTGAGCCTGCAGGTCCTCCACGGAGAAGAGGTGGTGGCCACCAACTTCTACTGCCTCCCGGAAAAGGACAATGTGTACGACTGGGACGCCTCCAACTGGTTCATCAGCCCCATCAAGGAGTATGGCAGCCTGTCCTTCGTGACGGCCCTCCCTCGGGCCCAACTGTCTATGGAAGTGCAGAAGGCCGATGGGGGCTATTCCGTAACCCTGTCCAACACTTCGGAAACCATCGCCTACCAGAACATCCTGAAGGCCCTGGACGAAAAAGGACAGCTGATTCCAGCCGTCCTTTGGTCCGATAATTTCTTCGCCCTGGAGCCGGGCGAATCCCGCACCGTCAGCTGCACCCTTCCCGATGGCTTTGCATCGGCCCGGATTGCCTTTGACGGCTGGAACGGGGTTCTTTAGTCCAGCCCTCCGTTCATCTGATAATCGGCCTTCACCTCCTGGTAGAAGGCGGCCGTTGCCGTGTAGATATACGGATTGAGCCAGAGGCTGCCGATGCCGCAGGTGAAGATGTTCAGGATGCCCCAGCCGATGAAACTGAGCCACAGCCAGAAGAGGTCGAACTTGTGGCCTTTCATCATCAGACGGCTGCGATGGATGGCCTCGGAAGGGGAGAGCTCCGGATTCTCGTCCAGGATGAACGGCGTCATAGCGTAGGAGAAGCTCTTGATGATGCCGGGGATGAGGAAAAGGAGGCTCCACAGGAAGATCAGGATGAACATCAGGACCATCGCGCCCACTTTATTCCAGTAGTTGCAAAAATCCAGTGTGTTCTTGACCAGCTGGTTGTCTCCGTCCATATGCAGGCGGCGGAAGCTGTTCAGATAGGCTATCACCACCGGGAAAAGCAGGAATACTTCCAGCAGCAGGCTTCCGGAAGAGTACGTGAAGAAGGGGGAGATGGCTTCCAGGATTTCATCCGGATCGCTTAAGCCGGCCAGGGAGACATACATATAAAAACCGGGGCCGGCGACAGCGCAGGCAATGAGAAAATAAACGAGCGTGGCCGCGACGGCCTGTCCCCAGTTTCCCTTCAGGGCGGCAAGGGCGGAATCCTTGAAGTAAGTGTTGCTTTTCATCTTTTTGACTATTTTTGTTGACAAATATACACTTTTTTCGGATATTTGTGTGATTTAAAACCTATAATGCTATGACACTGATTATCGTAATTGCCGTTATCGCCCTCCTCGTGATGTGGGTGATTTCCGTCCAGAACAAGCTTGTCAAAAGCGACGAAATCTGCAACAATGCCCTGAAACAGATTAATGTTCAGCAGATTAGCCGTTACGATGCCCTCCAGGCCCTGATCAAGCTAACCCGCGAGTATGCCGGTTATGAGGCCGATACGCTCCAGAAGATCGTGGACGCCCGCAAGATCACCTCTTCCCCCGCTCCCACGGCGGCAGAGATCAACGCCAACGAGGATGTCCTGAAGGAAATATCGGCCAAGCTCATCGCCGTGGCCGAAGCCTATCCGGATCTGAAGGCCAATCAGAACTATCAGCAGACGATGGCCAGCATCGAGAAGTACGAGGAAAATGTACGTCTGTCCCGTATGACGTTCAACGACACCGTCACCCGCTTCAACCAGCAGGTGCGCGTGTTCCCCACTTCCCTCATCGCCGGTATGCTGGGCTTTGCCAAGAGGGATTACCTGGCCGATGATGTAACCAAGAAGGATTATCCTGCCATCTGATGAAAAAATATCTGGTTCTTATAGGCCTGTCTCTTTGCTTGCTGGCTCAGGGACAGGCTATCCGCACTATCCGGGACGTAGATACCCGGGTTCAGCTGCAGAAGGACGGCAGCGCCTGGGTCACCCAGGTGTGGGAGGCGGAAGCCGGCCAATCCGGTACGGAGTTCTACATTCCTGTCGGCAATCTGGGCTCCATGACCATCGGCCAGTTTTCCGTTTCTGAAAACGGCGTGGCGTACCAGAGCCTGGGAGAGGACTGGGATGTGGACCGTTCCCGCAGCTGGAAAACGGGCAAATGCGGTATCGTTCCCAAGCATAACGGCGTAGAGCTGTGCTGGGGCCTGGGAGAAAGCGGCTGGCACACCTGGATCATCCGCTACCGCCTTTCCGGACTGGTGCAGGCGTACGAGGATGCCGATGCCTTCAACTATATGTTCGTCAACAAGGGGATGGACCCGGCTCCGGAGCATGCCAAGGTGACCATCGTGCCGGCTTTTGACTGCCCCAGGTGGGAGGTGAACAGCCCCCGCGTGTGGGCTTTCGGATTCTACGGAGATATCAATGTGGTGGACGGCACCGTGGTGGCCGAGACTTCCGAGAGTATGGGCTACAGCAGCGGCCTCATCGCGGTGGTGGCTTTCGACAAGGGCGTTTTCCAGCCCCAGGTGGAGGCCGGCGGCCCTGTGCAGGATATGATAGACAGGGCCCTGGACGGCAGTTCGTACGGAGAGGATGACGGCGGGGGATGGTTCCTGGCCCTCTTCGGCCTTTGCTTTGTGGGCGGCTTCTTCGGCCTTGTCTGGATGCTCATCGCATCGGCCCGTGGCTACAAGTGGAAGACCTCCCTCTTCGGCAAGAAGAAAATTACCGAGTGGTACCGGGATATCCCGCTGGAGGGGAACCTGCTGGCTGCTCAGTTCCTGCTGGCGAAGGGAAAGCGCTTTGAAGTATCGGCCCCGGCCAACAACCTGATCGGCGCCCTGTTCCTCCGCTGGATTATGGACGGGCAGTTGGAAGTGCGTCCGGACCCCGGCAGCAGCAAACGCGTGAACCTGGAGTTCAAGGCCCAGAGCGTGTCGGAGGACGATGTCATCGAAGACCTTTTCCAGATGGCACGTGCGGCGGCAGGCTCCAATAACCTGCTGGAAAAGAACGAGTTTGAGAAGTGGAGCACCAAGAACTACAAGAAGCTCACCGCCTGGCCGGACCGTGCCGTGGCCCGGGGTAAATCCTGGTTCCGCGACAAGGGTTATTTCAAGACCGACGGCGTGTGCACGGAGGAAGGTGCTACGCAGGCCTGCCACCTCATTGAATTCCAGAACTTCCTGAAGGACTTTACTTTAAGCGGAGAGCGCGGCGCTCCGGAAGTGGGTCTCTGGAAGGACTACCTGGTCTTTGCCCAGCTCTTTGGAATAGCGGACAAAGTGGCCAAACAGTTCCAGAAACTGTATCCGGCCGCCTTTGAGCAGCTGAGCCGGCAGGCGGGAATGGATCCCACCTCCCTCATCTATACCGTGAACTGGACCAATCGTCTGAGCACCCGCGCCTTCTCCAATGCGGCTGGCCGTGCCGGCAGCGTGAGCGGTGGCGGAGGCCACTCCTCCTTCGGCGGAGGCGGAGGCTTCTCCGGAGGCGGTTTTGGCGGTGGTGGTCGATAGTTATAAATTGAGGGGTGCACTTCCAGGTGCACCCCTCAATTTATAATAGACTGATAATTAGCGTATTGGCCGATTAGCGGGACTGCGCCCTCCAGAAGTGGGTCATGTCCTCCAGCGTCTTGCCTTTGGTTTCCGGCACCAGGCGCCAGACGAAGATGGCGGCGATGATGCAGATGGCGCCGTACAGGGCGTAGGCGAAGAACGGGCTCCAGCTGTACATAGGGACGAAGGTGGAGCTGACGATGAAGTTGAAGATCCACTGGAAGGCTACGGCAAGGGCCGTGGCCTGGCTACGGATGGTGTTGGGGAAGAGTTCTGCGATGTATACCCAGCAGATGGGCCCCCAGCTGAACATAAAGCAGGCGCTGTACACCATGATGCTGATGACGGGGACGAGGGCCGGGAGGGTTACCACATTGGAGAGGGCTACGCCCAGGGCACCCACCGCCATTCCCAGCGAGCCGGTGATGAGGAGGGGCTTGCGGCCCAGCTTCTCTACCGTAAAGACGGCCACCAGGGTGAAGGAGATGTTGATGACACCCATAATCACCGTGAAGAGCATATTGTTGCTTACGCCCATGGATTCGAAGATACGGGGCGCAAAGTACAGCACGGCGTTAATGCCGATAATCTGTTGGAACACAGACAGCATACAGCCGATGAACACCACCATGAAGCCATAGGCGAAGAGCTTTTCCTTTCTGGCCTGGCTGTCCTGATTGACGGTGTTCTTGATTTCCAGCAGAATCTCGTTGGCCTTCTCCTCTCCGTTGATCTTGGTGAGTACGGCCAGGGCCTTGGGAGCCTGTCCGTGCATCGTGAGATAACGCGGCGTCTCCGGCACCAGGAGGATCAGCAGGGCGAACAGACCGGCGGGAACGGCTTCGGAAACGAACATCACCCTCCAGCCGACGGCGTTGGTCCAGGCCACCACATCGGGGTCTGAAGCGTGGCTGCGGACGATGAGGAAGTTCACGAAGTACACCACCAGCTGGCCGAAGATAATGGCGAACTGGTTCCAGCTCACCAGCTTACCGCGTTTGGAAGCCGGGGAAATCTCTGCAATGTACATGGGACAGAGGGCCGATGCCAGTCCTACGCCAATGCCTCCGAGGATTCTGTAGCCGTTGAAAGCCACCAGGAGGCTCTTGCAGGGCACGCCTTTTTCAAAGAAGAGGAACTCCGGGTAATAGGAACCCAGGGCGCTGAGGAAAAAGAGGATACCGGCTACGAACAGGCTCTTCTTTCTTCCCAGGCTGGAAGCCAGGATACCGGAAAGAAGGGCGCCGATGATGCAGCCGATAAGGGCGCTGGAGGTGGTGAAACCGTGCCAGCCGTCCGTGTAGTTGAAGTCTGTAGCGCTTTTGAAAAACGCCTGCAGGCCTTTCTCCGCTCCGGAAATGACGGCCGTGTCATATCCAAAAAGCAGCCCGCCGATGACCGCCACCAGAACGATGCCGAACAGATAGGCGGGGCTGCCTTTGTGCTTGTAGTCTGCCATTACTTAGCGTAGAGGTTCAGATAAGTTTCGCAGAGCTCCTGCTTGCCGGAAGCGGCCACGGGCTCTCCGTTGCTCTTGGCATACTCGTAGAGTTCTTCCAGAGAGGCCTTGCCTTCTTCGAACTTCTTGCCCAGACCGCCGTCAAAGCTGGCATAACGCTCTTTCAGCATCTTCGGAAGCGGGCTTTCCTCCAGGATGGCGGCTGCATTCAGCAGGGCGTGGGCCATGGCATCCATAGCGCTGATGTGGGCGATGAAGATGTCCTCGGGATCGGTGGAGGAGCGGCGCAGTTTGGCGTCGAAGTTGGTGCCGCCGTTGCCGAAGCCTCCGTTCAGAAGGATCTGCATCATAGCCTGGGTGAGGTCGAAGGCATCCACCGGGAACTGGTCCGTATCCCAGCCGTTCTGGGCGTCTCCGCGGTTGGCGTCGATGCTGCCCAGGAAGCCGTTCTCGCGGGCCACGGTGAGCTCGTGCTCGAAGGTGTGGCCGGCCAGGGTGGCGTGGTTCACCTCAATATTCACCTTGAAGTCCTTGTCCAGGCCGTTGGCGCGGAGGAAGCCGATCACGGTTTCCGTGTCCACGTCGTACTGGTGCTTGGTGGGCTCCATCGGCTTGGGTTCGATGAGGAAGGTGCCCTTGAAGCCCTTGGCGCGGGCATAGTCGCGGGCGGCGGTGAGCATCTTGGCCAGGTGGTCCTTCTCTCTCTGCATCTGGGTGTTCAGGAGGGTGTAGTAACCTTCACGGCCGCCCCAGAACACATAGTTGGAGCCGCCCAGCTTGATGGTGGCATCCAGGGCGTTCTTGATCTGGACCGCAGCACGGGCCACGATGTCGAACTGGGGGTTGGTGGCGGCGCCGTTCATATAGCGCTTGTGGCCGAACACGTTGGCGGTTCCCCAGAGGTTCTTGATGCCGGTTTCCTTCATCTTCTCCAGGAGATAGTCCGTGATGTCCTTCATGCGGGCCTCGTATTCGGCGATATCATCACAGTCTTCCACCAGGTCTATATCGTGGAAGCAGAAATACTCGATGCCCAGTTTCTGCATCAGTTCAAAGCCGGCATCGGCCTTGGCCTTGGCGCGGCAGTAGGGGCACTCGCCCTTGTCCCACTCGTAGGAGCGGGTCTGGCCGCCGAAGGGGTCTGCAGAGGCCTGGCCCAGGGTGTGCCACCAGGCCATGGCAAATTTGAGCCATTCTTTCATCGGCTTTCCCATTACCACGCGATTGGCGTCATAATAATGGAAGGCCATAGGGTTCTTGCTTTCGGGTCCTTCAAAGGCAATCTTGCCGACGGAAGGGAAATACTCTTTAGTCATAGTGCTATAGTTTAAAATTAAAATTCAGAAAGATGAGACTTCCAGCGCTCGTAGGCTTCCCGGTACTCGGACTGGTGGTCCGGGATGATGGTGGCCAGGCGCTCCAGCGTGGAGAAAGCCTCCTGCGGCGTCTTGTAAATGCCCGCCCCGAGGCCTGCGCCCTTGGCGGCACCTACGGAGCCGTCCGTGTTGTAAAGTTCTATGGTGGCTCCGGAAACGCCCGAGAGGGTATCCCGGAATATCTTGCTCTGGAACATATTGGCCAGGCCGGCGTGGATCTTGTCCACCTTCAGGCCCATCTGCTCCATAATTTCTATGCCGTACTGGAAAGAGAACACGATGCCCTCCTGGGCCGCGCGCAGCAGATGGCGTCTGTCGTGGCGGGTGAACTGGATTCCGTGCACGTTGCAGGCGCTTTCCCGGTTCTGCAGCATTCTCTCCACGCCGTTGCCGAAGGGAAGGATGCTCACGCCGTCGCTGCCGATGGGAATTTCCTCGGCCAGCTGGTCCATCTGAGGGTAGGAGCAGTCCGGGGCTACGTTGCGGCGCATCCAGGAGTTGAGGATGCCGGTGCCGTTGATGCACAGGAGCACGCCCAAACGGGGATCCTGCGCCGTGTGGTTCACGTGGGCAAAGCAGTTGACGCGGGACAGAGGGTCGTGGGTTACCTGGCCGATAACTCCGTATACCACGCCGGACGTGCCGGCGGTGGAGGCAATTTCTCCGGGATTGAACACGTTGAGGCTGAGGGCATTGTTGGGCTGGTCTCCCGCCCGGTAGGTGACGGGGGTTCCTTCGGCCAGGCCGAGGGCTTCGGCCGCTTCCCGCGTAAGGGTGCCCTGGATGCCGAAGGTGGGCTTGACCGGGGCCAGTACGGAGGCGTCAAAGCCGAAGGTGTCCAGGAGTTCCTGGCAGGGAGCGTTCTTCTGGAAATCCCAGAAAATGCCTTCGGAGAGGCCGCTGACGGTGGTGCATACATTGCCGGTGAGGCGCATGGCTATATAGTCTCCGGGCAGCATCACTTTCCAGATGCGCCAGAAAACTTCCGGTTCATTTTCCTTCACCCAGGCCAGTTTGGCGGCGGTGAAGTTGCCGGGAGAATTGAGAAGATGCTCCAGGCAGAACTTCTCTCCCAGGCTGCTGTAGGCCTTGTTTCCGTAGGGAACGGCGCGGGAATCGCACCAGATGATGGAAGGCCGGAGCACGTTCATTTCCCGGTCCACGCAGACCAGGCCGTGCATCTGATAGGAAATGCCGATGGCCTTGATGTCGTGGACGTCCACCTGGGACTGGTGCAGGACATCTGCGGTGGCCAGTTTCAAATTGCCCAGCCACATCGAAGGGTCCTGTTCTGCCCATCCGGGCTGCTTGGCGATGATGGGGGCCTCCTGCTTGGGATAGAAGGCCGATGCCATACATTTCCCGGTCTGGGCATCCACCAGTGAAGCCTTCACCGATGAACTGCCAATGTCGTAACCTAGTAAGTACATAGTAATTAAGTGGTTATGTCGGGGTGATGTGACTCGAACACACGACCCTCTGCTCCCAAAGCAGATGCGCTAGCCAACTGCGCCACACCCCGGTGTGGTATCACACAAAGATACGAAAAAAAATTACAAAATGGGCTGCAACCATTGAACAAAACCCAGCCAGGCTTTTTTGATGCCTTTGATGGGCTGGTCTTCCGGGCCGATGGGCTTGGCCTGGGCCATCTCCTCCAGGAAGCGCTCCTTGAAATGCAGGGCACTTTCCCGCCCGTGGAACAGGACGGCGTCCTCCCAGTTGATGCGGAGGCTGCGGTAATCCATATTCACCGTTCCGCAGCTGCTGAGGATATCGTCGCAGATGAAAATCTTGGTGTGGTCGTAGCGGGCGTTGTAGACATACACTTTCACCCCGGCCCGGAACAGATCTATCCCGTACTCCCGGGTGAGCATATTCATAAACCCCCAGTCACTTTTGGCCGGGACCATCATCCGGACGTCCACTCCGCGGGCGGCGGCTTCCTTGAGGGCCTCCATAATGGTGGGCGGCGGAGCAAAATAGGGGGTTTGGAGGTAGAAATACTCTTTGGCTCCCTGCAGGGCCTGTACGTACAGGGCGTCCAGTTGCTCCCGGCGGCTGGTGCCCACCGCCTGGGCCGTCACTTCTCCGACGGGCTGCTCAGGGAAGCTCTCCAGCTCTCCTCCTCCCATCCTTTCCCAGGAATCCTGGAACAGGGCCCTCAGCTGCAGGGCCACGGGCCCTTCCACCCGGATCTGGGTATCGGCCCACTCTACCAGGGCCCTCTGGTAGAAATTCATGCCTCCGGTATAGGCGATGTGCCCGTCGATGACCACAATCTTCCGGTGGTCCCTTTCTCCAAAGATGCTTCCCACGGCCTGGAAAGGCCCCATCTTTTCCAAAGCGTGCACAAAGCGGAGATCGACGCCGGCTTTCCGCATCGGCTCGTAAAAGCTTTCCTTGGCAAAGGGCGTGATGAGGTTGTCCATAATTAACCTCACCTTCACGCCTTCGCGGGCCTTGCGGATGAGAAGGTCCCGGACGCGGGTTCCCGCCTCGTCCTCGGCAAACCAGTAGTACTCTATGTCTATGGCTGTCTGGGCGCCCTCCATATCTTCCATGATGCGGCTGAGGAACTGCAGGCCGTCCTTGGTGCTCCAGAGCCGGTTGCCTTCCACGGGCTCAAAAATCACCTGGGCCGACAGGAATCGGCACAGAAGAAGCAGAAGGAAGGTGAGGAGTTGGCGCTTTTTCAAAATAAGTATTTATCTTTGCGGGGACAAAGGTAGTAATAATTATGATTGTTGAGGCAAAGAAAATCCGGAAATCTTTCGGCTCCCTGGAAGTTTTGAAAGGCGTTGATTTCGAAGTTCAGGCCGGGGAAGTGGTGGCCATCATGGGCGCTTCCGGGGCTGGGAAGTCCACCCTTCTGCAAATTTTGGGAACGCTCCTTACGCCCGATTCCGGCAGCCTTACCATCGACGGAACAGACATCCTTTCCCTGGGGGAGCGTGCCCTGTCCCAGTTCCGCAACCGCCGCATCGGCTTTGTGTTCCAGGCGCATCACCTGCTGCCGGAGTTCACGGCCGAGGAAAATGTCACCATTCCGATGCTCATCGGAGGGCAGGCCCAGGCGTCGGCCCGTGCCCGCGCCCGGGAGCTCCTTGCCCTGGTGGGCCTTCAGGAGCGTCTTTCCCACAAGCCCTCGCAGCTTTCCGGAGGGGAGCAGCAGCGCGTGGCCATCGCCCGCGCCCTGGCCAATAATCCCGCCATCCTCTTTGCCGATGAACCCACCGGCAACCTGGACAGCCGCACCAAGGAGGAGATCCATCAGCTGTTTCTGGACGTGCGCAAACAATTAGGCCAGACCGTTGTCATCGTTACACATGACGCGGGTCTGGCCCAGATTTGTGACAGGAGCTGCTACATGGTAGACGGCTCGTTTTCCAGGGAAGGCTGACGGCCTCCGTTTCCCGGACCGCCCGGACGGCCACCCTGGCCGGGGCCGCGGCCCTGACCCAGACGGTGGATCTGTTTCTGGCGGAACTTTTCTTCGGCCAGAAGAAGTTTGGCCACCTTGTTTACCGGCAGCACCTTCTTGTAGTTTTCTACGGCATCGGCCTCAATCTTTTCTCCGGCCTTTTTGGCGCTGAGGTAATTCTCCAGCAGGCTGGCGACGTCTTTCTCATTTACGCCCTTCTCCAAGGCCATATAGGCTTCTCCGGCGGCTTTGAAAGCTTCCCGGCGCTGTTTCTGGACCTCGTTGTACACGGGCCAGAAGGCCTGGGCTTCGCTTTCGGTCAAATCCAGTTCGGAGGTAATGAAGGCCACCTGCTCTGCGCGCATCTTTTCGCGCCAGTCGTTGCCGTCCTTCTTGTTCTGCCGGCCCTGGGCAAAAGCCAGACTGCCCAGCAGGGTAAGGGTTAACAATACACTAATAATTCTTTTCATAGTTCGCTTCTGCAATTAATTCAACGGAAATGCTGTTATCGGCCAGCAGATAATTGAGGATATCCTCCTCGGAAGGTTCTTCCGTTTCCTCGAGCTCGATGATCCCGTCCGGATCCAGGGAACGGGAAAGATAGGAAACGTAGTCCCAACTGTAGTCTTCCTGGAGGGGAGCTGCAGCTTTCCGGAAGACAAAGCCCCCGACGGCGGCCAGGATGGCCAGGCTGGCTGCGTACGCAAGCCAGGGGGAGACCTTCTGGAAGGTGGTGACGCGGGCCTTTTCCCGGGGGATCTGGCCCAGTCTTTTTTCCAGATCCTGGAAATAGCCCTGGGGGACGGATATGTCATTTCTTTTGGTCATAACGCTTACTTGGACACGTCAAGGGTGGAAAGGTTTAATTTCAATTTTTCCTGGGCGATGTGATAGGAGGCTTTGAGGGCGCCCACGCTGGTGCCGGTAATGGCCGATATCTGCTCGTAGCTAAGCTCGTCCCACCAGCGCATCACAAACACCTGGCGCTGTTTTTCGGGGAGTTTCGCCAGGCCCTTCATCAGTTCCCGCTGGGCTTCGGTGCCGTTGAAGAAGGGGTCTCCCTCTACCCGGCGCTCCATCTCGGCGTCTATGGATTGCATCCTCAGCATCGCTCTCACGCGCTCCTTCCTTAAATGATTGAGGGTTTCGTTGGTGGCGATTCTCCACACCCAGGTATAGAGCTGCGCCTCCCCCCGGAAGGTGGGAAGCGCAGTCCATATTTTGAGGAAGATTTCCTGCAGCAGGTCGTCCGCGTCCTCGTGGCTGTTCACCATCCGGCGCACGTGCCAGTACAGCCGCTCGCTGTAGTCTTTGACGATGTTGTTAAAAACCTGCTCCAGGGATTCCATTTACTTTCTGGTGATGGCCTTCTTTGCGGCCTCCGCAATGTGCGGGGCGTCCAGGCCGTACGCGGCCATTAATGCAGAAGGCGTGCCAGACTGGCCGAAACGGTCTCCTCCGTTGACAAATTCCACGGGCGTGGGACGCTGGGCGGCCAGGACGCCGGCCACGGCTTCACCCAGGCCTCCGAAGGCGTTGTGCTCCTCTACCACCACGATGCAGCCGGTCTTGGAGGCCGATGCCACGATGGCCTTCTCGTCCAGGGGCTTGATGGTGGCGATGTCGATGACCTCGGCGCTGATGCCTTCGGCCTCCAGGGCTTCGGCGGCCTGTAGGGCCTCCCACACGGTGTGACCGGTGGCGATGAGGGTGACGTCCTTGCCTTCGTTCATCACGAGGGCCTTGCCAATCTCGAAGGGCTCGTTCTCATCCGTGAAGTTGGGAACGGAAGGGCGGCCGAAACGAAGATACACGGGGCCTTCGTATTTTGCGGCGGCGATGGTGGCCTGCACGGTCTGGTTGAAATCGCAGGGGTTGAGGACCACCATTCCGGGAAGGGCGCGCATCAGGGCGATGTCTTCCATCGTCTGGTGGGTGGCGCCGTCTTCACCCAGGGTGATGCCGGCGTGGGAGGAGGCAATCTTCACATTGGTATTGCCATAGGCCACTTCCTGGCGGATCTGGTCGTACACACGGCCGGTGACGAACTCTGCGAAGGAGCCGATGAAGGGAATCTTTCCGGTGATGGCGAGGCCGGCGGCGGCGCCCACCATATTGGCTTCGGCAATGCCGCACTGGACAAAGCGCTCCGGGAATTCGGCGGCGAAGGCGTCCATCTTGAGGGAGCCCTTGAGGTCTGCCGTCATGGCTACTACGCGCTTATCGGCCTGTCCGGCCTTCAGAAGGCCTACTCCAAACCCGCTGCGGGTGTCTTTCTTTCCTGTATCTGTATACTTTTTCATACTAAAAATCTCCTAAGGGGGTTTCACCTAACTGTTTGAGGGCGTCTTCCAGTTGCTCGGGCTTGGGAACGGAACCGTGCCACTTGTGGGTGCCGGCCATGAAGTCTACTCCGTGACCCATCTCGCTCTTGAACAGGATCATGGTGGGTTTGCCGCTGCCCTTGCCGGCCTTGGCCAGTTCAAAGGCCTTGTTGATGGAATCGAAGTCGTGGGCATCGGCCACAATGACGTTCCAGCCCCAGGCTTCCCACTTGGCAGACAGGTCTCCTATGCCGGAAACCTCTTCCACGGGACCGTCAATCTGCTTGCCGTTCCAGTCTGTCATGGCAATGAGGTTGTCCAGCTTGTGGAATACGGCGAACATGCCGGCTTCCCAGATCTGGCCTTCCTCGCTTTCACCGTCTCCGCAGAGGCAGTAGACGAAATTATTGTCCTTGTCCATTTTCTTGCCCAGAGCCAGGCCGGTGGCGGCGCTCAGGCCCTGTCCCAGGGAACCGGAAGCCTGGAAAACGCCGGGCAGGTTCTTTCTGACGGAAGGATGGCCCTGCAGGCGGGTGCCCATCTGGCGGAAGGTGGCGAGCTCACTCACCGGGAAATAGCCGGAACGGGAGAGGACGGAATAGTATACCGGGGTCATGTGTCCGGCGCTCAGGATGAACATGTCCTGTCCCTTGCCATCGCGGGTCCAGGTGGCGGGATTGTGGTTCATCTGGTTGAAATAGAGGGTGGTAAGGACATCCGTGGACGACATGGAGCCGCCGGGATGACCCGATTTTGCCAGACACACCATACGGAGGATGTCCCTTCGCACCTGGGTGGCAATCTGTTGGAGTTCTGCGTTAGTTTTTGCCATAGATTTTTATAATGTCAGATTTACAAATTTAACCATTTTGTGACGATAATCCTAATTCTGGCTATTTCACGCTGAAGGCGAAGATGCAGTGGCTGGTGTACGTCTCTCCAGGACGCAGCACCACGGAAGGCCACTGGGGCTTGTTGGGAGAATCCGGGTAGTGCTGGGTTTCCAGGCAGATGGCGCTGCGCTGCTGGTAAACGATGCCTTTCTTGCCGGTTACGGTTCCGTCCAGGAAGTTGCCGCTGTACACCTGGATGCCGGGCTCGTCCGTATATACTTTAAGGTCTATGCCCGTGAGGGGGCAGTACAGTTCGCAGGCTACCTCTCTGATGTCGCCCTTGGTGTCCAGGCACCAGTTGTGGTCGTAGCCGTTGCCGTTGCGGATTTGCTCGCAGTCGGCGTTGATATCCTGCCCGATGAGCTTGGGCGTGGTGAAATCGAAGGGGGTTCCGGCTACGGGCCAGATCTCTCCGCTGGTCATGTAGGTGCTGTCAACGGGAGTGAAGTGGGACGCATTGATCCAGAGGGTGTCTTCCGTGATGCGGTGGCCGGCCGGGTCTCCGGACAGGTTGAAGTAGGAGTGGTTGGTCATGTTGATCACCGTGGGAGCGTCCGTGGTGGCCTCGTAGGCAATGTCGATGGCATTGTTATCCGTAAGGGTGTAAGTGACATAGGCCTTCACGTTGCCGGGGAAGTTGTTGTCTCCGTCGGGGGATTCACGAAGCAGCTTGATGTGCTTTGTATCGGCCTCCACCACTTTGTAGATCTGGTATTGCCAGCCGGTGGGACCGCCGTGCAGGCAGTGGCCGAAGTTGTTCTGGGGCAGCTGGTACTCTACGCCGTCCAGGGTAATCTTTCCCTGGTTGATGCGGTTGGCATAGCGGCCGATGGCGGCGCCGAAGTCCGTGAGGTTGTTCTCCGGGAAGTAGTCTTCCACTTTCTCGAAGCCCAGGACCACGTCGCGGGGCTCTCCGTCCTTGTCCGGGACGATGATGGACATGATGCGTCCTCCAAAGTTGGTGATGCTGACCTGCATGCCGTTGGCATTGCTGAGGGTATAGATGCCGGTTTCGGCTTCTTTGGGGCCGCAGGAGGCCATCAGGGCTGCGGCGAACAGGGCAATAAAGACTCTTTTCATAAGGGTGTGTTGTTATTTTTCCAGGATGTAGATGTTGAAGGAATAGGCGGGCGCGGCGGCGCTGAGGCACTTGCCCTCGCCTTCAAAGGTGAAGGGAGCGGGCTCAAACAGGGCCGGGGCGTCCAGACTGTTGTCCTTGTCCAGCTTGCAGGCGCAGCTGCTCAGGCGGACGCCTTCCACGGCCTTCACAACGGCTTTTTTCTTGAGACCGGTGAAGTTGAGGGAGAGTTCCTGCTCCTTGTCGGTGGTGTTCACCACTTTCACGTAAATCTTGTTGCCGTCCAGCACGGCGCTGGCAAACAGGCCGTCCTGTCCTTCGGCACCGGTGACGTTGGCGCCGTCCATGGTGAGTTTGAGGCAGTGGCTGCCCCTGTACTGGCCATAGAGCTGCTGTACGTGCCAGCTCACCGTGCGGAAGCTGCGCAGGTTATCGTACCAGATGAGGTCCGGACGCCACTGCCAGCCTTCCACGTGGGCAAACAGGGGAGCGTAGGTGGCCATATGGACCACGTCGGCATTGCGTTCGAGGCCGGTCATAAAAGCGGCTTCCAGCAGGGAAGCGTAGAAATGATTCCATTTTTTCCCCTTGGCGTGGCAGGCGTATTCGCCGGCAAATACTTTGGGGCCTTTGCGGCTGTAGGTGTCGTATCGGCCGGCGTGGGACAGGAACCATTCTTCGGACTGGTAGTAATGCTCGTCCACCAGGTCTGCTCCCAGGCGCTTCATTTCACTCCAAAGGTAATCAAATTGTTCTCCGTCAGAGTACGGACCGCTGGAACCCACCAGCTTGATGTCCGGATAGGCTGAACGGATGGATTTCACGAAGGGCTCCAGATGGGCCGGGAAAGTCTCTCCCCACTGTTCGTTGCCAATTCCCAGGAACTTGAGGTTGAAGGGGGCGGGATGTCCCATCTGGGCGCGCACCTTTCCCCAGGGACTGTCCACGGGACCGTTGGCAAACTCAATCAGGTCCAGTGCGTCCTGGATGAAGGGTTCCAGCTGGTCCACCGGGCAGTGGGCGCTTTCATCTTCGTTCTGGAACTGGCAGGCCAGGCCGCAGCTGAGGATGGGAAGGGGTTCGGCCCCTATCTCTTCACTGAGCTGGAAGAATTCGAAGAAACCCAGCCCTCCGCTCTGGTAGTAGTCCGGATAGAAACGGTAGGGGAAACTGTATTCCCAGCGGTTCTCGTTGAGGGGGCGGTTCTCCACGGGCCCCACCGTGTTCTTCCACTGGTAGCGCGTGGCCAGGTCGGCCCCTTCCACTATGCAGCCCCCGGGGAAGCGGAAGATGCCGGGTTTAAGGTCTGCCAGGGCCTTGGCCAGGTCTTTGCGGAGGCCGTTCTCGTGCCCCATCCAGGTATCTGTGGGAAACAGGGAAACGTGCTCCAGATCCACCGTATTGCGTTTTCCGGTGAGGAAGATGCGAAGGACGGCTTTATCAAGAGTGCTGTCCGGAGAAAGGGTGAGGGTGTATTTATTCCATTCATTGCCGGAAACCGTGAGTTCCTCCTGGCATAGGAAATGGTCTTCTCCCATGGAAGCGGTGTTCACCAGTTCTATCCTAAGCTGGGATTCTCCGCCGTCCGGCACACGGGCCCATACGGAGAAACGATAGGTTTCCCCTTCCCGGACGCCGATGCCGAAGAATCCCTCATTGTCCAGGCCGGTCCACCTGGCCGGGTGGCCGGGGTCCTGCAGGCGAACGTAGTGGGGGTTTCGTTCGAAGGGACCATCGGCCTTTACTTCCACTTTGCCGAAGGCTTTCCAGCCCTGGAGGGCATCGCAGGGGAACTCGAAGGAGCGGTTTTTCACCAGCTCTGCGTACAGGCCGCCATCGGCCGCGTAATTGATGTCTTCGAAGAAGATGCCGTACATGGTGCTCTGGATGGGCGCACCGGCCTTTTTGAGGCTGATGTCCAGGGTGTGTGTCTCCTGTGCCTGCACCCATAAGGAAAGCAGGCAGAATGCAACAGCAAGAATTATTTTTCGCATAGGGAGGGATGTTGGTTTTTTATATGTCCAAAAATACGTATTTTTGTGTTGATATGAAACAGATAGTTAGCTTATTTGCGGCCTTTGTCGCAACCCTT
>ONWU01000037.1 GCA_900321655.1 uncultured Bacteroidales bacterium
GTTTCACGATGTGGAAGTTACCCGTTTCGTGAACAATCTTATGCTGCAGGGAAAGAAGAGTATCGCGTATTCTATCTTTTATGATGCCATTGACATGGTAGGCGAGAAGATGAAAGATTCTGACCAGGCTCCTCTCGATATTTGGAAGAAAGCCCTTGAGAACGTGACCCCTCAGATTGAGGTGAAGTCCCGTCGTATTGGTGGTGCTAACTTCCAGGTGCCGACCGAGTTGCGTCCGGAGCGTAAAGTTTCCGTAGCTATGAAGAACCTGATTCAGTTCGCCCGCAAGCGTTCCGGTCACTCGATGGCAGAAAAGCTGTGCGCCGAAATCGTTGCTGCTTTCAACAACGAGGGTGGTGCATTCAAGCGCAAAGAAGATATGCATAGAATGGCCGAGGCTAACAAAGCCTTTGCACACTTCCGTTTCTAATCTGCATGCTAAATGGCAAAGAGAGATCTTAAATTCACACGCAACATCGGCATCATGGCCCATATTGATGCCGGCAAGACCACTACGTCCGAGCGCATCCTTTACTATACCGGAAAGACTCACAAGATTGGTGAGGTTCACGAAGGTGCTGCCACTATGGACTGGATGGTCCAGGAGCAGGAGCGCGGTATTACCATCACTTCTGCTGCTACCACCGCCTTCTGGCACTACAATGGTGACACCTACCAGATCAACCTGATCGATACTCCCGGACACGTAGACTTCACCGTGGAGGTGGAGCGCAGTTTGCGCGTACTGGACGGCACCGTGGCCACTTTCTGCGCTGTGGGCCGTGTACAGCCTCAGTCCGAGACCGTATGGCGTCAGGCAGACAAGTATGGCGTGCCTAAGATCGCGTATGTGAACAAGATGGACCGTGTTGGTGCAGACTTCCTCGCCTGCGTTGAGGAAATCAAGACCAAGCTCGGTGCCACCGCCGTTCCCATCTGTCTCCCGATCGGTGCCGAGGACAAGTTCGACGGCATCATCGACCTTATCGACATGAAAGCCCTTTACTACGACGGACAGTCCGAAGCCCTCGTGAACTACACGGAGGCCGAGATTCCCGAAAAGCTGAAGGGCGAGGCTGCCCGCTGGAGAGACATTCTCCTGGAGACTGCCGCCGAGTGCGATGAGACCCTGATGGAGAAGTATTTCGAGGATCCCGACTCCCTCACCAAGGAGGAAATTATCGCCGCTATCCGCAAGGGCACCATCTCTATGCAGATCGTCCCTGCCTGCTGCGGTTCTTCCTTCAAGAACAAGGGTGTGCAGTTCCTCCTGGATGCCGTGATGCGGTATCTGCCTTCTCCGCTGGACAAGGGAGCCCCGTAAGCCCTCCGCCGACGAGCCGTTCTGCGCCCTGGTGTTCAAGATTGCCACAGATCCTTTCGTGGGTCGTCTGGCCTTCCTGCGCGCATACTCCGGCAAGCTGGAAGCAGGTTCTTACGTGTACAACACCCGTACCGGCAAGAAAGAGCGTGTAGCCCGTCTGTATCAGATGCACTCCAACCACCAGAACCCCATTGAGTTCGTGGAGGCCGGTGACATCTGCGCAGCTGTAGGTTTCAAGGACCTTCGCACCGGTGATACCGTGTGCCTGGAAGAAAAGCCCATCACCCTGGAGACCATGGAATTCCCGGATCCGGTTATCGGCATCGCCGTAGAGCCCAAGACCCAGAAAGACCTGGACAAGCTGGGCATCGCCCTTGGCAAACTGGCCGAGGAAGATCCCACCTTCACCGTGAAGAGCGACCACGAAACCGGCCAGACCGTGATCAGCGGTATGGGCGAGCTCCATCTGGACATCATCGTGGACCGTCTCCGTCGCGAATTCGGCGTAGACATCAACCAGGGTGCCCCTCAGGTCAACTACAAGGAGGCCATCACCTCCAGCTTCCAGCTGCGTGAGGTCTTCAAGAAGCAGACCGGCGGTCGCGGTAAGTTCGCAGACATCATCGTTAACGTCTCTCCGGCCGACGAAGGCGTACAGGGTCTTCAGTTCATCAATTCGGTGAAGGGCGGTAACATCCCCAAGGAATTCATCCCTTGCATTGAGAAGGGCTTTACCTCCGCTATGGCCAATGGCGTTCTCGCCGGCTACGAGGTGCCTTCCCTCAAGGTGGAAGTTATCGACGGAAGCTACCACCCGGTAGACTCCGACCAGCTCTCCTTCGAACTGGCTGCCCGTATGGCTTTCCGCCACGCCTGCCCCAAGTGCCATCCGGTACTGATGGAGCCCATCATGTCCCTGGAGGTGGTTACCCCCGAGGATTATATGGGTGACATCGTGGGAGACCTCAACCGTCGTCGTGGCCAGATTGTTGCCATGGACTCCACCGCCAACGGTGCACGCATCGTCAAGGCTTTTGTTCCGCTCTCCGAGCAGTTCGGTTACGTCACCGTGCTCCGTACGCTGTCCTCCGGACGCGCCACCAGCACCATGACCTTCGACCACTACGCCGAAGTTCCTGCCAACCTGGCCAAGGACATCGTGGAGAAGAGCGGTTACCGTGTGAGCGATGACGAGTAAAGTTTAGCAAAAGTAAAAAAGTAATTGATATGAGCCAGAAAATCAGAATCAAGCTGAAATCTTTCGATCATATGCTGGTGGACAAGTCTGCCGCTAAGATCGTTGATACAGTGAAGGCAACGGGTGCAAAGGTTGTAGGTCCCATTCCTCTTCCCACCAACAAGAAGATCTTCACTGTGAACCGCTCCACCTTCGTGAACAAGAAGAGCCGTGAGCAGTTCGAGCTGGACTCCTACGTTCGTCTGATTGACATCGACGAGTCCAACGCCAAGACCGTAGACGCCCTTATGAAGCTCGAGCTTCCCTCCGGCGTTGAGGTTGAGATCAAGGTGTGAGGTTAATCCCTCACACTTTTTGGCCCCATAGCTCAGCGGTTAGAGCAGCGGACTCATAATCCGTTGGTCCTGGGTTCAAATCCCCGTGGGGCCACTCACAAAGCCGGCAAACGCCGGCTTTTTTGGTTTTGTTTTGAAAAAACTGTAACTTAGCTTGTTATTAGATATTTACAGGAATGTTTGGTCACGTCTTGACGACCTTGCTGTCGTTTTTCATACTCCAGGCCTCTCCCTCCGTACTGTGGAAGGCCGTAGTTAATCACTCTGAAGGCAAGAATTACCAGCTTGTAGTAACGGGCCAGGTTGCCCCCAATTACTATGTCCACCCTATGGCAGACCCCTATGTGGGTACACAGCTGCAGGTGGAAGCCGGGGACGGTATCGTGCTGTCCTCCGAAGTAATGGAAGAATTCACGCCCTCGGACTACAAGGGAGAGACGGTGGTGACGGGCACCTATGTGCTCCGGCAGGATTTGCAGATAGAGGGTAGCAAAACGGTAACAGGAACCGTAACCTGGAGTGCCTGCAGCGGAGATTTCTGCGGTATGCCGGAGGATTACGAGTTCTCCGTTTCGGTGGGAGCGGCATCGGCCAGTCCGGCATCGGCCGCGGACGGCACCCAGTCCGGCAAGAACGCCGGCGTTCTCTGGGGGCTTATCCTGGAGGCCATCCTCTGGGGCTTTCTGATGCTCCTTACCCCCTGCGTGTTCCCGATGGTCCCTATGACGGTGTCCTTCTTCCTCAAGCAGAGCGGAACGCCGGCCAAGGGCCGCTTCAACGCCATTATGTACGGCCTTTTCATCGTCCTGCTGTATACCGTTCCCATCTGCCTTATCATCGGCCTTACCTGGGCTGCGGGAGGATCGGCCGTTACGGCGGACATCTTCAACTGGCTGTCCACGCACTGGCTCCCGAACATCCTCTTCTTCGTGATCTTTATGGTGTTCGCCGCCTCCTTCTTCGGTGCTTTTGAAATAACCCTTCCCGCCAGCTGGACCACGAAGGCCGATGCCGGAAGTTCCAAGGGCGGCCTGCTGGGTGTGTTCTTCCTGGCTCTTACGCTGGTGCTGGTGAGCTTCAGCTGCACAGGCCCCATCGTGGGCACCGTGCTCATCAAGAGCACCCAGGGAGAGTTCTGGACCCCGATGATCACGATGCTGGCCTTCAGCATTGCCTTTGCCCTTCCGTTTACCCTGCTGGCCTTCTTCCCGTCCATCCTGAAGAAACTGCCCAAGAGCGGCGGGTGGCTCAACAGCGTAAAGGTGGTGCTGGGCTTCATAGAGATTGCCCTGGGCCTCAAGTTCCTCTCCACGGCAGACCAGACGTACCACTGGCACATCCTGGACCGGGAAGTGTATCTGGCCATCTGGATTGTGTGCTTCACCCTTCTGGGCCTGTACCTGCTGGGCAAGATCCGCTTCAAGCACGACAGCCCGCTGGAGTACGTCTCCGTGGGGCGTCTGGCCCTTGTTATCATTGACTTTGCCTTTGTGGTCTATATGATTCCCGGTATGTGGGGCGCCCCCCTGCGGGCCCTCAGCGGCTATATGCCGCCCCTGGAAACACAGGACTTCGTACTGGGAAGCGGCCCGGCGGCAGTGGCTCCTGCCCCTGCTACCACCACCCTTTATGGCTCGGAAGTAAAACTTCCGCACGGCCTCACCGGCTACAGCAACCTGGAGGACGGCATCGCCGCCGCCGCAGAGCAGGGTAAGAAAGTGTTCGTGGACATCACCGGCCACGGCTGCGTGAACTGCCGCGAAATGGAAGCCCGAGTCTGGAGTGACCCTAAGGTTCTCCAGCGCCTCCGCGATAACTACGTCATCGTGTCCCTGTATGTGGACGACAAAACCAAACTGCCGGAAGACAAGTGGGTGACCACGGCCTCCGGCAAGGTGCTCAAGGATGTGGGCCGGGTGAACTCCCACCTGGTGCTGGAGCGTTTCGGCGTGAATTCACAGCCCAATTATTTCCTGCTGGACGCCCAGGGAAAAACCCTCTCCGGTCCCCGCGGCTATAGCCTGGACGTAGATGCCTTTGTCAAATTCCTGGATTTATGACCCACGAGGAAATCATTGCCCTTATCAAGCGGGAAGTCAAACCTGCCCTGGGCTGTACAGAACCCATAGCCGTAGCCCTGGCGGTGGCCAAGGCCGTGGAAATTATCAGTGAGAATTGTACCTGCAGCGGAAATTGGCGTTTAAAGGCCGATTTCCGCTTGGACATTTCCGTGAGCGGCAACATCCTCAAGAACGGGATGGGCGTGGGCATCCCCGGCACCGGAATGGTGGGCCTTCCCGTTGCGGCGGCCCTCGGAGCTGTTTGCGGAGACTCCTCCCGCGGCCTGGAGGTGCTGAGTGCCCTCAATAAGGATGCTGTGGCCCGTGCCAAAGAGCTGGTGGCCCGGAAGAAAGTGAAAGTAAGCGTGGCCGATACCGAGCACCTGCTGTATGTGAAAGCCACGGTGGCGGTAGAGGGCGGCGCCATTGCCAGCGCAGAAGTGGACCCTCACGCCTACGCCGTCATCGAGGACGATCACGACCGCATCGTGGAAACCAGTTATGCCGATAAGATCCTGATGAGTTCGGAATCCGGAGCGGCCGCCACGGAGCGTTCCACCGATGAATATGACCTCAACGTGCAGGTCATTGTGGATTTTGCCCGTACAGCCCCCTTTGAGGACATTAAATTCATCCTTCAGGACCGCACGTACAACCTGGCTCTGGCGAAGGAAGGTCTCCGGGGAGACTACGGTCTGCAGGTGGGCAAGACCATCCGGGAAAACCAGGAAGAGGTGTTCGGGGACGATTTCCTCAGCTATGCGATGGGCCTTACCGCTGCCGCCTCGGACGCCCGCATGGCCGGCTGCACCCTTCCCGCGATGAGCAACAGCGGCAGCGGCAACCAGGGCATTACCGTGAGTATGCCGGTGATTGCTTATGCCCTCAAATACGAGGTGGACGATGAAAGCCTCGCCAGGGCCCTTATTTTGAGCAATCTGGTGGCCATCCATATCAAGCATTATCTGGGGAAGTTGTCGGCCCTGTGCGGCTGCGTGGTGGCCTCTACGGGCAGCGCCTGCGGCATTGTGTACCTGCAGGGCGGCGGTTATGATCAGATCTGCGCCGCCATCAAGAATATGGCCGGCAACATCACCGGCATGGTGTGTGACGGAGCCAAGGTGGGCTGCGCGATGAAAGTGGCCAGTGGCGTCTCCTGTGCGGTCCAATCGGCCGTGCTGGCCCTCAGGGGCACCTGCATCCCTTCTACAGACGGCATCATCGAGGACGATGTGGAGAAAACCATCCGCAACATCGGCACCATCGGAAGCGCCGGTATGAAAACCACAGACCATATGATTCTGGACATCATGTTATGCAAGTAAGATCGTACATCCTCCTTCTGGGGGCCCTTGCCTTGCTTTCCTGCACCGGGCAGCCCGCCAGCGCACCCGTGGAAACGCCCGAGGCCAAGCAGGCCCGTATGGAATGGTTCTCCCAGGCCAAGCTGGGCATCTTCATCCACTGGGGCATCTACTCCCGCGGAGACTGGTCGGAGAGCTGGGCTTTCCACAACGGAACCGTCAGTATGGAAGACTACTTTGCCCAGGAGGCGGACTTTACCGCATCGGCCTACGACCCGGCCCAGTGGGTGCAGCTCATCCGCGAAAGCGGGGCCAGCTATACGGTCATCACCTCCAAGCATCACGACGGCTTTGCCCTCTGGGATACGAAGGCGGGCGAGGTGAGTGCTGTGAAGTCATCGGCCGCCGGAAGGGACGTCCTTACTCCTTTTGTGGAGGAGGTCCGCCGGCAGGGAGGCCTCAGGCTGGGCCTGTATTATTCCCTCATCGACTGGCCCCGGGAAGACTATCCCAACGTGTTCCGGGCCGGTCCGGCGCGTTACGACATCCACAAGGAGCCGGAACGCTGGAAGCATTTCCTCCGTTTCAACAGTGCCCAGCTAAAGGAATTGCAGGAGGCCTACAATCCGGATCTTTTCTGGTTTGACGGAGACTGGGAGTTCAGTTCGGAAGAATGGGATGCCCCGGGCATCGTGGCCCAGCTGAGGGAATACAATCCGGATGTCATCGTCAATTCCCGTATTGCCGGCCACGGAGACTACGACACTCCGGAGCTGGGTGTGCCGGTGGTCCGTCCCCAGTCTCCCTGGTGGGAAACCTGTATGACCATCAACGACTCCTGGGGCTTCCGCAAGAAAGATACGGATTTCAAGAGTCCGGACACCATCCTCCGGATGCTGGTAGACTGTATGTCGCTGGGCGGCAACCTGCTGCTGGACATCGGCCCCCGGGCCGACGGAACCATTCCACAGGAGGAGGTCGCTATCCTGAAGGAACTGGGCCGATGGATTTCCAAGCACCAGGAGGCCGTCTATCCCACTCGCGCCGGCATTCCCGCCGGCCACGTGCAGGCCTATACCACGCTCAACCAGGCGGGGGATATCCTCTATCTGTACTTCCCCTATGCACCCAACGAGTCCCTGGAAATCAAGGGCCTCAAATCCCGCGTGAAGAAGGTACGCGTAGTGGGGACAGAAGAAACGCTGTCCTGGAAACAGTACAATGACATAGACTGGAGCCAGACCCCGGGCGTATACTACGTGGAGGTTCCCGCCCGTGTACTGGACCAGAGGATGACGGTGCTGGCCGTAGAACTGGAAAGCCCTTGTACGCTGTACGAGGGCTCCGGTCAGGTGATCAGCTTCAATCAGTAAGATCCGTTATTTCTTCATATTCATATTCAGAATACGGGGGTTCACGATGAGCGTGATCCAGGCCCAGCGCAGACCGCCGTCGGTTTTCTTCCTCTTGAGGCGCACCATCGTTTCGGTGCCCTTCATATAGGAGAAGCCGGCGCTCAGGCTGATGTAGTCGGTAATCTTGTATTCGGCCGATGTCTCCACGCAGTGTCCCAGGGTGGGTTGAAGATTCGTCAGCCGGGTAGCCATGGCCAGGTAGTGGTAGGTGGCCGACAGAGAAAGCTTGTCCCAAAGGGTGTAGGAGGCGCCCAGATAGGCATTCTGAAGGCCCGGGGAGAAACCGTGGAAATAAGTGCTCACATAGAAGAACTCCATCATTCCGTAGAACTTGTGGTGAGAGCCGTACAGGGAGGAGAAGCCCCGGATCTTGTCCCGGTGGATCAGTCCTATCTTGCGCTCGTCGGGGACGACGAAGTTGGGATCTCCGCTCAGGAAGTCATAGCCCGCCGTGACGGAAAGGTTCTTGACAGGCGTGACCGTACCTTTAACGGCCGCCATCCAGGCGTCGATGGGAATGTTCTGTTCGCTTTTCCCCAGCTGATGATAGTAGGAGGCCGAAAAGCTTCCCCATTTGGGCTGGAAGGTGATATGGGTACCCAGCGTCTGCTGATAGAGGATGCCTCTTTTCGTGGCTTTTTCATCGGCCTGTACGCCCAGGTTCATCACCAGCAGTGATGCGCCCAGCCCGGTGTTCGGGATGTCGTAGTGGTACCAGAGCGTATGCATAATCTTGTAGGGCTGCGCACCGTCTACGTAGACCGTACCGCCGTCCAGGTTCTCGGGGTTCTGGTTGTAGGAAAACAGCGCGTGAACCTTGTGGCCGTGGCCTTCGTAGCCCAGTTTGAGCACATCGTGCGAGACGGCCGCCATAGCCCAGTCGTTAGGGCCGATGATGCGCTGGTCGTCGTAGGAAAGGGCCTGTCGGCCCACCTGGGCGAAAAGGCCGAAGGGGAAGGTATATTTGGCCCAGGCTTCATACAGGTGGAAGCTGCCATAGCCTCTCTGACCCCAGATGCCGGTGTATTGGGGAGCGACCAGCATCTCCAGCCCGCCCATCTTGAATCCCAGATTCAGACGGGCACGTCCGACGATATAGTTGGTCTTGTCCTGCAGGTCCGGATCTTCTTTGGTGAGGTCTATTACACCTCCGTCGCGGATTTCTCCCTGGGTAAGGAGCTGCAAATCGGCCGTCAGCTCCTGGGAGAAAACGGCAGGGGCCCACGCCAGCAAAAGGGCCGGCGCCAGAATCTTGATTATAGAGGCCTTCATACTCATCATTTTACGCAAATATACAAATTTGTTGCAGAAAGTTTGAAAGAATAAAAGTATCTTTGTACGATAGCCGAGTAACTGAACATGAAAAAAACAATCTTGGGAATCCTTTCTGTGCTGGTCCTTCTCTCCTGCGGGGGAAAGCAGCAGCACAGTTTGGAACTGAACGGGGAAGAAGATCTGGCCGGCCTGAGGGTGGCGGTCAGTTCCGGCAGTTGCTACGAATTGGAACTGTCTCCCCGCACGGATATAACTTTGATGCGTTATAACACGGACAGCGACATTCTGCAGGCTCTCGTAAATGGAAGGGCCGATGTGGCCGTCCAGGACGAGGTGATGTATAACGTTCTGGTACAGAGGGAAAACGGAATCAAAATCGCCTTCAAGCAGGAGCAGGGTTTTCCCACGGCCTTTATGTTCCGGCAAGACGAGGGAGATCTGGTGCAGGCTATGAACGAGGTGCAGCGTCGGATGATAGAAGACGGATCTATGAAGCGCCTGAAAGACTTCTGGCTAACAGACCGTTATGCCCAGGAAACCCAGTACACGCACATCCCCAACGAAATGTCCGGAAACCCCATCCGCGTGGCGTTGGTGTCGGATTCCTCGCCCATCAGTTTTCAGGTTGAAGGCGAGTGGTACGGAATAGAGACAGACCTTCTCAGGGAACTGGGCAAGGCTGTCCGCCGTCCCATGGATTTCAAGAGATATGATTTGGGAAGCGCCCTCCTGGCCGTCAAGACCGGAGTGGCCGATGTCCTTTGCGGCTGTATTTTTGTTACGCCCGAACGGGAAGAGAGCTATCTGTTCTCGGAGCCGTATCATTATTTCCATCCGGCCTATTTTGTAGTGGACCGGGAAGCGAAGATGTCTGGTGAAGGCTTTCTGAAAAAGCTGATCAGCAGTACGAAAAAGAATCTGATAACGGAAAACCGGTGGAAATACATCGTGTACGGTTTGCTTGAAACCGTCAAGATCAGTTTTCTGGCCATCCTGCTGGGTTCCCTGCTGGGGATGGTGCTGTATGGTATGGCACGCAGCCGCCGGCACGCCCTCCGTTCCCTGGCCAAAGCCTACAATGGCTTTATGGCCGGTATTCCGGAGCTGGTGCTGCTGCTCATCATGTTCTATGTGGTCTTTGCCAAGTCCGGCCTCGCATCGGATCTGGTGGCCGTCGTCACTTTCGCCCTTCTCTTTGCTTCCGGAGTGAGCGGCATCTATGCGGCTTCCCTGGAATCCGTCCCGCGCGGACAGACGGAGGCCGGCCTGGCCCTGGGTTTCACCCGCGTGCAAACCTTCTTCAACATTGTGCTGCCCCAGGCCATCCGGCGGGGACTCCCTCTTTACAGAGGACAGTGTGTGTCACTTCTGAAAGGAACTTCCATAGTGGGATACATCGCTATCCAGGACCTTACGCGTGCGGGAGATCTCATCCGCAGCCGTACTTTCGACGCTTTTGTCCCCCTGGCGGTGGTTACCATCCTTTATTTCGTGCTGGTGTGGCTTATCGGCCTGCTGTTGCATATTGCATCCCCTAAGAAGAAAGTGCTATGATTACCGTCTCTCACCTCAGCAAAACCTTTTACGACCCTGACGGCAGCGCCCTTCAGGTGCTCAAGGACGTGAGTTGTGATATCCACCCCGGAGAAGTTATCAGCATTATCGGCCCTTCCGGAACGGGAAAAAGCACCTTTTTGAGGGCTCTCAACCTGCTGGATCCTCCCACCGGCGGCAGCATCGTGGTGGATGGGGAGAATATCCTGGAAAAGGGATATCCAGTGCATAAGCTGCGTCAGAAAATGGGGATGGTATTCCAGAATTTCAACCTCTTCAGCCATATGACCGTGCTGGAGAATGTAATGTACGCCCCTTGCAAAATCCGGAAAGAAAGCGTGGAAAAGGCCCGCGAGGAAGGCCTGTCCCTTCTTCGGAAGGTAGGGCTGGCAGAGAAGGCCGATGTCTATCCCTCCCTGCTGTCCGGCGGCCAGAAGCAGCGTGTGGCCATTGCCCGCTGCCTGGCGATGAAACCGGAGGTCATCCTCTTTGATGAGCCCACATCGGCCCTGGATCCCACGATGGTGGGAGAAGTGCTCAGCGTTATCCGGCAGTTGGCCAAGGAAGGGATGACGATGATCATCGTCACCCACGAGATGAAGTTTGCCCGGGATGTGAGCACCCGTGTCTTCTTTATGTTCGATGGCTATATCCACGAGGAGGGCACGCCGCACCAGATTTTCGATGCCCCCCAGCGCAGCGCCACCAAGGCCTTTGTGCAGCGCATCCGCAAAGATGTCTTTGACGTTCGGGGAGAAGACTTCGACTTCCTGGATATGGAAAGCCGCATCAGGCGCTTCTGCATCAAGTATAACATTGCGGAAAAGACAGAACCGGCCCTGCAGGCCTGCATCCTGATGCTGGATAAGTTGATGGCCGATTATTTCCCGATGACCGTCCGCATCACCCACAGCGAAATGTCGGATGAGACGGCCCTGGACTTTATGGTAGAAGGGCTACAGGCATCTCCGCTGAAAGAGGGAGAAAATGCTTCGCTGGAAAAGCTCCGCTCCCTGTGTCAGGAGATTGTGGAAGAGCCCACCACCCGGGGATTCCGGGTGAAACTGAGGATTTGATCAGAGAGAGTCGTAAGCCCGGATGGCCTTCAGCAGGCGCTGCTGGACATCGCTTAGGCTATAGAGCCCGTCGGCATTCTCCTGCAGTCCCTTCAGCTTGACTTTTACGGCCATAGGAGGGCGGCTGTAGGAAAGGTCGCTTTCCTGGCGGAGCTGTTCGGCGGAAGCGTAAACCAGCAGAATATCGGCATACCGGACTTTATCCTTTCCCAGGAAGCTTTCAAAGATGAGCTTGCCTCCGATGGGCGTTATTTGGTCTACGGAAGCGGGAAGCTCCGGCAATTCGGCCTGAAGGGCCGTCATCACGCTGGCAATATTGGAATCGTGCCCGCACAGGAGGGTGAAGAGGCGTTCCTCGTTCTGGGTCTCTTCAAGGATTACCTGCAGCAGGGGATGGGCCACGTTCACGGCCACGGAAGGGACGCAGAAGAGAACCATCTCATACATTTCCTTGATGGAAGCGATGCTGGTCCACTCGTCAAAGCTGAGGGAGTGGCCGAAAGCCGCTTTCTTTTCGTCCGGCTCTTCATAATACTGAAGGGTGAGGGCATCGGACAGGGAACAGGCCATCTTCAGGCCCCCGGCCATGGCCGGTTCGGCATTCAGGGTATAGCTGATGGAAGAGGGGAACTGGCTGAAGGAGGCGGTGTCCGGATAGGCCGGTGAGGCCGTTATGTCTATCACGTCTTCCAGCAGGGCATATTCATCAGAGAGGCTTTCGTCAAAATCTCCGTACCAGTCCTGCACCTCCTGCCGGGCCCGGTTGATAAAATCGTCCGAGAGTTTTGTAATCTGCGGGGTGAAGACCGGATCCATCGTATCGAAAGGCACGTGGGTCTCTATTTGGGGATTCTTTCCCGGGAGCAGGGCGCCGGAAAAACTCTGGCTGGTCTTAATGCAGCGCTGTTTGGCGTTGGAGTAGAAGCGGAAAGCCTGGTTGTCGGCCGAATAGTGCGAAAGGAAATCCTTCTTCTCCAGCCATTCCCGGAAAAAGGCGCCCATCTTCTTTTCCAGTCTTTCTCCTCTGGGCGTGAGCGTACTGGGGGCTCCCTCCCAGGGGTACCACTGGTAGTCACTGTTGGTGAGCCGGGTGAGGACGGATTTCTTGCTCACCATAGGAGAACGGATGTTGTGGCGGCTCAGGACCACGAGCTGTTCCAGGGCATACCGGTCCTGGAAACCGTCGGCCCGCTCTATCCATTCCGTCTGCGTCTGCGGTTCATGGTTCTGGGGCTGGCAGGCCAGAGCAAGCAGCGCCAGGGCAGCAAGGGTATATATTTTCCAGTTGTTCATAGTTAATATATTCTTTTTACTCTCGCAAAGATATTCTTTTTTTCCTATTTTGTTATCTTTGCGAGACAATCTAACCCTGGTTATGAAACACCCGATAACTGAAACCCTGTCATTATGCCTGGTGCTGCTGTCCGTCTTTTGCTGCACACCCGGGCAGAAGGAAGTGAGCGGCAGCCAGCCTAAAGACCTGATTCCGGCGCCGGTAGAGTATTCCGTGAGTCCCGGGAGCATCCGGGCCGATGTATTGATGCAACTGCCGGAGAAGGTCCGTATTTCGGAAAAGGCCCTTCGGCGCCATCTGAAAGGGCAGGATCTGGCCCCCTGGCAGCTGAAATCGGCCTACTGGCTGGAGATAGGAAAAAGGGGCGTGAAGATAGATGCAGCCGATGAGGAAGGCGTGTTTTATGCCCGGCAGTCCCTGAAGATGCTCTCTTCCCTGGACAGCACGGTGGCCCTTTGCACCCTTCTGGACTGGCCGCGTTTCCGCTATCGGGGAATTCTGCTGGACGAAAGCCGGCATTTCCAGGGGAAAGAGTTCGTGAAGAAACAGCTGGAGATGATGGCGCTTCTGAAGATGAACCGTTTCCATTTTCATCTGGTGGACAATCCGGGCTGGCGGCTGCAGATAGATGCGTATCCCCGGCTGACGGAACTGACGGCCTGGCGCCCCGAGGCCGAATTCTGGGACTGGGAAAAGAATGAAGTGGGAGGAGCATTCGTAGAAGAAGGAACCCCGGGAGCCTACGGCGGCTACTATACCAAAGAGGACATCCGGGAAATCCTGGCTTTTGCGGCCGAGAGGCATATAGAGGTTATTCCGGAGATCGAGATGCCCGGACACAATTACGAAACCCGTGCCGCCTATCCTCAGCTGGCTTGTGCCCTGCCGAAGGACCATAGGCCGGACGAGTGGGAGGTATGTCCCGGACAGGAAAGTACTTACCGGTTCCTGGAAACGGTGCTGGAGGAGGTTTTTGAGCTTTTCCCCAGCGAGTATATCCATATCGGCGGAGATGAAGCCGGCAAACGGAACTGGGAGCGCTGCCCCGCCTGCCGGGCCCGGATGGAGGCCGAAGGGCTGGAAAACGCAGAGCAGCTGCAAAGCTATCTGATCCGGAGGATGGAGCGTTTTGCCAACGAACACGGGAAACGCATCATCGGCTGGGATGAAATCCTGGAGGGAGGCCTGGCGCCGGATGCCACCGTGATGTCCTGGCACGGTACTCAGGGCGGCTTGCAGGCTATTTCGGAGGGCCACGATGTCATCTTCACCCCCTCGCACTCCTATTACCTGGACCATCACCAGGATTCGGCCCAGTATCGGCCCGCAGGAAGACTCCTCACCCTGGAGAAGGTGTATGCTTTCGACCCTCTGGAGGAAGAGATTTCCCGGGAGGATGAACATCACGTCCTGGGCGTGCAGGGCTGCCTCTGGACGGAATGGGTCCGCGAGGCCTGGCACGCCGAGATGATGCTCTATCCGCGGACTTTCGCCATTGCCGAAACCGGCTGGAGCCCCGCTTCCAGAAAAGATTATCCGGACTTCACCCGCCGTGCTTCGGCCTATTCTGCCTTGGCCCGGAAGATGGGGTATGTTGTTTTTAACCCCGTGAGCGGGGGAGAAAACCCCGGGCCGCCCCCTGGTCTATAATGGCCAGCTCTTCTGCCGTAAACGTCGTATTCTCAATGGCTTTGAAGTTGTCTGCCAGCTGTGCTACGCTGCTGGCGCCAACTATTACGCTGGTTACCCTGTTGTCTTTAAGGCACCAGGCCAGGGCCATCTGGGCAAGGGACTGGCCGCGCCGGGCTGCCAGGCCGTTCAGTTGCACAAGGTATTCGTGAAGCTCCGGGGTGAGGACAGAAGACTTGAGGAAAGTCTCTCTCGCCATTCTGGAATCCTCCGGGATGCCATCCAGGTATCGGTTGGTGAGAAGGCCCTGTGCCAGGGGAGAGAAGGCGATGAAACCGGCTCCGTTTGCCTGGGCCTGCTCCAGGATTCCTTCCTCCTCGGGTTCGCGGTTGAGGATGTTGTAGCGACCCTGGTAGATGAGGCAGGGAACGTCTCTTTCCCTCAGGTATCTGTATGCAAACTGCGCCGCTTCAAGGGGATATTTGGAGATGCCTATATACAGTGCTTTCCCGGCCCTTACGATGTCTACCAGGGCCTGGAGGGTCTCTTCCAGCGGAGTGTCCGGGTCAAATCGGTGCGAGTAGAAGAGGTCTACATAGTCCAGGTTCATTCTCCTCAGGCTCTGGTCCAGGCTGGCCATAAGGTATTTGCGGGATCCCCATTCTCCGTACGGTCCGGGCCACATGTCGTGGCCGGCTTTGGTAGAGATGAAAAGCTGGTCCCTGTAGGGGGAGAAGGACTTTTTCATAATCTGCCCGAAGGTCTCTTCGGCCGATCCATACGACGGTCCGTAGTTGTTGGCCAGGTCAAAGTGGACAATCCCGTGGTCAAAAGCATAGTGGGCCATTTCCAGGGAGCGGGCAAAGGGGTTCACGTCTCCGAAGTTGTGCCACAGGCCCAGGGAGATTTCCGGAAGGAGAACACCGCTTTTTCCGCAGCGGCGGTAGCGGATGCCGTTTTCGTAACGGTCTGGTGCAGGGGAGTATACAGGGTTGATCATAATACCTCAAAGTTAGCAATAATTATCAGGATTTGCTTGCTCTTAACTCGATTTTTGCCCGTATTGTGGCGAAGATCCGGCCAATGCCCGCTCTTAAATTGATTTTTGCCCGTATTGTGGCGAAGAGCCAAGGCTAATGACCAGGACCATAGACGGAAACATTTGTTACATAACAGTCGCTCCTTTATAAAATACTGATTATCTTTGCAAAGATCAATCAATATAGTTATGCCAAAAGCTGTATACCACACCAAGGAAAAAATATCCGACGGCCGTTTCTACAGCGATTTCTATCCGCGCAGTTTTGTGATTGAATAACCTATGAAAATCAAAATCACGGCCATTCGGAAGGCTTCGTATCCGGATTTGATGGCAAAATATGAGAACCCTATCGAGCACGCCTGCGATGTGCTGGAGGGGCAGGAGTGGATTTCTATAGACGGCAGGTGTCCTGAAGGGATGTGTCCTTCGGCCTGGGGCTCCATGAGAGAGTTTAGCGCCATGATCAGCTGCAACGACGGCTTCCGGCCGGTGAGTTTCTACATTGAAGTGATATGAGGCAGTCAGATAAATCGGGATTGGCTGGAGTGCGTGTGGCTGGTAAAAAATTACCAGGTGGCTATCGTGTATTCAAAAATAATCTATCTAGTTCTAGAGGGTCTTAAGAATAATGATTAACTTTGAGAGTTAGATAATTTACATCAACCATATGACCAACATCACCAAACTCCTTTGCTTAGGCCTCTGCCTCTGTGCAGTTGCCTGCGGAAACCCGTCACAGAAAGCGTCTGACACTGATTTTACCGACAGCGTAGCCGAGGCTCTCGCATGTGGTGGACAAATCGATCTGGACCAGCTCCAGTGGACCAGAGAGCCTGCTGCCTGTGAAATGAAGGACGGTGTCATCTCCATTACTACGGCCCCTCACACGGACCTTTGGCAGCGGACATACTACCATTTCAGGAACGATAATGCCCCGGTGCTTCAGATGAAGACCAGGGAGAAGTTCTTCAGCTTCGTGGTGAAGACGGACTTCACACAGAGCCATCAGCGCTTCGACCAGTGCGGCATAGTGATGTACCTGGACAGCGACAACTGGCTCAAGGGCTCCGTCGAGTTCGAGAATGAGGAGTTCCAGCACCTTGGAAGTGTGGCCACCAACAATGGCTATTCTGATTGGGCCACCACTGCAATCTCGGCCGAGGTAAAGACCATGTGGTACCGTCTCTCCCGCAGGGAGGACGACTTTTGCATCGAGTGCTCCACCGATGGAATCAACTTTAGCCAGATGCGCGTCTGCCATATGTACGCCGCCACCGACGAGATCAGCTTCGGCATCTACGCCTGCTCCCCGGAGGAATCCTCTTTTACGGCCGTGTTTACGGATATGAAGATTACGGAGTGCGCCTGGAAGGCCCACGACGGCCAGCAGCCGGATGAGGAGTAGCTGGTAAATTCCAATTCGGTCTCCCACCAGGAAGAAAAAAGTGACCAATTGCGGCCGAAAAACGCCCAACGCGAACTGGTCACGGCAACCTCCAGAACAGGTGAAATCTCATAACAGTTTTGCCTTGAGCCGCTGGCGCGCTTTGGTAACAGAGGCAGGGGAGATTCCCAGCAGGATGGCCTGCTCCGATACGGAGAACTGCAGGTGCGAGAGAATATAGATGCGGATATCGCCCTTTGTCAGATCGTGATGCGTTTCCCGGAGAGATTCGGGCCTGAAGTCTGATGAATTTCGGAGCATCCGTTCCAATTCGGCCCATTCTTCATCCTGAATGTAGCGCGGCTTGGCACGAAGCCCCTGGAGCAGATGATTCTGCCCCACGAGCGCCTGCATTATCACATAGGAATCCAGTTCACCGGCAGGCCCCTCTCCGGCATTAGGGACGAATCCTTCCCGCGCATCGTTTCCGGCGTGGATGACCATCAGGAAGGCCCTGACGTTCTTGCCCAGGATTTCGCTCACCTGCGGGATGCTCAAACGGCTTCTGCCGCAGGTGCAGGTCGAGGCAAGTCCCAGTGTCACCAGAACGAGTTGATAATAAAGCAATTCGGCATCGTTCTCTTGCAGGCCGAAGGTCTCTGCGATGGCCGAAAGGCTCTCCGCCTTAAAGCCGACATAGGCATCGATGTACTCTTTATAAGAAGTGGGCGGCATCTTCGATTCCATAATCATGGAGAACAACAGCTGCGGCTCGTCCATGGCGAACCAGATAAGAGCTATCCCGAAGCCCTTGAACGGAGGGTTGAGGGAAAAGCCTTCTCCCACGCGCTTCCTGTACAGTTTTCTTGCTTCCTCCCGGACGGCATTACGGACACCCTGAATGGATCCGAAAGAAGAGAAGATGGCACTGGCGCCGCAGCCAAGGCGGGCGCAGAGGTTTCTGGCCGTCAGGAGCGAGGGCCCTCCTGAACGCACCAAATCAAGGGCTGCGGAAAGGATTCTTTCTTTTGTTACACTAACCGGTCTTGCCATAATTGTGTTCCGAAACAGTTCGGTGCAAAGATAGAAAACACAGTAGTATTGTCCAAGGATTGCCAGATGTAAAAGGCTGGATT
>ONWU01000045.1 GCA_900321655.1 uncultured Bacteroidales bacterium
GTGGCCCATCGGCCGATGGGAACGCTGCGCCTCGTCAGCAACTACGACGAGCAGAGCAAGCGCTTCACCGCCACCGTCCGGAACCTCCTCAACGGCCACAGCACGCTGGACGCCAGCGCCTTCCTGGTGCCCGACACGAAGGAGGTGGGGGCGCTCCTGATCATGGACCACCTGGACATGGGCTATGCGCAGCCCTTCCTCGCCAGCCTCTTCTCCCAGTTCCAGGGCTCCCTGAACGGACTGGTGAGCGTTTCCGGAACGCTGGACAAGCTGGAGCTGGGGAGCGAGCGTTTGAGAGTGGAAGACGGCACCCTGGCGCTGGATTTCACCCAGGTGCCCTACGCCGTAGACGGCAATCTGCAGCTCACCAACGAAGGCCTTCAGTTCCGCCAGCTGCGCCTGAGCGACCGGCAGCAGGGCCAGGGAACGGTGGAAGGCGCCCTCCTTTTCAACGATTTCAAGAACATCGGCCTGGATATCCATGTCAAATTCCAGCAGATGCACGCCATCAATATGCAGCAGGCCCCGGACGTTCCCTTCTTCGGAAACATCTACGGAGACGGCCGGGTGGATATTACCGGCAACCTGGACAAGGTGCTCCTGGGCATAGAAGCCACCACGCGCTCGGGAGAAATCCACATCCCGCTGGGCTCTGTGAGCGGAGACCGCTCCCGGGAACTCCTCACCTTCACGGAAGCGGCGGAGGAAGAGGAAGATCCTTACGAGCTGATGGTTAAAATGAACCGCTCCAAGGTCACCAAACAGGAATCCGAACTGGATGTGCTCCTGAGGGTGCACGCCACCCCGGCCGCACAGGTATACATTGACGTAGACAGCGAAAGCTCCCTGGTGGGAACCGGACAGGGCACGGTGGATATAGAAAGCCGCTCCCGCACGGGCCTTTTCACCCTCAACGGAGACTACACCCTGCACTCGGGCAACTTCCACTTCAGCGCGATGAACCTCGTGAGCCGGGATTTCACCATCCAGGACGGCAGTTCGGTGCGCTTCAACGGGGATGTGATGAACACAGACCTCAACGTGAACGGCTTGTATGTAACCAAGGCCAGCCTGTACAACCTGACGGCCGATGAGAGTGCCACCAGCCGCCGTACGGTGAACTGCGGCATCAGCATCACCGGCAAGCTGAGCAATCCGGAGCTGCACTTCAGCATAGACATCCCGGACCTGAACCCCGCCGTGCAGGCCCAGGTGGAAGGCGCCTTCAACACGGAGGACAAGATCCAGAAGCAGTTCATCTACCTGCTGGTGGCCGGCAACTTCCTGCCTTCGGAAGAGTCCGGCATCAGCGTGGGAGGCAGCGACGTACTGTTCTCCAATGTGTCCAGTATCATGTCCGGCCAGCTGAACAACATCTTCCAGAAACTGAACATTCCCCTGGACCTGGGTCTGAACTACAAGAACACCCAGGCGGGCAACAATATCTTCGATGTAGCCGTGAGCACCCAGCTGTTCAACAACCGTGTGGTGGTGAACGGCACGGTGGGAAACAAGGAAGACATCACGGGAATGACCACCAACCAGGTGGCCGGAGACGTGGATATAGAAATCAAGCTGAACCGCACCGGCTCGCTGCGGGTGAGCCTTTTCACCCACTCGGCAGACCGTCTGTCCGCCTTCCTGGACAACAGCCAGCGCCACGGTGCCGGTATTGCCTACCAGATGGAATTCAATACCTTCCGGCAGCTGTTCCGGGATCTTTTCAGCAGCCGGGCACAGAAGGAAAAGCGCGCGCAGGAAGAGGCCCGGATGCCTGTCAGCAATGTAACAATGACTATTGATAAGAGCGGTAAAGCCCATGTCCAGCGGTAAACTCTATCTCATCCCTACGCCCCTCGGTGAGGGGGATCCGGCCCGGGTGCTGCCTGCCTCGGTGCTGGAGATCATTCCCACCCTCAGCTGCTTTGTGGTGGAAGAGCTCCGGACAGCCCGGCGCTTCCTGTCGGCCGCAGGGCTGAAGGGGAAAATTGACACCCTGGAGTTCCACGAGCTCAACGAACATACAGACCCCCGTCAGGTGGAGCCTCTGGCTTCCCTTTTCGACAATGGCCGGAACGTGGGGCTGCTCTCGGAAGCCGGCCTTCCCGCCGTGGCAGACCCGGGAGCCCTCCTGGTGGCCCTTTGCCATCGGCACAACATCGAAGTGGTGCCTCTGGTGGGGCCCTCTTCCCTCATGATGGCCCTGATGGCTTCCGGCCTCAACGGCCAGTCTTTCGCCTTCGTGGGCTACATTCCCGCCAAGACGGAGGAGCGGAGGGCGGCTCTCCGCAACCTGGAGAAAAGGTCGGCCAGTGCCCGCCAGACCCAGATCCTCATCGAAACCCCATACCGGAACGATTCCCTGCTCTCCGATATGCTTTCCTGCCTCAGCGGGAACACGCGCGTATGCGTAGCGGCCAACCTCACCTGTGAGGACCAGTTCATCTGCACCCGCACCGTTGCCCAGTGGAAGGCACATCCTGTCACCATCGGCAAAAGGCCGTGCGTATTCCTTATCCTGTCATGAAGATAGCCTTCACCACCCTGGGCTGCAAGCTCAATTATGCGGAGACCTCCACTTACCAGAGGGGTTTCCAGGACGCCGGGTGGGAGGTGGTCCCCTGGACCGCCCCGGCCGATGTATACCTCATCAACACCTGCGCCGTGACGGAAACGGCCGAGAAGAAGTCCCGGAACCTCATCCGCCGGGCCCACAAGACGTCTCCCGCGGCCCGCATCGTGGTCACCGGCTGCTACGCCGAGCTCCGAAAGGAACAGCTCCTGACCATCGACGGTGTCTGGAAGGTCTTTGGCGCCACGGAAAAATCCCATATCTTAACAGACGTTGCGGAGGGTATTGCCTCTGAAACCGTCGGCAAAGCCGACCCCTCCCACCGCTCCGCGGCGGGCCCCTCCCTCTTACAGGGCCGAGGGTGGCCATGGGTTTCAGAGGCAATACCCTCCTCCACTTCTAATATTATGGGCGCCTACAGCAGTGGAGAGAGGACGCGGAGCTTCCTGAAGGTGCAGGACGGGTGCGACAACTTCTGCGCGTACTGCACGGTGCCGTATGCCCGGGGTCGCAGCCGGAGCCTTCCCATCTGCGAGTGCGTGAAGATGGCGCAGGCCATTGCGGCCGAGGGGGTGAAGGAAGTGGTGCTGACGGGAGTGAATACGGGAGACTTCGGGAGGACTACCGGAGAGAGTTTCCTGGATCTGCTGAAGGCCCTGAACGAAGTGGAGGGCATAGAGCGCTACCGGATCTCTTCCATCGAGCCCAACCTGATAACGCCGGAGATTGTGGACTGGATTGCCTCCGGAACCAAGTTCCAGCGGCACTTCCACATTCCGCTGCAGAGCGGTAGCGACACGCTGCTTCGCCGCGTGGGCCGAAGGTACGATACGGCGCTTTTCGCCTCCCGGATAGACTATATCCGGCAGGCCCTGGAAAGGCCCGGAGAGCCGCTGGTGTTCTTTGGGATAGATGTGATCGTGGGTCTTCCGGGAGAGACGGAGGAGCTGTTTATGGAAACGTACAACTTCCTGAAAGAGCGCATCCGGCCGGCTTTTATCCACGTATTCCCCTACTCCCGCCGGCCCGGCACCCGGGCGGCCGAGTGGAAGGACCAGGTGCAGGACAGCCTCAAGACAGAGCGGGTGGCCCGCCTGGAGGCCCTGTGTGAAGAACTTCACCAGGACTTCCTGAAGGCCAACAAGGGCCTTTCCACCACCGTGCTGTGGGAATCCTCCGTCAAAAACGGGATGATGGGAGGCTATACCTCCAATTACATCCGCGTGGAAGAGCCTTACGACAAGGCCAAGGTGAATACGATAGAAAACATTATAATATAACTGTGACCAAGCTCACTTTTCTAGGAACCGGAACATCGCAGGGGGTGCCCATCATCGCCTGCCGGTGCCCCGTGTGCCAGTCGGCCGACGAGCGGGACAAGCGCCTGAGGGCATCGGCCTTCGTGGAGATGGACGGGCTCAACATCCTCGTGGACGCCGGGCCGGATTTCCGTACGCAGATGCTGCGGGCCGATATCCGCCATCTCGACGCCATCCTCCTCACGCACAACCATAAAGACCATACCGGAGGCCTGGACGATGTCCGCTCCTTTAATTATATAGACAAGAAGGCGGCGGAGATTTACTGCGAGGAGAAGGTGCTGAAAACCCTCCGGAACGATTACGCCTACGCCTTTGCGGAGCACAAGTACCCCGGTGCGCCGGAGTGGCACGTGCACCTGATTGACGAGCGCCCCTTCCGGGTAGATTCCCAGGAGCATACCGGAGACCTGGAGTGGGTGCACGATATCGGCTATTTCTACCGGCAGGCCGACGGCAGCCTGAAACCCTCGGACAACGCCGTGGTGGAAGCGCCCCGCGAGCATCCCAACGTGGTTCCCATCCGCGGCTTCCACGACCAGATGCCCGTGCTGGGCTTCCGCTTCGGGAACATTGCCTACATTACGGATATGAGCCGGCTGCCGGAAAGCGAATTTGCCAAACTGCAGGGGCTGGAGCACCTGACGCTGAATACGGTGAGCTACCATCCCCACCACTCCCACTTCTCGCTGGACGAGGCGCTGGAGTTATCGGCCCGGATTGGCGCCCGCCACACTTGGCTGACACATCTGAGCCACGCCTTTCCCCGGTACGAGGAATTTTGCCGGCAGCTGCCGGAAGGCGTTCTTCCGGCCTATGACGGCCTTACCATCCATGACTAAAACCCAAACGATTCTATGACCCAAGAAATCATCAATACCATAGACGGCATCCAGGTAACCCTGAACGCCGGCGGTATGAATACCATCAACATCATCCTGGCCTTTGTGATGTACGGGGTGGCGCTGGGGATCAAGCCGCAGATCTTTGTGGAAGTGTTCAAAAAGCCCAAGAGCGTGCTGCTGGGGATCCTGTGCCAGCTGTTTCTTCTGCCGGCCTTCACCTGCCTGCTGGCCATCCTCCTCACCGGCTGGATTTCCCCGATGATGGGCCTGGGCATGATCCTGGTAGCGGCCTGCCCCGGTGGCAACATCTCCAATTTCATGAGTTCGCTGGCCAAGGGCAATATCGAGCTGTCGGTCTCCCTGACGGCCATCTCCACGGCCCTGGCGGTAATCCTGACGCCCTTCAACTTCTGGTGCTGGGGCTCCATCTACCTTCACAGCGCGGCGGTATCGGCCGAAATCCCTACTCTGGTGATTCCTCTCTGGGACGTGTTCAAGACCATCTTCATCCTGCTGGGCATTCCGCTGGTGCTGGGCATCCTTACCAGCCATTATCTTCCGAAGGTGGCCGCCGTCCTCAAAAAGCCCCTGCAGTGGCTGTCCATCGGCATTTTCGTTGCTATGGTAGTGCTCTCTTTCGGCAGCAACCTGGACGCCTTCCTCAAATGCATCAAGTACATCTTCCTGGTGGTGCTGGTGCACAATCTGCTGGCCCTCGGGATTGGCTTCGGCGTAGGAACCATCGGCAAAGTGCCTTACAAGGACCGCCGCACCCTTACCATCGAAACCGGCATCCAAAACTCCGGCCTGGGTCTGGCCCTGATGCTGGGAACGTCCCTTTTTGCCAACTTCCCGCCCCACGGCGGCATGCTGGTCATCACGGCCTGGTGGGGCATCTGGCACATCATTTCCGGCCTTACGGTAGCAACCCTCTTTAACCGCTGCAAGTCAGATGCGTGAATTCTGGGATAAAGACATACGGTACTCCCTGTGCAGGAAGTACGTGGATTTCTGTACGCGTCGCTGTTTCAGGCGCACGGAGATAAGAGGAACCCTTCCCCACTGGGAGGAAGGCTCGTGGCTGGTCACTTCCAATCATACCAGCACGCTGATGGATGCGCTGGTGACGCTCCCGTTGCAAAAAGGTCCCTTCTCCTTCGGCGCCCGGGCCGATGTGTTCCGGAATCCCCGGATAGCCCGTTTCCTCCATTTCTGCAAGATGCTGCCCCTCGCCCGGAAAAACCGGGACAGCGAGGCCGAAATGGCCCGTAACGTTTCCACGCTGCAGGAAATAGACCGCGTGCTGGAACACCACGTGCCCTTCGGGATATACCCGGAAGGACGCCACAGACCCATGCATTCCCTCCTGCCCTTCCACCGCGGCATTGCCTCGATGGCCTTCCGCAGCGCGGCCCAGCGACCCACCTACATCCTTCCCATCGGCCTGGATTACAGTGACTGGTTTCATTTCCGCAGCCACCTCCGCATAACCCTGGGAGAGCCGCTGGATGTGAATGCCTTTGCCGCCGCCCTTCCCGAAGGCATAGACGACAGCACCCGGGACCACGCCCTGCAGGATGAACTCTTCCGGCGCACCAGCGCCCTCATCTTCTACCTGCCGGACGACGAGACATACCCCCAGCGTCTGGCGCTTGCGGAATCGGCCCGTAAAAAGCCCTCCCTGGCCCTCCGCCTCCTGCTGGGCACCCTCAGCTTCCCCTTCTTCGCCCTGAGCGCCCTCCTTACCCTGCCCCTCTGGGCCCTGGCGGAAGGCATCTGCGCCCGTCTGAAGGACCACGCCTGGAACAACACCGTCCGCTTCGGCGTCAAACTCGTCGGCACGCCCCTCTGGGGCCTCATGCTGGCCGCCCTGCTTTTCGCCCTCCTGCCCTGGTGGGCCGCCGCCCTCCTCCTGCTATACTACCTCCCCTCCTACAGCCTCTTCTACGACTGGCTCAACCTGGTAAACGGCCGTACCCTTCCCCCGCTCTAATCGGCCCGTTCACCTAAATCACTATCAGTCAGCACTATACAAATCGAGGGGTGCACCTGGTGGTGCACCCCTCGATTTACAAAAAATTGAAAGACAGCCGGTTAGCTGTCTTTCAAAGAAAACTAGAGCTTCGGACCAGCCTTCACGAGGGCCTTACCGGCGCGGTTGCTCTCGTACTTGTGGAAGTTCTTGATGAAGCGGCCGGCGAGGTCTTTGGCCTTCTCTTCCCACTCGGAGGCATTCTTGTAGGTGTCGCGAGGATCCAGGATGCCGGTGTCTACACCTTCCAGCTTGGTAGGAACGGTGAAGTTGAAGTAAGGGATGACCTTGGTGGGAGCCTTGTCGATGGCACCGCTCAGGATGGCGTCGATGATACCACGGGTGTCACGGATGGAGATACGCTTGCCGGTACCGTTCCAGCCGGTGTTCACGAGGTATGCCTTGGCACCGCTCTTCTTCATCTTCTTAACCAGCTCTTCTGCATACTTGGTGGGATGCAGCTCCAGGAAAGCCTGGCCGAAGCAGGCGGAGAAGGTGGGAGTGGGCTCGGTGATACCGCGCTCCGTACCGGCGAGCTTGGCGGTGAAGCCGGAGAGGAAGTAATACTTCGTCTGCTCGGGGGTGAGGATGGAAACCGGAGGCAGCACGCCGAAAGCGTCGGCGCTGAGGAAGATCACCTGCTTGGCTGCGGGGCCGTGGCTGTCCGGACGGACGATCTTCTCGATGTGGTAGATAGGATAGGAAACGCGGGTATTCTCGGTGACGGACTTGTCGTTGAAGTCAATCTTGCCGTTCTTGTCCACGGTTACGTTCTCCAGGAGGGCATCCCTGCGGATGGCGTTGTAGATATCGGGTTCGGACTCCTTGTCCAGCTTGATCACCTTGGCGTAGCAGCCGCCTTCGAAGTTGAACACGCCCTTGTTGTCCCAGCCGTGCTCGTCGTCACCGATGAGGAGACGCTTGGGGTCTGTGGAGAGGGTGGTCTTACCGGTACCGGAGAGGCCGAAGAAGATGGCGGTGTTTTCACCGTTCATGTCCGTATTGGCGGAGCAGTGCATGGCGGCGATGCCCTTCAGCGGGAGGTAGTAGTTCATCATGGAGAACATACCCTTCTTCATCTCACCACCGTACCAGGTGTTCAGGATA
>ONWU01000033.1 GCA_900321655.1 uncultured Bacteroidales bacterium
GAAGCCGTGGACGGCAACCGCGACCGCTTCATCTACGAAGCCTCCGACCTGGTGTACCACCTGCTGGTGCTGATGGAAAGCATGGACGTCTCCCTCTCCGACCTGGAAAAAGAGCTCTCCTTCCGGCACAAATAGTCCCTTCGGAATAAGTAACTTTTTCCGTATATTAGCGGAACCAACCCTGACACTATGATGAGCAATATCGACAACATCCTCGCTTTTAACCGGGAGTATGTGGCTTCCAAAGGGTACGAAAAGCATATTACAGACAAGTACCCGGACAAAAAACTGGCTATTCTCAGCTGTATGGACACGCGTCTGTCTGTCCTGCTACCGGAAGCCCTGGGGCTGCAAAACGGCGATGCAAAGATTATCAAGAACGCCGGAGCCGTGGTGCTTTCACCCTGGGATTCCGTGGTACGGAGCCTGATTGTAGCTGTGTATGAACTGGGCGTGAAAGAGATTATGGTAGTGGCCCACACAACCTGTGGAGCCTGCCATATGAGCTTTTCCCACTTCCGGGAGGAGATGCTTGAGAGGGGCATTCCGGAGAGCGAACTATCCCGCACCGATGTAGACCTCCACGCATGGCTGGAAGGCTTCAAGGACACGGAGGACTCCGTGCGAAAGACCGTTGATTCCATCGTCCGTCACCCGCTCATCCCCAAGGACATCGTTGTACGGGGATTCATAATTGACTCGGTGACCGGGGCTTTGACGGAAATCCGCTAAAATCGAAACACTTATTTGCCCTTCAAAGACTGGCAGATGGCGGCGATGACCTCCTGCTGGGCTTTCGCGCTGAACCCGTGCCCCTCACCGGGCAGGACAGTCAGTGTGGCGTTTCGGTATGCTTCTTTGGCCCTTTCGGAGTATGAGAGGTTCACTACCTGGTCCTTATCACCGTGATAGATGGAAACGGGGCCTTCGTATTGGCTGATGGTGGGGTAGACATCCAGGTCGTAAAGCCCTTCCAGGTACGCGTGGCTAAGCTTGAGGCCCCAGAAGTCCAACTCCTTCGGCATATCCGAAAGAGCGGGATACATCCCCACCCAGTCGTCCTTGATACAGAGGGCCGGATAGATAAGAACCAGCCTCTCGATGGCTGAGCCCCTCTCTGCCGCCACCAGCGAACTCACCATCCCTCCCTGGCTCTCTCCTATGAGGGTGATGTGTTCCTTATCGATATAATCCTCCTTGGAAAGAGCATCCATAACGGACTTTAGATCCTGTGCCTCCGAAAAGATGGACATCCCGGTGGTTTCCCCGTCCGAGCGGCTGTCGTTGGAACCGCCGCAGAAATCATAGCAGTACACGGCATATCCCAAGGGCGCGAGCGCCTCGGCGTAGGCTTTTCCCGCCTGATGGGAACCTCCGTAGCCGTGGGATACAATCACCAGCGGAGCTTTCTTCACGCCTTCCGGCCGATACAGGATGCCGAAGATACGGTTGGAACCATTCCGGAGCCACAGTTCATCCACCGTGTAGGCTCCCTTCCTGCCTGTGGAGCTGTTCCCGCAGGAGGTTAGAATGATGGCAAGGGCCATTAGAGTAAGCAGTCTTTTCATTTCTCTGCAAATATAACTCTTTCTTTCTAATTCTGCTTCCCGATTCTCGTACACGAAAATGCCTGTTTTGGTGTACGAGGCCGGGACCGGGGACGGAAAGGACACGGACCTGCGACGGAAAAGGCACGGACCTGCGACGGAAACCTCGGAGACCGGGGACAGGAAGGATTTTGATGTCGGATTAGGGCTTTTTCAAGAAAATGATTATATTTGTGAACTGAGAACAAAAGTACACAAGATATGAATCTGACCATTTCCAGCACCAATCTCCTGAAGGCCCTGATGGACGTTTCCAAGGCCATCCCGTCCAAGTCTCCGCTTCCCATCCTGGAGAACTTCCTCTTTGTACTCAAGGACGGCAAGTTGGAAATCACCGCCTCGGACTCCGAGCTCACCCTTCGCACCAGCGTAGAGGCAGAAAGCGCCGAAGAAGACGGCTCCGTAGCCGTTCCGGCCCGTCATATGACAGACCTTCTGAAGGAACTGCCGGACCAGCCCCTCCGCATCAAGACGGTGTCGGATGCCTCCTTCGAGTGCAGCTGGGCCAGCGGTAACTCCGTGCTCCCCTACTTCCCGGCAGACGATTACCCGGAGATCAAAACCACGGGGGACGATGCCCTGAAGGTTACCTTCCCGGCAGAAAGCCTGGTAGACGGCATCCAGAGCACCATCTACGCCGCCGCAGACGACGAGATCCGTCCCGTGATGAACGGTATCTTCTTCGACATAGATATGGAAAGCACCACGCTGGTGGCCTCAGATTCCCACAAGCTCATCTGCTACACCACCAAGGATGTGAAGGCGGAGGAAAAGTCCTCCTTCATCCTGCACAAGAAGCCGGCCGCCGTACTGCGCTCCATCATCGGCAAGGATGTGGAGAACGTGGAAATTGCCTTTGACAGTTCCACCGCCCAGTTCACCTTCGGCAGCACCACCATGGTTTGCCGCCTGGTGGTGGGCAAGTATCCCAAGTACAGGGACGTCATCCCTATGAACAACTCCAACGTGCTGCAGATAGACCGCCAGCTCCTCCTGAACACGGTAAAGCGTGTGGCCGTGTGTGCCAACAAGGCCTCCAACCACATCAAATTCACCCTCAAGGAAGGCCAGCTGGAAATTTCCGCCCAGGATCTGGGCTTCGCCCTGGCCGCCTACGAGAAGATCAACTGCAGCTATGCAGGTGACGAACTCACCATCGGCTTCAAGAGCACCTTCCTCACGGAAATCCTGGCCAATATGAGCTGCGGCGGCCTGGTGATCAAGTTTGCCGATGCCCGCCGCGCCGCCCTCATCCTCCCCGCCGAAGAAGAGGCCGAGGTGGAGAAGGTCTGCGGTATCTTAATGCCTATTATGATCCAATAAGTTCTATGGAACTCAATCTTCAACGGCCGCTGCTCTTCTTCGATATAGAGAGCACCGGCCTTAATATTGCCACCGACTGCATCTGTGAGCTTAGTTTTGTGAAAGCGCTGCCCTCCGGGGAGACGCGCATCAAAACCTGGCGCTTCAAGCCCTGGGACTATGTGGCCCAGCGGCAGTATCCCATCCATCCCCAGGCATCGGCCGTAAACGGCATCAAAGACGAGGACCTGAAAGACTGCCCCCGTTTCTGCGACAGCGTGGACGAAGTAGTGGAATGGATAGCCGATGCAGACCTCGCCGGCTTCAACAGCGCCAAGTTCGACCTCCCGATGCTGGCGGAGGAAATCGAGAGGGTGCGCCTGTATATGCACAAGGACATAGACATAGACCTCCATTCCAAGCTGATGGTGGATGTCCAGAACATCTACCACTATATGGAACCCCGCAACCTGAAGGCGGCGTACCGCTTCTACTGCGGAGGAGAGGACTTTGAGAACGCTCATACGGCCGAGGCAGATACCGTGGCCACCTATGAGGTGCTCAAGGGTCAGCTGGATATGTATCCGGACAAGCTGAAGAACGATGTGGGCTTCCTGGCCACCGTGGCCGGCCGGCCCCGCACGGTAGACTATGCCGGGCGCCTTATCCTGGGAGACAACGGAGAGGCCGTCGTCAGCTTCGGCAAACACAAGGGAAAGACCGCCCGCGAAGTGTGGAACACAGAACCCTCCTACTTCTCCTGGATCGAGGGAGGAGACTTCACTCTGGACACCAAACGCCAGTTCGCCCGGCTCAAGGCCCAGTTCCAGAAAGAGCGCAAGGAGGCATTAAACAGACCAGCCACCACAGACGAGCTGCAGGGGCTGGCCGATAAATTCAACGGACGTCTCTTTTAGTTGAGGCGGAAGACAACCGGGAAGGTATATCTTACGTTCACGGGGTTGCCGTTCTGGGTGCCGGGCTCCCACTTGGGAGAAGCGGTGACCACACGCACAGCCTCGTTGTCCAGTGCTTCATTCACGCCACGGACCACCTGAACATCCTCTACCTGGCCTTCCTTGTTCACCGTGAACTGGAGAACCACTCTGCCCTGGATGTTCTGGTCGATGGCATCCTGGGGATACTGCATCTGCTCGCTCACCCATTTGGAGAACTCGTTGGCGTCGCTGTCATTGAACGTGGGCTTGTTTTCCACCACGGAGAAAGGAATGGCGGCGTTGGGGTTCTTCTTGAGCATCTCCTCGGGAGTTTCCACCAGACCGGCAGCCTGGGCGGCGGAGAGTTTCTCCATAGCGGCCTTGGCATCCATTTCCTGATCGGCATCAACGGCCTCGATAGCCGCTTCCATAGCGTTTTCGGCCCTTTCAATAGCATCTTCCTCAGCGGCCTGGGCCTTCTTGGAACCGTTGTTCTTGCAGCCCACCATCACAATGGCGGCAACTGCCATCAAAAGATAAACTTTGCGCATAGTTATAATAGTTTTTGGTTACAGTTTCTGCCCGCAAAGATACTTATTTTTCAGGACTTTTTACAAAAATCATGGCCATGAGCGGCAAGGCGATGATGGCCATCGTGGCGCTGATGGGAAGATAAATGCCGAAATTCACAAACTCCACCACCAGGTAGGTAATCAGCAGCAGGCCCACGCCCATGGCACTGCTGATCCAGTAGTGCGCCCGGATGTCCTTTTTCTTGCAGATGAGGCGGCTCAGGTTGGGGACACCGAGGGAGATGAAGCCGATGGGGCCGCAGATGCTCACCGCGCTGGTAACCAGGCACATAATGGCCAGCAGCAACCAGGCTTTGTCTGCGCTGGGAATCTCTATCTCTTCCTGGAAATGCCGGGTGAGCCTTTTTGCCTGCCAAAGCGCAACCCCGAAGCCCACGGCAAAGAGCACCAGGGAAAAGAGGATGTCTCCGGTTGTGACCCCTTCCAGGCGAAAGTTGGCGGCACCCCAGAGATAGTACTGCTTGAGGTGGTCTCCGGTGGGGGCGTTGGTAACCACGATGGTTCCCAGGCTGCCGATGAAGGTGCCGAAGAGGATGCCGAAGGTAATGAGCTGCTGGGTATTCACCTTGAGGGTGACAAAGAAGCAGATGATGGTGCAGATAAGCGTGCAGATGAAACTGCCCACCGTGAGGGAGCACCAGCCGCTCATCGTGGCGGCCGCCGCGCCCAGGCAGGCGGCGCTGCCCAGCCCCAGGCTGTAGACATCTCCCAGCTGGTTGCGCCACAGATACTGCATCTGGATACCGCCCACGGGCAGGGCGATCCCGGATAACAAAACGTATAAAAGACTCAGTAACATAAGCTTATAAACTATATTCTAAAGATAACATTCCGTTAATTCCCGGCATCGGATAGCCCTGGACCACCTGGTAGGACCGGTTGAAGATGTTTTTAAGATGAACTCCTGCCGACAGTTTCCTCCAGCGGTAGGAAAGGGAAACGTCGCTGAGACTCCAGGGATCCAGATGATAATCGGCCGTATTGGCACTCCGGGCCCACCTTTCTCCATAGAAGCTGGTATTCCAGGCCAGGGTCCAGCCTCTCCAATCGGCCTGCAGGTCTGCGCTGCCGCTGTGAAGGGGGATGTAGGGAATCTGGTTTCCCCACGTCTGGCCGCCGGGGGTGCTGTGGTCCAGCGCCTGTTGAAAGCTGTAGCGAAGGGTAAGCGTCACGCTCCAGTCTCCCTGGCGGAAGCGGGCCACTCCCTTCACATCCGCTCCGGCAATATCCACCAGGCCCAGGTTGAGCATAGTCCAGCGGAACTGGGAAGAGGTGGGGATGGCCACAATCTTGTTGCTCACCCGGTTGTAGTAGGGGCTCAGGTGCAAGGACCAGTTCCAGGCCTGCATTCCAAAGTGCAGACGAAGGTTCAGCCCCGTCTGAAAGGCCGATTCGGGCTCCAGGCGGGAGTTCCCCATCAGGCTGTAATAGAGGTCGTTGAAGCTGGGGAGCCGATAGCTCCGCTTCACAAAGGCATCGGCCTCCAGCCAGGGGAAAGGCGCGTAGAAGGCGCTGAGGGAGGGCATCCAGGCATCCCGGTAACGGTTTTCCCGGGTCCATCCTCCGGCGTCCTTCCCATCAAACCGGTCCCAGGCCCCCTGGTACACCAGGTGGGCGGCCACCCGGAATGTTTCAAAGGCCAGGCGCGTAGCCAGGGCCACCGTGAGCGTACCCCGACGGGGCCGGACAAACTGCCCCACGTCGGAGCCCAGGGCATTGTACTGGAAATCCGTGCTCAGGTCCACCGACCAGGGATCCAGGATCACATAGGACTGTGCCAGGGACCCATAGGCCGATGACTGACGGTAGTGAAGGTTGTAGGGCAGAGCCATCGGGTTCCTCTCCGGATGGGTGTCGTAGTGGGTGTAGTTGTTGGCGTATTTGAAGCGGAAAGCCGTGGTATAGCGCGGGTTCCATTCCTGGTTCCAGGAGCCCTGGAGAAAGAGGTCCTGGTCCGCCTGGCGCTCTGCGCTGAACGGAAAGCCCTGTGCCCGGCGGATGACCGGGCCGGGAAAGCCCCGCTCGGAACCATAAGTATAGAGGTGCAGGCGCCACTCTCCTCCCCGGGTGTTGCCAAACAGCTGGGTTTCCAGCCGGAGGCTCCGGATATCCCCGTTTTCCCGCACCAGGGTGGTGTCAAAACAGGGGAACTTGTATCGGCCATTGCTGCCCAAGAATTCGGCGGCGGCGCGCAGCATCACCTTTCCCAGCTTCCGGTCCCAGGTGACGGAGGGATTGATAGTGGCAAAGGAGCCGCCCCGAAGCCGGAGACGGAGGGCGTTAACCCGCGGAGTGGCAGTTCTCAGGTACACGGCTGCGCCAGTGGCATATTCCTTGGCCGTCTGCAGCCTCAGTGACTTCTGCCCGCTATAGAGGGAAACGGTTTCCAGTCCGTCCACGGAGAATCGGCCCAGGTCCACCTGCATATTCTGGGCATTGTCTATCTGGATGCCGTCCAGGAAAACGCCCACGTGCTCGCTACCCAGGCTCCTGACATTCACCGTCTTCAAACCGCCCACCCCGCCGTAGTCCTTCACCTGCACGCCGGTAAAGCGCTGCAGCACTTCGGCCACCTGGATGGGGGCCGATACCAGCGAATCCACCTGCACCGCCTCCGTGGCCCGCACCACGGGCCGCTCCTTGACGGCGTACACGGCAGCCGGCGCCAGCGTGTCCGGAGGTGCCTGCAGAAAAAGGGCTATGACCGCAGCAAGAATCACTTCCAGACGGCGAAATGACCGGGGCAGACGCCCGTCGTCACGCTCCAGCGCTTGTCTTGCTCGGACGTGTCATAGAGACTGAGGGTACCAGGATTGAAATAGTCGCCGGCATCGGCTACCAGTAGCAGGTCACCCTCCAGGGCCAGGACGCCATAGGGCACCCCGGTCAATTGCAAGGGATAAAAGATAACCTTTCCCTGCTGCGCGCTGTAGCTCCAAACCGTATACTCGTGCTTCTCGCCAAAGGCGAATTCATTCTGCGTACCAATGCAATATACCTCGTCCCCCAGGATACAGGAGCAGCTCACGTGCGTGTGCTTGTAAAGTTCCGACCACACATGCCCCACGTTTTCGGGCGCGTTCGCCGGGAATCCGTACAGACCGGAATGGACGTCATAATAATTGCCCATGGAGGTTACATAAATAAATCCCTGGCCGTCGGAGTACACGTTTTTGAGGTTCACTTCCACTTCCACGGTTTTTGTGACGGCAAAGCTCCGGGTGTCGATGATGCTCACCGTATTGTCATACGAATAGGTGGGCGGCAACTGGCTGGAAATACCGCCGGAGTTGGCTACGTACAGCTTGCCGTCATAACAGGCGATGCCTTCCGGCTGGTAGCCCACTTCCACGGTACCTTCCACTTTCTTGGTATTCAGATTGATACGATATACCTGGCCCTTGGGGTTACTGGAATCAGTCACGGAATAATCGGCCCCGTAAGTAACGAAGGCGCCCGCCCAGGAGGTGACATAGGCATATTTGTCGTCGAAGGCGATGTTGCGGGGAGTGGGAACCGTGACGGTGGCAATTTCCGTCTCATCCACGGCCGATATCACTTCCACCAGGCCGGAATTGTTGATCACCATCCACACTTCATCTCCGTGGACGGCAATGTCGTTACCCACATCGCCGAGGCCTCCACCCACCGTGGGATTCATCTTTTTGAAGGCGCCGGAGATGTATTTCCCGTCCTCAAAGCGGAGAAAATCCAGCGTGGCATTGTTGGAGCCCATCCCGCCCTCATTGAGGACAAAGATTTTTCGGGCCGATGTGGAAATGGCGGATACATCTACGGTTACACCGTCAAGAGTAGCATCCTTTGAAGGAACCGGATCCTTCTGGCACGCCGCAAAGAAAAGCGCACCACAAAGCAAAAGCAGACCTGCTTTTTTCATAAAAAAGAAATCGTTTATACCGAAGCTTGTCCCCGAGCCCCTACGTTAAACTTGACAAGGCAGGTCTTCTGACTGCTCCCGGCGCGGCGCCTTCTCGCACAAGTGCAATGGCATTATACCGGACCGTTAAGGAGTTCACAGCTGCGGGCACAGTTCCGGACTTCCACCGGCTTCCCTTTTAAGATTCCTTCGGCACGAAGCGAATACACCTTTGTCCAAGGACAAAGGTATAAAAAATCTTCGATATATTGGGGGACTAATCCCCCAAACCCCCTGGGTCGCTTCGCTCCGGTCGCAAATGATAACAAAACCTTACATCAGCCAGCGGGACATATCGCGGCCGGCGGCGAGGCCTTCGCGGATTTCGGTGGAGGAGATGGTGACGAGGGGGGCTTTCAACAGGGTGATCCTGTAGGAAGGATCTTCCTTCATCAGGCGGGCCTTGTCGTGGCCGCGGTGATAGCCCTTCCGGGGAAACACCACCACACCGTACTCCCTCAGGATGCGCTCATGATAGCGCCAGCCCCCGAAGCAGGCCAGGTTATCGGCCCCTATGACCAGGGTGAAATCGTTCTCCGGCTCACGGGCGCGGAGAGCGTCCAGCGTACGGATGGTATACTGGGGCGGATTCATTTTCAGTTCGATGTCCTGCAGGGTGACCTTGAGGTCCGGATGGCGGGCGATGGCCGATTGGGCCGCATCGTAGCGGTCCTGCCCGGCAGGCAGGCTGTGGGCATCCTTGAAGGGATTCTGCGGGGTGACCACCAGGTACACCCAGTCAAAACCGGCTTTCTGGGTCAGAAAACGGATGATGGCCTCATGCCCTTTGTGCAAGGGATTGAAGCTGCCGCTATAAACTGCAATCTTCATTCGGGTACAAAGTTATAGTTTTTTTGAGTATATTTGTATGATTAGCCAAAACCATTGCCTATGCCCGGTAAAGTTCTCATTTTTTCGGCCCCCTCCGGTTCTGGAAAAAGTACCATAGTCGGCCACCTTCTAAGCCTCCATCCGGAGATTGAATTCTCCGTTTCCGCCACCTCCCGGCCGCCCCGCGGCACCGAACAGGACGGCGTGGAATACCTCTTTTATTCGGCCGATACCTTCCGCGCCCTGGTGGCCGAAGGAAAATTCGTGGAATTTGAGGAAGTTTATCCGGACCGCTTCTACGGCACCCTCAAGAGCGAAGTGAACCGCATCTGGGGGAAGGGCCGCGTAATCATCTTCGACGTGGACGTCAAGGGTGGCGTCTCTCTCAAGAAGTATTTTGGGGAATCGGCCCTTTCCGTCTTTATCCAGGCGCCCTCCGTGGAAGAGCTCCGGAAACGGCTCATCGCCCGCGGCACAGACCCGATGGACGCCATTGAAACCCGCGTAGCCAAGGCGGCCGAAGAAATGACGTACGCTCCCCAGTTTGACAAAGTACTGGTCAACGACGATCTTTCCACCGCCCTCAAAGAGGCCGAAACCCTGGTAGATAATTTCTTAAACAACTGATATGAAACGAATGCTTTTATCCTTGACGCTCCTTTCCGCACTGGTTGGGAGTGCTGCCGCCGCGCCCAGTGAGGAAGCCCGTCTCCTCCGCTTCCCCGCCACCAACGGCACCGATGTGGTCTTTTCCTACGCCGGAGACCTCTGGACCGTTCCCCTGAAGGGAGGACAGGCCCATCGGCTCACCTCACACATCGGCTACGAAATGTTCGGCCGCTTCTCCCCCGATGGCAATACCATCGCTTTCACCGGCGAATACGACGGCAACCGGGAGGTCTACTCCATTCCCGCACAGGGCGGAGAACCCGTCCGTCTCACTTACACCGCCACCAACGGCCGTGACGACCTGGGAGACCGGATGGGGCCCAACAATATCGTGATGGCCTGGAGCCCGGACGGCAAGAAGATCGTATACCGCAACCGCATAGGAGACGGCTTCGAGGGCCTTCTCTGGACGGTTTCGCCCGAAGGCGGAATGCCGGTGCAGGTTCCCCTCCCGGAAGGCGGCTGGTGCAGCTACTCCCCCGACGGCACCAAACTGGCTTACAACCGCGTGATGAGAGAATTCCGCACCTGGAAGTACTACAGGGGCGGTATGGCCGATGACATCTGGATCTACGATGCCAAGGCCGGTAAAGTAACCAATATCACCAACAACATCGCACAGGATATCTTCCCGATGTGGGTGGGCGAGGAAATTTATTTCGCCTCCGACCGGGATATGATCATGAACCTGTTTGCGTACAACACCTCCACCGGAGAAACCCGCAAGGTCACCCGCTTCACGGAATACGACGTGAAGTTCCCCTCCACCGACGGCAAGACCATCGTGTTCGAGAACGGCGGCTGGCTGTACCGCCTGAACCCCGCCACGGGAGACTACAACAAGATTACCGTCACCCTCGCCGGGGCCGATGACATCTACGGCCGCACAGAGCGCCGTACCCTGGGCAGCGGAGACATCAACGCCGTGAGCGCCGCTCCCGACGGCTCCCGGATGGTGGTCACCGCCCGCGGCGAAATCTTTGACGTCCCCGTAGGAAAGGGCGTCACCCGCAACCTCACCCGCAGTTCCGACTCCAACGACCGCGGCGCCGCCTGGAGCCCGGACGGCAAGTGGATTGCCTGGATCGGGGATTCCACCGGAGAAACGGAAATCTACCTGTATGACGTAAAGGGCAGCTTTGCCAAAAAACTCACCAGCGGGGCCGACACCTATATCCGCAGCCTTTCCTGGGCTCCGGACAGCAAGCACATCTACTACACGGACCGCAAGAACCGCTATGTGGAAGTGAGCCTGGAAGGCAGCAAGCGCACCGTGATGGAGAACCCCGAGGCGGAGTTCCGCGCCGTGGATATCTCCCCGGACAGCAAGTGGATCACCTACACCCGTCCGGAAGCCAACGAGATGGCCATCGTCTATCTCCGCAGCCTGGAAAGCGGCACCGAATACCCTGTCACCGAGCGCTGGTACAACAGCGGCAACCCCCGCTTCAGCGCCGACGGCAAATACCTCATCTTCTCCAGCGACCGGGATCTGAACCCCCAGTACAGCCGCATCGAGTGGAACTATTCCTACCAGGATATGAGCGGCACCTACCTGGCTATGCTGGCCCAGGACACGCCCTCTCCCCTGCTGGCTTCCGACAAGGAGGTCTCCCTGGAGAAACCCTCCGCTCCTTCGGCCGATAAGGGAGACAAGAAAGCAACCGCCTCTGCCAAGACCACTCGCGTGGATCCCGACGGCATCGGCAGCCGCATCGTGAAGCTTCCCGTCAAGGGCTTCAACTACTACTGCGACGAAGGAAAGCTCTGGTATATGGGCCGGGGCGGCACCCGCGTGTACGACTTCGCCACCGGCGAGGACAGCGAATGCGCCGATGCCTCTATGTGGCCCGTTCCCGGAACGAAGAAAGCCGTCTGGAGAAAGGGCGGCAATGTCTTCGTAGCCAACATCGGCCCCAAGGCCTCCCTCAAGGACAAGGCCGACCTGGGGAACCTGGTTGCCACCATCGACTACTCCCACGAATGGCCCCAGCTGTACGACGAGGTATGGCGCGCCTTCCGCGACGGATACTACCTGGAAAATATGCACGGAAGGGACTGGAAAGCCGTCAAGGCCAAGTACGAAGTGCTTCTCCCCTACGCCAAGACACGGCTGGACGTGAACTACATCATCGGGGAAATGATCAGCGAGGTGGCCTCCGGCCACTGCTATGTGAGTCCCGGAGAGTATCCCAAGCCGGAGCGCATCAAGATGGGCCTGCTGGGAGCCGAATTCTCCCGCACGGAGGATGGCTACCGCATAGACCGCATCCTGGAGGGCGCCACCTATCGGCCGGAACTCCGCTCCCCCCTTACCGAACCCGGCCTGGGCGTGAAGGAAGGGGATGTCATCACCGCCATTGACGGAGTGTCCCTGCGGGATGTAGACAATATCTACAAGCTCCTGGTGGGGAAAGCCGGCGTTTTGACGGAACTCACCGTGGGCGGCCGCAAGGTGGTGGTCAAACCCATCGACGACGAATATCCGCTGTATCACTACGCCTGGGTGATGAAGAACATCCGCACCGTAGAGAAACTCTCCGGCGGACGGGTAGGATACATCTACATTCCCGATATGGGGGCCGAAGGCCTCAACGAGTGGGCCCGCTACTATTATCCCCAGCTGGACAAGGAAGCCCTCATCATCGATGACCGCGCCAACGGCGGCGGAAACATCTCCCCGATGATCATCGAGCGCCTCCAGCGCAAGACCTACCGGATGACGATGCGCCGCGGTTCCACCCTCACCGGAACCATTCCCGAGGGAACCCACCACGGTCCCAAGGTGCTCCTGATCAACAAGTACTCCGCCTCTGACGGAGACCTCTTCCCCTGGAGCTTCAAGGCCAACAACCTGGGCACGGTCATCGGCACCCGCACCTGGGGCGGCATCGTGGGCATCAGCGGTTCCCTGCCCTATGTGGACGGAACGGATGTGCGCGTACCGTTCTTCACCAACTACGACGCTGCCACAGGGCAGTGGATTGTGGAGAACCACGGCGTGGATCCGGACATCCTGCTGGACAACGACCCTCTGATGGAGTTCTCCGGCATAGACCAGCAGCTGGAAAAAGCCGTGGAAGTGGCCCTCAAGCAGATCCAGGACCGCAAGCCCCTGCCGGGCGTTCCCGCTCCCCGCACTTTCAAGGACTTAGGCCTGCCGGAAGTATTTTAATATTCACGAAAATTTCGTAACTTTGCACACCTTTCCGAAGGTTCAGAAAGAAGGTTAATTTATTTTTAATAATTATGGTTTCTTACAAAGAATTGGGTCTTGTGAACACTCGTGAGATGTTCAAGAAGGCCGTCGCCGGCGGTTACGCCATCCCCGCTTTCAACTTCAACAACATGGAGCAGCTCCAGGCCATCATCCAGGCCAGCGCCGAGACCAAGAGCCCGGTGATCCTCCAGGTTTCCAAGGGTGCCCGTAACTATGCCAACCAGACCCTCCTCCGCTACATGGCCGAGGGTGCTGTAGAGTATGCCAAGGAACTGGGTTGGGAGCATCCCCAGATTGTCCTCCACCTGGACCACGGTGACAGCTTCGAGCTGTGCAAGAGCTGCGTGGACATGGGCTTCAGCTCCGTGATGATCGACGCTTCTTCCCTCCCTTACGAGGAGAACATCGCCCTCACCAAGAAGGTGGTGGACTACGCTCACCAGTACGATGTAACCGTAGAGGCCGAACTCGGTGTTCTGGCCGGTGTGGAAGATGAGGTGGCCGCTGAGGAATCCCACTACACCCGTCCGGAAGAGGTGATCGACTTCGCCACCCGCACCGGTTGCGACTCCCTCGCCATCTCCATCGGCACCAGCCACGGCGCTTACAAGTTCAAGCCCGAGCAGTGCACCCGTGACCCCAAGACCGGTCGTCTGGTTCCCCCGCCGCTGGCCTTCGACGTGCTCCACGAGATTGAGAAGAAGCTTCCCGGCTTCCCCATCGTTCTCCACGGCTCCAGCTCCGTTCCTCAGGAGTATGTAGACATCATCAACGCCAACGGTGGCAAACTGCCCGATGCAGTGGGTATCCCCGAAGAGCAGCTCCGCGAGGCCTCCAAGAGCGCCGTCTGCAAGATCAACATCGACTCCGACAGCCGTCTTGCCATGACCGCCGCCGTCCGCAAGGTCTTCAACGACAAGCCCGGTGAGTTCGACCCTCGTAAGTACCTGGGTCCCGCCCGTGACGAGATGAAGAAGCTCTATATGCACAAGATCATCAACGTGCTGGGCTCCAACGGCAAGGCCGAATAAGCCTGTCTGTCACACAGTTAAAAAACCGGCTCTTTTCCGAGTCGGTTTTTTTTATTAACTTCGCGGGATATGGACCCGTCCATCATCAAAACCCGCAGGCTTTTGTTACGGCCCTGGCAGGAATCCGATGCCGAAATGCTCTTCAAGTACGCATCCGATCCCGACGTGGGGCCGCGTGCCGGCTGGGAGCCCCACAAAACGGTGGAAGAGAGCGAAAGGATTATCCGCGAGGTATTCACCAATGAACACACCTGGGCCATTGTCCGCAAAAAGAATGCGGAGGTCATTGGCTGTATGGGCTATTACGACCACTGGAGCAGCAATATCAAGATAGGAGAGGCCGATGTGGAAATAGGCTACTGGATAGCCAAACCTTACTGGAACAAAGGTTACTGCACGGAAGCCCTGCGGGCTATGATCCATTACTGCTTCAACACCCTGGGAGCCCCCACCCTCTGGAGTGATTTCTTCATAGATAACCCGGCATCCGGCCGCGTTATGCAAAAATGCGGATTCCGGGATACCGGGGAACTGAATCTCTGCAGCCATCTCTACCACGGGGACGAAAGGCCCGTGAAAGTGATGAGGCTGGACTATGCCTTATAATTCTCCTTTGTATCTGGCAGCCTGCTGCGCAATGAGGGCGGCGTCATCGAAGTAATTGATCTTCATGGCGTCCTTCATTTCGTGGAGCGTCCGGGCAGCCACCTCGCGGGCGGCTTCCGAGCCTTTCTTCAGGATGTTGTACACCTCCGGGATGTCCTGCTCATAAGTGTGGCGACGGGCCCGGATGGGTTCCAGGCGGTCGTTGAGGACGCTGATGAGGAATTTCTTGCATTTCATATCTCCCAGACCTCCCCTGCGGTAGTGGTCCTTGAGCTCTTCCAGGGAAGCGTACTCCGGCCAGAACTTGGCAAAGTCATCGGCCTCGCAGAAGGCATCCAGATAAGTGAAGACGGTGTTGCCTTCCACCTTGCCGGGGTCTTCCACCCTCAGGTGTCCGGGGTCTGTGAACATTCCCTTCACCTTCTTCTCCATCTCCTTGGGATCTTCGGACAGATAGATGCAGTTGCCCAGGGACTTGCTCATCTTGGCCTGGCCGTCCGTTCCGGGCAGGCGGCGGCAGGCCAGGTTGGAGGGCAGCAGGATCTCCGGCTCCACCAGTACGTCGCACTTGTAGGTACCGTTGAAACTGCGCACAATCTCCCGGCACTGTTCCAGCATAGGTTCCTGGTCTTCTCCGGCAGGAACGGTGGTGGCTTTGCAGAAGCAGATATCGGCCGCCTGGGAGATGGGGTACGTGAAAAAACCTACGGGAAGGCCTCTGCGGTTGTCATCCTCCCCTTCCGAGTTGAAGCCACGCAGCACCATCTCGCTCTTGACGGTAGGGTTGCGCTGCAGGCGCTGCACCGTGACCAGGTTGGAGAAGAACTGCGTCATCTCGTGCAGTTCCGGAATCTGGCTCTGGATAAAGAGGGTTACCTTTTCAGGATCCAGGCCGCAGGAGAGATAGTCCAAAGCTACCTCTATAATATTCTGACGGACCTTCTCCGGATTGTCTGCGTTGTCTGTGAGGGCCTGCACGTCTGCGATGAACACAAACATACGGTCATAATTGCCTTCGTTCTGCAGCAGCACGCGGTTGCGGAGGCTGCCCACATAATGACCCAGATGAAGTTTGCCGGTAGGACGGTCGCCAGTGAGGATGATTCTTCCCATAATCTTTCTTGAAATGAGGCACAAAAGTAATCAAAAAAAGCGACGCCTGCAAGCGTCGCTTCCTTTGTCTTTACTGCTCGTCCGGGCCTTCCGGCTGAGGGCCGGGCTGGGGACCCTGAGGGCCACCCTGGAACGGTCCCTGAGGACCACCCTGGGCCTGCTGGCCGGCCTGGTACATCTTCTCGAAAGCCTTGTTCAGGGCCTCGGAATACTTGTCGATATCCGAGAGGTTCTGGGCCTTCACGGCTTCCTTCAGGGCGTTGCAATTGGTCTCCACCTCGCTCTTCACGTCGGCAGGCACCTTGTCGCCGTTCTCCTTCAGGAACTTTTCGGCCTGGAAGGTGAGGGCATCGGCGTTGTTGATCTTGTCGATTCTCTCCTTTTCGGCCTGGTCTGCAGCCTCGTTGGCCTTGGCCTCGTCCCTCATCCGCTGGATTTCGGCGTCGGACAGGCCGCTGGAAGCCTCGATACGGATGTGCTGCTCCTTGCCCGTTGCCTTGTCCACGGCGCTCACGTTCAGGATACCGTTGGCATCGATATCGAAGGTAACCTCAATCTGAGGTACTCCACGGGGTGCGGGAGCAATGCCGTCCAAGTGGAAGATGCCAATCTGCTTGTTGTCCTTGGCCATGGGGCGTTCTCCCTGAAGCACGCGGATTTCCACGCCGGGCTGGTTGTCGGCCGCGGTGGAGAAGATCTGGCTCTTCTTGGCCGGGATGGTGGTGTTGGACTCGATGAGCTTGGTCATCACGCCGCCGAGGGTTTCGATACCCAGGCTCAGCGGAGTGACATCCAGCACCTCATCGGGGTTCACGCTCTTGTTGGGCTCTTTGCCGAAGAAGTTCTTCACCAGCTCCTGTACGTAAGGGATACGGGTGGAACCACCGACCAGCAGAACCTCGTCAATGTCGGAGGGGTTCAGGTGAGCATCGGCCAGAGCCTGCTTGCAAGGGGCGATGCTGCGCTGGAACAGGGCGTCGGAGAGCTGCTCGAACTTGGAACGGGTGAGCGTCTTCGCAAGGTGCTTGGGAACACCGTCTACCGGCATGATGTACGGCAGGTTGATTTCTGTGGAAGTCTGGCTGGAAAGCTCGATCTTGGCCTTTTCGGCCGCTTCCTTCAGACGCTGCAGGGCCATGGGATCTTTCTTGAGGTCCAGACCGCCGTTCTCGGCAGCGAACTCGGAGGCCAGCCAGTCGATGATGACCTGGTCGAAATCGTCACCGCCCAGGTGGGTGTCACCGTTGGTGGACAGCACTTCGAAAACGCCGTCTCCCAGCTGGAGGATACTGATATCGAAGGTACCGCCACCGAGGTCGTACACAGCCACCTTCATATCCTTGTCCTTCTTGTCCAGGCCATAGGCCAGGGCAGCGGCGGTGGGCTCGTTGATGATACGCTTCACATCCAGACCCGCAATGCGGCCGGCCTCCTTGGTGGCCTGACGCTGGGAATCTGAGAAGTATGCGGGGACGGTGATCACAGCCTCGGTCACTTCCTGGCGGAGGTATTCCTCCGCCGTCTTCTTCATCTTCTGAAGGATCATGGCCGAAATCTCCTGAGGAGTATAGAGTTTACCGCTGATGTCCACGCGGGGGGTGTTGTTCTCTCCACGAACCACCTTGTAGGGAACGCGGGAGACCTCGGTGTTCACCTGATCGTACGTCTCACCCATGAAACGCTTGATGGAGAACACGGTGTTGTTGGGGTTGGTGATAGCCTGACGCTTGGCCGGGGAGCCGATCTTACGCTCACCGCCGTCGGTGAAGGCCACCACGGAAGGGGTAGTACGCTGCCCCTCGTTGTTGATGATGACAGTAGGCTGATTGCCTTCCATCACAGCGACGCAGGAATTAGTAGTTCCCAGGTCGATACCGATAATTTTACCCATAATATTCTTTCCTTTTAATTATTGTCTTATTCTTATGCCAAAAAACTGGCGCCACCCCATCGGGCGACGCCAGAGTAAATATCGAACTTCGTGCCAGCGGGCTGCGGCTGACAAAATGGCAGGAAATTAGCCGTCAGAACCGCCAACCCAGGGTGAGAAGGATGTCCACGAACTGGTTTTTGACAACCAGCTCCGGAGTAACGATCTCATCATCCACCACCTTGTTGTAGAACTGGGAAGGATCCGGGGCGTAATAATAGTTGTACGGGATTACATAGTCCTTGGGAGAAGTGCGGTAACGCACGGCGGCATCCAGGAAGATGCTGCCAAAGCTGTAGCCGACGCCCAGGGAAACAGCATGCTTCATCTGGGCCACCTTCTCCTGGAAGCTCACGGGAATTACCTTGTTTCCGTCCAGGTAATTGCGCTGGGCTCCGGTGGTAAGGTTGTACCCGGCGCGGAGGGCCAGTTCGGGAGTGACTTTGAACTCGGTGCCCAGACGTACCTGATGGGCTATGCCCAGAAGGTCCTTGATATCCAGGTTCACATCCGAGAACGTGCCGCTTCCGTACTCATTGTCTGTAGAACGGCTGCGGAAACGGGCCTGGGAATAATTGGCCATCTCATAGTCTGCACTGATCACTCCCCGGTTTCCCAGGGTGAAAGCCACGCCGAAATTGGCACGGAAAGGAGAACGGAGGGCATAGATCCACTCATCCTCGGGGCTGGAGGCGTTGCTCAGATAGCGTCCGGTGAGTTTCACCTCACCGCTGTATCCGTAGCGCTCCACCAGGTTCAGCAGGGTGGGCGTCTGGATGGCAGCCGCAATGCGCAGGCTGGGGATGGGACGCCACAGGGCACCCATCTTGAAGTAGACACCCGTACCGCCGAGACGGTACTTGCGGTTCATCCTGAGGGACTCGAACTGGGCCGATGTACCATCGGAATACCGGATGGTGGGGAAATCTGCGGGATTGTCCGGGGCTTCGGACCAGAACTCCGAAAGGTAATAGTTAAGGGATGTAACGCCCAGGTTGGCGCCCAGATAGAACTTGTCCGAGAAATTGAGGGCGAAGTTGAGGATGGCGTCCATCTTGTAGCCATAGCTCTGCTGGCCATACTGCTGGTACACGGGAGCGGCCAGGCGGAAGTCTCCCTGCTCGTCAATCACCTCCGTGAGGGCCACATAGGCTCCGTCACGGCCGCTGACTGCGTTGAACATACCGCTACGGTATCCTGTCATATCTACCCAGGCGGGCATCCGGGAAGGATTTCCGGAGTAGTACCAGTCTTCCGTGGCCAGGACGTTCTCTGCGAAACCGTCTGCCGAAGAAGCCAGGGAAGCCGCATAGGAATTGTCTCCGTTCACGCCGGCACTTCTGTACCGTCCGGTGAAGTTGTTGGTGGAATTGACCACCACACCCCAGGCCACATTCTTGAGACCGCTTCTTCTTCCGGTCTTGATATTCATAATGAAGCCCACGTTGGGCAGCTTCATACGGGCGTAGGTATTGCTGATTGCCTGCCCTTTGAAGGATTCCAGGTTATCGGCCGAGGCAGCGGTGTTGGCAAAGGAGAGCGTGACGGCCGGAGTAATCACAAACTGGGAGTACGAAGCCGTGGCCGATCCCGCAGGATTGAACACCAGGGAGCCGGCATCTCCACCTATGGCGGTGAGGGCATTGCCCATACCCACGCCGCGGGCCGTGCCCGAGTAATTGTTCTCTGAAAACAGCAGGGCGTCCTGCCAGGTTTGGGCGGCGGCGTTAAAAGCCAGCGCGGCGCCCAAAGCAAAGGTTATAATCTTTTTCATACTTGTCTGTTTTTATCTGCGGCCACCGCCGGAAGAACGGGAGCTGCCGCCGCCACCTGAATTGCCACCGCCGGAAGAACGGGAACTGCCACCACCGGAATAGCCTCCGGAAGAGCGGGACGTGGAACCGGAAGAACGGTAGCTGGACGCGCCGGAAGAGGAACGTACATTGGTGCTGCCGCTGGACCGGTAGCTGGAAGAGCCCGTGGAACGGGTGGTACCGGAAGAACGCACATTGGAACTGCCGCTGGAGCGATAGCCGGAGGAACGGGAAGTTCCGCTGGAGCGGGTGTTGCCGCCCGTGCTATAGCTGGAAGAGCCCGCGGAACGGGTGGTTCCGGCAGAACGGGTGACGGAGCTGGAGCGCGTGGCCGAACTGGAACGCGTAGCCGAGCTGGAGCGGGTAACCGAGCTGGAGCGGGAAGCTCCGGAAGCCCTTACCACGGATGAGCGCGTGGACGCGCCGGAGCGGGACACGGACGAGCCGGCCGACTTGGTGGCGCGGGACAGCGCACTGCTGCGGGCCGATCCTCCCCTCAGGCCGCGGGAAACCGTGCTGTGGGAAGCGGCGCCACGGGCGCTGAAGTTATCTACCCGGTGACCCATATGGGCGGCCTGACTGCGGTGCGGCCGGATGGGGCCTGTCCAGTAGTACCCTGCATAATGGCCGGGATAGAAGCGGTTCCAGTACCAGGAATCATAGTAGTGATAGCGGTACCAGGGACTGTAAATGCCGTAGAAGGTGTAATTGAAATGAGGTCCATAGTACCAGGAATCGTAGTACCAGGGATCCCAGTACCAGGCAGAGTAGCCGTAACGCCAGGGCCTGTAATACCAGGGATCGTAGAAACCCCAGTAGCCATAGTAGAAATCCCTCATATACCACGGCCTGTATGCCCACGAATAATCGTAGAGCCAGGCGGGAGTATCCCAGATGGTAACGACGGTTTCGCTGTTATCGAAACGGATTTTCTTTCCTTCGGGTACTACGAGGGTGTCCCCGGCGCTGAGGATATAGGCCTGGGAAGAATGGCTGTCTGCGAGCAGATTGTCCAGTTCCTCACTGGTGGGAGCCTGCGGCACCACCTCCTTGACGGGACCGGAATAGAGGCCATCGTCGAACACCAGGGTGCTGACACGGCTTGTGGTAGAGCATGAAACGGCGGCAAGGAGCCCCAAGGCATATGCCAGAAATGTCTTTTTCATAGTTCTTACCTCCTTTTATCCAATAAAATTAAGTATCTTTGTGCCGACAAAAAATCGACCTTACTCCGGGATAATGCAATTTTTGTACCTTTATCCCTGCGATCGGCCCGCAATTTTAAGCATAATAACAAAAAAAAGCAAATAGAAACTATGGCAAAAGAGGTAACCAGCAGACAGGAGAACTACTCCCAGTGGTATAACGACCTGGTTGTTAAAGCAGATTTGGCAGAGCAGTCCGCCGTACGCGGATGCATGGTCATCAAACCCTACGGCTATGCCATCTGGGAAAAGATGCAGGGCATCCTGGACGGGATGTTCAAGGAAACCGGCGTCAAGAACGCCTACTTCCCCCTGTTCATTCCCAAGTCTTTCTTCAGCCGTGAGGCAGAACACGTGGCCGGCTTCGCCAAGGAGTGCGCCGTAGTCACCCACCACCGTCTGATGAACGCCCCCGACGGCAACGGCATCGTGGTGGACCCCGAGGCCAAACTGGAAGAGGAACTCATTGTGCGTCCCACCTCTGAAACCATTATCTGGAACACCTACAAGAACTGGGTACACTCCTGGAGAGACCTCCCCATCCTGTGCAACCAGTGGTGCAACGTGGTGCGCTGGGAAATGAGAACCCGCCTGTTCCTCAGAACGGCAGAGTTCCTGTGGCAGGAGGGCCATACCGCCCACGCCACCGCCCAGGAGGCCGAGGCCCGCAAGGAGCAGATGGTGAACGTCTACGCCAAATTCGCACGCGAGGTGATGGCCCTTCCCGTGGTGGTGGGTCACAAGAGCCCGGGAGAGCGCTTTGCCGGTGCCCTAGACACGATGACCATCGAGGCCCTGATGCAGGACGGAAAGGCCCTGCAGGCCGGCACCTCCCACTTCCTGGGCCAGAACTTCGCCAAGAGCTTCGACGTGCAGTTCACCAACAATGAAGGCAAGCAGGACTATGTCTGGGCCACTTCCTGGGGCGTGAGCACCCGTCTGATGGGCGCTCTCATCATGGCCCACGGAGATGACAACGGTCTGGTGCTGCCTCCCGCCCTGGCTCCCATCCAGGTGGTGATGGTCCCCATCTACAAGAGCGAGGAAGAGCATAGTGCCGTGCTGGACAAGATGCACGAGGTTAAAAAGGCCCTCGAAGCCAAGGGCCACAGCGTGGAGATTGACGACAGGGACACCCTGCGCCCCGGTTTCAAGTTTGCCGAGTGGGAGCTCAAGGGCGTTCCCGTGCGTCTGGCAATGGGACCGAGGGATCTGCAGAACGGCACCGTGGAGGTGGCCCGCCGGGATACCCTGGAAAAGATTTCCGAACCCATCGAAGGCCTGGAAGACCGCATCATCGGCCTGCTGGATGATATCCAGAAGAGCATTTACAACAAAGCCCTCGCCTTCCGCGACGCTTCCATCCGCAAGGTAGACACCTGGGAGCAGTTCAAGGAAGAGATTGAAAAGGGCGGTTTCCTCCTTTGCCACTGGGACGGCACGGCCGAAACCGAGGCCAAGATCCAGGAAGAGACCAAGGCTACCATCCGCTGCATCCCCGTGGACAGCGCCGTATGCATGGAAGAAGGCAAGTGCATCTACACCGGTAAGCCTTCCCACCAGCGAGTTCTCTTTGCAAGAAGCTATTGATATGAAAAGACTGTTCACCCTCCTGGCCCTGTTTGCCACGCTGGCGGCATCGGCCCAGAATACCCAGACGGCGGCTGCTGAAGCGGCTGCTGCCCTCTCCGCCTCGGACGACGTTCCGGAGAAGGTGGTCAAACCCAAGTATTGGACCAATACCCTCAACACCGCCCTCAACTTCGGGCAAACCTGGTTAAGCCAGTGGGTGGCAGGCGGTTATAACAATGTCAGCATCACCGCCAACGTAGACGCCACGGCAGATTACGCCAAGGACAAGGCCCTGGGAAAGACGCATCTGCAGCTGGAATACGGCCAGATGTATTCGGCCGACAAGCCCATCTTCCAGAAAACCAAGGACCGCATCTACTTTGAAACCAAATGGGGTTATCAGACCTCTCTGAAGAACCTGGCGTATTCCGCCAGCCTGGATTTCAAGACGCAGTTCGGGAACAACTACGCCTACGGCACCCCCAAGGAGTTTGACGGAGACGAGCCCACCAAGGAGGACTGGCTCATCGCCCGTACGCTCAAATCCGGTTTCCTGGCTCCGGCATACCTGAATGTGGGTATCGGTGCCCTCTGGACACCGGCCCCCTGGATTTCCCTGAACGTAGCGCCGCTCTCTGGCGGTGGTGTGCTGGTTACCATTCCGGAGCTCCGCAAAACCTACGGTATGGACCTTCGGGAAGGCAGCCAGACGGAATACACCAACTTCCGCGCAGAATTCGGTGCCCAGATCAAACTGGATATGGGCTGGGTCATCAACGATGTCTTCAGCTACACCACGCAGGTGACGGCTTTCTACAACTACCTCACCCCCAAGGTAGAGCCCCGTATCACCTGGGACAACAAGATTTCGTGGAGGATTGCCAAGTTCTTTGCCATCAACGTGAGCACCAACCTCATCTACGATCCCCGCGTGATGGTACACGATAAAGACAAGGACGGAGCCGTAGACTCCAAGGGAGTGCAGTTCAAGGAGTTTGCCGAATTCGGCTTCACTTACACTTTAACCACCCACAAGCACTAGGATGCTGCTGGTCGCCGTCAGTGGAGGCATAGATTCCATGTGCCTGGCAGAAAAGGTCCGTCTGGAAGGCGGGCCTTTCGCCATTGCACACTGCAACTTCCACCTGCGGGGAAAGGAGAGCGACGGGGACGAAGCATTTGTGAAGGCCTGGGCCGATGCTAACGGCATACCCTGCCACGTCCGGCACTTTGAGACATCGGCCTATGCCACGGAGCAAGGGATTTCCGTGGAGATGGCGGCCCGGCGGCTTCGCTATCACTGGTTTGGAGAACTCTGCCGGCAACTCGGCTACTCGGGCGTGGCGGTGGCGCACAATGCCAACGACAATGCCGAAACGCTCCTCCTGAACCTCCTTCGCGGCACCGGCATCCGGGGCCTGCTGGGGATGAAGGCCGAAGGGTTCATCCCGGACCCGGAGTTCAGTGACATCCCCCTTCTTCGGCCTCTTCTGGGAATGACCCGGGTCGAAATCGAGGCCTTCGCCGCAGAGCACGGTCTGTCCTGGCGGGAAGATGCCACCAACGCCCTCAACGACTTCAAACGCAATAAGATCCGGAACCTGGTCTTCCCCGTCTTCCGGGAAATCAACCCTTCTTTCGTCCAAACCCTGAACCGGGATATGGAGCGATTCGCAGAGGCCCTTCCTGCGGAAGTACTATCCTCTGAACCTGTGGCCACCCTCGGCCGCATCAGAGGGAGGGGCCCGCTGCCCGCAGGGCAGTGGGAGGGACGGAGGGGCGTAGCCCCGGAGGGTTCAGAGGATAGTACTTCCGCAGGAAGGGTCTTCGTACACGAAAAGGGCTCTTTTGGTGTACGGGAGATGGAGTTTGAAGTGAAAGAAGAGGTTTGGGACGGGACGAAGGAGGTGAAACAGCCGGCGGGGATGCTGATTCTGGATGCGGACAAGGCCGGAGAACTGGTGGAAGGGAGTTGGGAGACGGGAGACTGGATAAGGCCGTTGGGCGCTCCGGGAAAGAAAAAGCTGCAGGACTGGTTCACGGACCATCACATCCCGGCCGATGAAAAGCCCTTCGTAAGGCTGTACAAAAGGGCCGATGACCCCCATCACGTGGTGGCCATTGCGGGATGGTGCATAGACCACAGCGTGCGGGTTACCCAATCCACCCGGCGCATTCTTCGGATTTCCGCAAAAAATGATTAACTTTGCAGACTTTATAGATAATAATATACATACGATATGAATAGAAAAGTACTTCTGATGATCCTGGACGGTTGGGGCGAAGGCCGCCACGACTACTCCAACGCAATCTGGACCCAGGGAACCCCCCACATTGACGCCCTGAGGGAGAAATATCCCTCCGGTCATCTGCAGGCCTGCGGAGAATTCGTAGGTCTTCCGGACGGCCAGATGGGCAACTCCGAGGTGGGTCATATGAATCTGGGTGCCGGACGGGTGGTATATCAGGATCTGGTCAAGATCAATATCGCCTGCCGTGAGCACAAACTCCTGGAGAATCCGGAGATCAAAGCCGCTTATGACTATGTGAAAAAGAGCGGCAAGAAGCTGCACCTGATGGGCCTCACCTCCCACGGCGGCGTGCACAGCTCCCTGGACCACGTGTACGAATTCCTTCGCGTGGCCAAGGAAGAAGGCCTGGACAAGGTTTACGTCCACGCCTTTATGGACGGCCGTGACACAGACCCCCGCAGCGGCCTGGGCTTCGTGAAGGAGCTGGAGGAGAAGATGGCCGAAACCACCGGCAAGGTGGCTTCCGTCTGCGGCCGTTTCTATGCCATGGACAGGGACAAGCGCTGGAACCGCGTGAAAGAAGCCTACGACCTGCTGGTAGAAGGCAAGGGCGCCGCCTTTGAAAGCGCCCAGGCCGGTATCCAGGCCAGCTATGACGCCGAGGTAACGGACGAATTCATCAAACCCATCGTGATTACGGAGAACGGCAAACCCGTAGCCACCATCGAGGAAGGAGATGCCATCATCTTCTACAACTTCCGCAACGACCGCGCCCGTGAGCTCACCGCCGTCCTCACCCAGCAGGATATGCCGGAGGAAGGAATGCACACCCTTCCCCTGTACTACTGCTGCCTCACTCCCTACGACGCTTCCTTCAAGGGCGTCCACATCCTCTTCGACAAGGAACTGGTCCAGGACACCCTGGGAGAAACCGTTTCCAAGGCCGGCAAGCACCAGCTTCGCATCGCGGAAACGGAGAAATACGCCCACGTCACCTTCTTCTTCAACGGCGGCCGTGAGACCGTGTTCGAGAACGAGGAGCGCATCCTGGTGAACAGCCCCAAGGTCCCCACTTACGACCTCCTGCCCCAGATGAGCGCCCCCGAGGTGGCCGAAAAACTCATCGCCCAGATCCGCACCGGCAAACAGGATATGATCATCCTCAACTTCGCCAACGGAGATATGGTGGGCCACACCGGCATCTACACCTCCATTACCCAGGCCGTCACCTGCATAGACCGGCTGGTGGGCCAGGTGGTGGAAGAGGCCATCGCGAAGGACTATGTGGTCCTTCTCACCGCAGACCACGGCAACGCAGACTTCGCCGTCAATCCGGACGGCTCTCCCAACACCGCCCACTCCCTGAACACCGTTCAGTTTGTGGTGATCAACGCCGGAGAACAGGTGAAGAGTGTGAAGGACGGAGCCCTCTGCAACGTGGCCCCTACCATCCTCAAGCTGATGGGAATTCCCCAGCCTGCCGCGATGACCGCCGAACCGCTTATCTAATCTATGGAATATTCCGCCAAGTTTCTGGCCCAGCTCCTGAAGGGCACCGTAGAGGGTGACGAAAACGCCAAAGCCACCAAGTTTGCCAAGATTGAACATGGCAAACCGGGAGCGCTCAGTTTTTTCGCCAATCCCAAATACGAAGAATACGTCTATACCAGCCAGGCCAGTATCCTGCTGGTAGACAAGACCTTCGTGCCCAAACAGCCCGTGACGCCCACCCTGGTGAGGGTGGACAACGCCTACACCGCTGTCGCAGAGCTCCTCAAGTATGCATCGGCCCAGAAAAAGAAGGCGAGAGGATACCGCAGCCTGCTTTCCCGCTGGTTCCCCTTCTCCACGAAATTCGGCAAGAAGGTGTACGTCGGGGCCTTCAGCTATGTGGGCCGCCGGGTGAAAATTGGAGACAACACGGTCATTCACGAACACGTAACCATAGGAGACGACACCGTCATCGGCCGGGGCTGCATCCTCTATCCCGGGGTGCACATTTTCCCTGGCATGGTTATTGGTGACAATGTCATCCTGCACGCCGGCTGCATCATCGGAGACGACGGCTTTGGCAACGCGCCCCAGCCGGACGGCAGTTGGGAAAAGATAGAGCACCTGGGCAACGTGGTCATAGGAAACGACGTAGAGATAGGAAGCAATACCACCGTGGACCGTGCCCAGATGGAATCCACCATCATCGGCAACGGCGTGCGCATAGACAACCTCTGCATGATAGCCCACAACGTCATCATCGGGGACCATACCGTGATGGCGGCCCAGACAGGCATAGCCGGATCCACGGAAATTGGAAAATACTGCATCCTGGCCGGACAGGTGGGAATTGCCGGTCACGTCAAGATAGCAGACCATACCACCATCCTGGCGCAGGGTGGGGTGAGCGGAAATGTACGCAAGGAAAATCAGGTTCTTCTGGGCTCCCCGGCCATAGATGCCAAACTTTATATGAAGGCTTACGCTTTGTTCAAGCGGGCCGCAGAACAATAGGATGAAAAACAACCAGCATACACTCAAGAAGATTTACTACTTCCAGGGCAAGGGACTGCATACGGGAACGTACGCACATATGAAACTGATGCCCGCTCCCGTTAACACCGGCATCCGTTTCCGCCGTTCAGACCTCAGAAGCAAGCCCATCATCGAGGCCGTGGCCGATAATGTAAGCAACACGGCCCGCAGCACCACCATATCGGCCAATGAGGCCGTGGTGGTTACCATTGAGCACCTGCTGAGCGCCCTCACCGGCCTGGGAATAGACAATGCCTTCATCGAACTGGACAACATCGAGGTCCCTATCCTGGACGGCAGCGCCCGTCCGTATATCGAAGCCATCGTCAAGGACGGCCTGCAGGACCAGGAAGTTCCCCGTCAGTACCTCACCCTTCCCCAGACCGTGGAAGTGCGCAACGAACGCACCGGCTCCTGGGTGAAGATTGAGCCGGCGGATGCCCCTTCGGCCGATATCACCGTAGACTTCAATTCCAAGATCCTGGGCATCCAGAGCGCCCACTGGGATATGAATGTGGACTATGCACAGGAGATTGGCGTATGCCGCACCTTCGTCTTCTTCCACGAGATTGAGTACCTGTACCGCAACAACCTCATCAAGGGAGGAGACGTGGACAATGCCATCGTCATCGTGGAGAATCCCGTGAGCGAAGAGCAGCTGAGTAGCCTGCAGAACCTGTTCAACCTGCCCGACGTGAAGCCCACGGCAGAAGGATACCTCAACAATCTGGAGCTTCATTTCCCGGATGAATGCGGCCGGCACAAGATGCTGGACCTGCTGGGAGACCTCCGCCTGGCCGGCGGTTTCCTCAACGCCCGCATCACCGCCTACAAGCCCGGTCATTCCATTAACACGAAAGCCGCAAGGGCGCTGAGAGCCGCCTTGCAAAAATAAACAGCTATGAACAAAATTCACCCCCAAGCCTGTGTAAGTCCCGAGGCCAAACTGGGAGACAATATAGAAGTGGGCCCTTTCGCCTTCATTGACGCCAACGTAGAAATCGGAGACGGTTGCCGCATCCTGAACGGAGCCACCATCCTGAACCACGTGAAAATGGGCAAGAACTGCACTGTCTTCCCCGGCGCCGTAGTGGGAGGCATTCCCCAGGACCTCAAGTTCGAGGGAGAAGAATCCTGGGTAGAGATAGGAGACCGCGTGAACATCCGCGAATGCGCCACCATCAACCGCGGCACCAAGGCCAGCGGAAAGCTGGTAACCAAGGTGGGAAGCGACACGCTGATCATGTCCTACGCCCACATCGCCCACGACTGTAACGTAGGCAATCACTGCATTGTGGTCAGCTATGTGGGCCTGGCCGGTGAAGTGGAAATGGAAGACTGGTCCGTGATGGGTGGCAATTCCGGCGCCCACCAGTTCTGCCGCCTGGGCACCCACGCCTTTGTAGGTGCGTATTCCAAGGTTTCCAAGGATGTTCCCCCGTACTGCCTGGCCGGCCGGGATCCGCTGGCCTTCGAGGGCGTGAACCGCGTGGGCCTTCTGCGCCGCGGCTTCACCGAGGAGCAGGTGAACGAGATCAAGGACATTTACGATATCATCTACTTCTCGGGCCGTAATACCACGCAGGCCCTGGAGTACATTGAGGCCAATTTCCCTGCCACCGAGCGCCGGGACACCATCCTTGGCTTCATCCGCAAATCGGCCCGCGGCATCATCCCCAAGCCCCGCACCAACCGCTAGTGTTATTATCCACGGCATACTTCCCGCCGGTGGCCTGGCTGGCCCTTTCGGCAAGAGAAATGACCCTGTCCCCGGACAGGGTTTTGCCGTCTACGGTACAGTTGGAGGCCTGCGAGAACTACCAGAAGCAGAGTTACCGCAACCGCTGCTACATCCTGGCCGGAGACGGCGTGCAGATGCTGCAGGTGCCGGTGGTGCACGGGGCCGATATGGCCATCACCCGCGTGCAGGTGGATTATTCCACGCCCTGGGTAGTGCGCACGCAACGGGCCCTGGACACGGCCTATGAGACATCGGCCTACTATGAATATTACAGGGAGGAACTTTTTTCCCTGCTGGAGGCAAAGCCGCAAACCCTCTGGGAACTGAACCTTTCCACCATCCGCTTCCTGCTGGATAAGACAGGCATCGCCTGCCGGCTCTCCCCCACTTCGGCTTTCGCCAGGGAGGAGGCCGATGACTATCGGACCACCATCCATCCCAAACGGGAGGATAGCGTCCTGACAGACCTGGGGCTGGACAAGGCTTACTACCAGGTTTTCCGGGACCGGATGGGCGGCTTCACCCCAAAACTAAGCTGTCTGGACCTTCTTTTCAATGAAGGCCCAGACAGCATACTCTGGTTGAAGAAGCTTTAGAGGCTTCTCTTGATTTCCACAATCTGGAAGGCTTCGATGATGTCTCCGGGGTGGATGTCGTTGTAGCGCTCCAGGCCGCAACCGCATTCCATTCCTGAAGGCACTTCCTTGGCGTTGTCCTTGCCACGCTGCAGGGAGGCCAGCTCTCCGGTGTACACTACGATGCCGTCGCGGATGAGACGGACCTGGGCCTTCTGGGTGAGCTTTCCTTCCTTCACCAGACAGCCGGCGATGGTACCCACCTTGGAGATCTTGAAGGTCTGCTTCACCTCGGCGGTGGCAGTCACTTCTTCCTTCTTCTCGGGCTCCAGCATACCCTCGATACCTTCCTTCACTTCGTTGATACAGTCGTAGATCACGGAGTAAAGGCGGATCTCGATGCCTTCCTTCTCGGCGGCACGGCGGGCTTCGGCGCTGGGACGCACCTGGAAGCCGATGATCACGGCGTCGGAGGCTTCGGCCAGCAGGACATCCGATTCGCTGATGGCACCCACGGCCTTGTGGATCACATTCACGCGTACCTCCTCGGTGGAGAGCTTGATGAGGGAGTCGGAGAGGGCTTCCACGGAACCGTCCACATCGCCCTTGACGATGACGTTGAGTTCCTTGAAGTTGCCGATGGCGATGCGGCGGCCGATTTCCTCCAGGGTGAGGTGCTTCTGCGTCTTGATGCCCTGGATACGGATGAGCTGCTCGCGGCGCTGGGCAATGCTCTTGGCCTCTTTTTCATCGGCCATGATGTTGAACTTCTCACCGGCGGCGGGGGCGCCGTTCAGGCCCAGCAGGGATACCGGCGTGGAAGGACCGGCGCTTTCCACCTTCTGTCCACGCTCGTTGTACATAGCCTTCACGCGGCCGTAGTAGCTGCCGGAGATGATGACATCTCCCACGTGCACCGTACCGTCCTGCACCAGCACCGTGGCCAGATAGCCGCGGCCCTTGTCCAGGGAGCTTTCGATGACGGCGCCGCTACCCAGCTTGTTGGGATTGGCCTTGAGTTCCAGAAGGTCTGTCTCAAAGAGCACCTTGTCCAGTAGCTTGTCCACATTGATACCCTTCTTGGCCGATATTTCCTGGCACTGGTACTTGCCGCCCCAGTCTTCCACCAGGATGTTCATCTCGGACAGCTGGCGGCGGATGGTGTCGGCATTGGCACCGGGCTTATCAATCTTGTTGATGGCAAAGACCATCGGAACGCCGGCGGCCTGTGCGTGGGCGATGGCTTCCTTGGTCTGGGGCATCACGGCGTCATCGGCCGCGACGATGATGATGGCGAGGTCTGTCATCTGGGCACCACGGGCACGCATGGCGGTAAAGGCCTCGTGACCCGGCGTATCCAGGAAAGTGATGTGACGGCCACTGTCCAGCGTGACGCTGTAGGCGCCGATGTGCTGGGTAATGCCGCCGGCCTCACCGGCAATCACATTGGAATTGCGGATGTTGTCCAGCAGGGACGTCTTACCGTGGTCTACGTGACCCATCACGGTGATCACCGGAGGACGCTCCACCAGGTCTTCTTCCCGGTCGGGCTCCTGCTGCTGGATCTCTTCCGTGAGTTCGGCCGTTACGAATTCCACCTTGTAGCCGAATTCCTCGGCCACCAGTACCAGGGTTTCGGCATCCAGACGCTGATTGATGGACACCATCATACCCAGGGACATACAGGCACCGATCACCTTCACCACCGGGGTGTTGTTCATCAGGGTGGCGAGGTCGTTCACGGTTACGAACTCCGTTACCTTGAGCACCTTGTTCTCTGCAGCCGCGGCCTCCATTTCCTCCTGGGAACGGATGGCGGCAATCTCCCTCTTCTCCTTGCGATGCTTGGCGCCGAAGTTGTTCTTGCTCTCGTTCATGCGGGCGTAGGTTTCCTTCACCTGCTTCTGGATCTCCTTCTGCAGTTCTTCCTGCTCGGCCTCGGTCATGGCCGGCTTGAAGCGGTCCCCTTTCTTGCGGCCCTTGCCCTGCTGCTGGTTGTTATTGCCGGCACCGGGCTTGCCATTCTTGTTGTCGTTTTTCTTGGGGGCCTTCTCGGCCTGCACCTTGGTCACGTCCACCTTCTGGGAGCCGGACGCTTTGATTCTCTCACGCTTTTTGGCCTTCTTAGGGTCGAACTGGGAGAGGTCTATCTTACCCAGCACCTTGAAGGGAGCGGCGGCAGGAGCGGCCTGGGGAGCCTCGGCGGGAGCTTCTTCCACTGGGGTTAGGGTGGAAGTTTCCTCCGGCTGGGGTTCTTCAGCAGGTTCGGGTTCCGCTTCGGGTTCGGGCTCTGCCACGGGCTCCGGTTCGGGTTCCGGCTCCGGTTCCGGCTCCGGCTCGGGTTCCGGTTCCGGTTCCACTACGGGCTCCGGTTCCGGCTCCACCACGGGCTCCGGCTCGGGTTCGGGCTGCGGCTCCGGTTCCACCACGGGCTCCGGTTCCGGCTGCGGCTCGGGTTCGGGTTCCGCCACGTTCCGGGAGAGATTGTTGCTCTTGATAACCGTCACGCGCTCAGGTTCGAACTCGTCCTCTTCCTCGTCCTGTTTCTTGGAGGCCTTGTCCAGAATCTCGGTGAGCTTGACGTCCACCTTCTCGGCCTGCTCCTTCAATTCCAGGTCCTTGCCGAATTTCTTGTGCAGTTCCGGCAGGAACTCGTCCGAGACCTTGAGGTTCGGATTGGCGTCTTCGATGGCGGCGCCTTTGGAATTGAGGAACTCCACCAGGGTGTCAAGCCCGATGTTGAATTGTTTGATAAGTTTCGATAGTCTGATTTCTGCCATATATAACCCCTTTTTTGTTCTAATTAATTAATCCTCAAACTCTTCGTGCAGAATGCGGAGCACCTCTTCCACGGTCTCGTCCTCCAGGTCTGCCCGGGAGGCGATATCGGCGGGTGCAAGAGCCATGACGCTGCGGGCGGTGTCGCAGCCGATAGACTGCAGACGCTCGATCACCCAGGGATCGATGACATCGGAGAATTCGGAGAGCAGGACATCGTCCTCTTCCTCCTCGTTCTGCGGAAGCTCACGCCATACCTCAATCTCACGGCCTACCAGCATACCGGCCAGCTTGATGTTCACGCCGCCCTTGCCGATACCCTTCTTCACCTCATCGGCCTGCATAAAGACCTTGATCTTGTCCTCGGGGGACGATCCCAGGTCTATGCGGGAGATGCGGGCGGGATTCAGGGCGCGCTGGATCATCAGTTGCGGGTTGGAACTCCACTGAATGACGTCGATGTTCTCATTGCGGAGCTCGCGGACGATACCCATAATGCGGGAACCCTTCACGCCGATGCAGGCGCCGATGGGATCGATGCGGTCGTCATAGGACTCTACGGCCACTTTGGCACGCTCTCCGGGGATACGGACCACTTTCTTCACAGTGATGAGACCGTCGTAAATCTCGGGGACTTCCATCTCGAAGAGTTTCTCCAGGAAGCTCTCGGAAGTGCGGGACAGCACGATATAGGGAGTGGTGTTGTTCTTCATCTCCACGCTCTTGATGATGGCGCGGACGGAATCGCTCTTCTTGAAGCGCTCTCCGGGGATCTGCTCGCTCTTGGGCATCCGGAGCTCGTTGCCTTCCTCGTCCAGGATAAGCACCTCGTTCTTCCAGGTCTGGTACACCTCGCCGGTGAAGATTTCACCGACACGCTCGGAGTACTTCTTGAACACGTTGGCCTTCTCGATGTCCATAATACGGCCCTGCAGGTTCTGACGGATGTTCAGGATGCCGCGGCGGCCGAAGGAGGCCAGGGAAAGCTTGCGGGCGAAGGTGTCTCCGATCTCGTAGTCGTCGTCTCCGGTCTCGGCCTTGATCTCGTCCAGGGTGATCTGGGTCACAGGGTCTTCCACCTGGTCCACCACCTCGAAATTCTGGTAAATTTCGCAGTCTCCCTTGTCCACGTTGATAATGACGTCGAAGTTGTCGGCGCTGCCGTAGGTCTTGGCCAGCTGGGTGAGGAACACATCCTTCAGAACGCCCAGCATCACCGGACGGTCAATGCTTTTCTCTTCCTTGAAATCCTTGAAAGCGTCAATCAAGGTGATTTCTTTCTCTTTTTCTTTTGCCATTAGTTTATGATTGTATTATTTAAATTCAATGTAAGGAGTGACGGAGTTGATCTCCGACAGGGGGAACTTTTCATCGTGCTCCACCTTCTCTTTCTTCTTCTTGCCTTCCACGGCCTCCAGGGCGGTGTATTGCAGGCCGATGCTTTCTTCATCGGCCGATGTGAGGGTGGCGATGAGCCGCTTTCCTCCCTTGAACTTCACATCCACCGGGGTGCCGATGGCCTTCTGATACTGGCGCAGCACCTTGAAGGGGCGGTCCAGACCGGCGGAAGAAACCGTAAGGGCATAGTCCTCCACATCCTGGTCGAAGGCCTCGTGCATCACCTTGTCGATGGCGGCGCAGTCTTCCCAGTCTACAATCCCCTCTTCCTTCTCGATCACGATTTCGACATCGTTTTCCGCACTGACGGTTACTTCCACAAGGAAGCAACCCCGCTCTTTCACGGCCGTCTCTACGGCCTGGATGATCTGTTCTTTGTTCATACCCTTTATAAAAAAAGATAGGGGACCGGCGTCCTCTATCTCGTTCACAATGCAAATATACGAACTATTTTTGGATTACGCAAATTCCACGGGCTTTGCGCCCTGCCTGGCTTCCGGCCCTTGCCGCGTTGCCCGGGAATCGCCGTTCTGCGCCTTGCGGCTGTCAACGCGGCAGGCGAATCGGCCCCAGGGCACGTTTTCCTTGCCGCGTTGCCCGAAAATCGCCATTCTGGGCCTTGCGGCTGTCAACGCGGCAGGCAGAGAGGAGAGGGCAGGCTGGGATGCTACCTGGTGCGAAGGCCTACAGCAGCAGGAAGATGGCCAGCAGGGCCACGCAGTAGCCCTGTGCCGTGAGGCGGCGACGGGTAACGTAGCGGGTGCTCAGGGCCACGGGATCTTCTGCAATGGCTTCCTGAAGATCCTCCGGGAACTGCCCCGGAGCCCATTTGTGTACCAATTCTCCTTGGTAGAAATAGGAGCCGCCTCCGTTGGCGCGGTTCAGCGTAATCAAGGTCTTGTAGTCCGAGAAATAGGGCTGGATATCCGGCGGAAGGGAGGGCAGTTCCTCCCGGGTGGCCGATACCAGCATCAGCGGCCGGGCACCGGCTTCCAGCGCCGTTCTGTAGTGCTGCTGCAGCAGGACCCAGTCTGCCTCCCGGGCGTCGTAGACAGAGAAGACAACCACCTTGCCCTGGGCGGCCAGCTCATCATGATAGGTGCCTTCCGCATCGTAGAAACTGAGGATGGGGGCACTGCGGAAATCTGCCTCATCGGCATTCTCATCCAGCGAAGCGAAGAGCTGGGCGCCCCAGTTGAACGGGGTGAAATCTACAATCGGAAGGTGCGTATGGCTGTAGACGGCGGCCAGGACGATGGCCAGCGCCGCCACGATGGCGGCCACCCTCCGGTGCCTCTTGGAGATGCCGAATTCCTTGAAAGGAGTGAAGGCGATGACGGCCAGAACCAGCAGGACCACGTTTTTCCAGAAACTCTGGGCGTGGGTAAGGTGGACAGCCTGGCCGAAGCAGCCGCAGTCCATGGCCGGGTTCTTGATCCAGAGGGCCAGGGTAAGAAGGGTGAAAAAGCCCAGCATCCCGTAGGTCAGAATGGCCGTCGTTTTGCGAAGCACCCCGGTAATGAGGCCGATGGCCAGGAAGCATTCCAGACTGGCAGAAGCCATTCCCACCCATCTGGCGGCGGGAATCAGGGACGGAAGCCCCAGAAACTTGAAATACTCCGTGACGATGAGCATCGTCCCCACCGGGTCCACCAGTTTGAGGAGGCCCGACAGGAGGAAGACTACCCCCAGGATGACAGCCGTATGGCGGCGGAAACGCTGATAGGAAGGCTTCATACCAGGAACGGGTCTACGGCGGCTTTAATTTTATCAAAAATGTCGTCCGGGGGCAGCATTTCACCCCGGGTGCCGGAGCAGTCTATGCGGCGGAACTTGGGATCCCGGGCGGTTTCGGCTACGTACATATCCCTTACAGCCTGCTGGAAGGCGATGGAGGCCTCGTGGATGTCCTGGGCACCGGAGAGGTAATTGCGGTCCTGCCCCTCGCGATGATGCGTGAGACTCTGCTCCACAAAGCCGATGGGAACGTCCAGGAACAGGTTCAGGTCCGGTTCCGGGAGTTCAAAGTGGCCGTACTCGGTGTTGAAGATCCAGTCCCGGAGCCGGCGGCGCTCCTGCAGATCCTGCAGCTTGGCGCACTGGTAGGCGATGTTGGAATAGACGTAGCGGTCCAGCAGGACGGTCTTCCCCTGTGCGAGCGCCTCCCGCATAGCGGGAGCGGCCCCGTGCCGGTCTTCGGCAAACAAAAGCGCCACCAGCTGGGGGTGCACTGCCTCTATGCTGCCGAACTCTCCTTTCAGGAAACGGGTGATGAGGTCTCCGTAAACGGGGGCCTCGTAGCGCGGAAAATGAATGTATTCCAGCGATCCGCAGCGCTGCTGTAAATATTCTTTGAGCCGCTTGACCTGGGTGGATTTACCCGCTCCGTCAAGCCCTTCCAAAACAATTAGCATAGACGATTGTAATTGTACAAAGATACTAAAAATTGTTGTATCTTTGAAAGTTATTTAAACGGACCATGTGTGTCCACTAAAAGTTGTGGACGGTTTATATAAAGTTTAACATTTAAAACAAAGTCGGTTCACTTGAACCATCCAGTTCATTGACAATATTGT
>ONWU01000002.1 GCA_900321655.1 uncultured Bacteroidales bacterium
TTCCATCGCCACCGGAGCCCTCAGCGAAGACCTCGTGGACGAGAAAGTTCGCCAGATCCTCCGCGTTCGCTACGCCATCAAGCCTGTGCCGGCCGATGTCGCCAACACCGTGATGACCTCCCAGCCCGAAAGCCAGCAGATTGCCCGCGAGGTGGCGGAAAAGAGCATCGTCCTCCTCAAGAACGAAGGCAGCGTCCTTCCTCTGAAGAAAGGCATCAAGACCATCGCCGTCATTGGCCAGAACGCCGTTCTCAAGACCCAGAGCGGCGGTATGGGTGCCGGCGTAAAGGCCCTCTACGAGATTACCCCCCTGCAGGGCATCGAGACCCGCGCCGCCAAGGAAGGCATCCAGGTATGCTACGCTCCCGGATACAAGAACTTCCCGGGCCGCCGCTGGGGACCCGCTCCCGCTACGCCCAACCCGCTGGAGGCTGCCGCCATTGATGAGCCCGCCGATCCCGCAATGGTTGCCGAGGCCTGTGAGGCTGCCGCCAAGGCCGACGTCGTGATCTTCTTCGGCGGCACCAACAAGAGCATCGAGACCGAAGGCTCCGACCGCCAGAACATTGACCTCCCTTGCGGCCAGAACGAGCTGGTGAAGGCCCTCAAGGCTGTGAACCCCAACCTCGTCACCGTGCTCATCTCCGGTGGTCCCACCGACCTCCGCGAGCTGGAGCCCGTCTCCCCTGCCATCGTTCAGGGCTGGTGGAACGGCACCGAGGGCGGCACCGCTCTGGCCGAGGTCCTCTTTGGCGACATCGCCCCTTCCGGAAAGCTTCCTTTCACTTTCCCGGCCAAGCTGGAAGACTCCCCTGCCTATGCCATGGGTAACTTCCCCGACAAGAACGCCGGTGGAGACCTCTTCTCCCTCCTGTACCGTCCCGACGTGATGAAGATGAGCCGCGAAGAGCGCCAGAAGCTTATTGACTCCATGCCCAAGCCCGTTTCCAAGTACACCGAGCGTTTCTACGTAGGCTACCGCTGGTTCGACACCAAGAATGTTAAGCCGATGTACGCTTTCGGCCACGGTCTCAGCTATGTAGAATTCGAATACGACGACCTCAAGGCCGTGGTGGGCAAGGACGCCGTCCAGGTTAGTTTCAAGCTGGAGAACGAGGGCGTCATGCCCGCCGACGAAGTGGTCCAGCTCTATGTGACCCGCGTTGATTCCAAGGTGGAATGGCCCGCCAAGGAACTCAAGGCCTTCCAGCGCGTAAGCCTGAGGGCCGGTGAGACCAAGGTGGTGAACCTGGAAATCCCCCTGAAGGAACTCCGTTACTGGAACGAGGCCACGAATGCCTGGGATCTCGAGCACGGCAAGCTCCAGCTCCTGCTGGGCTCCGCCTCCGACGACATCCGCGAAACCGCCGAAGTCACTATCTAAACCTATGCATAAATCCTGTTTCCTTGGGGTCGCACTGTTTCTGACAGCCTGCGGCCCCAGGCCTTCCGCCCAGGTGGAGAAGGTCGAACTCTGCACTTCCGTGGGAGACTACGGAATGCTGGTGAATGCCATCGAAATCACCGTCAGCAACCCCGCTTCCCTAAAGGGACTCACAGCGGCCGATTTCGACCTGGTGAACAATGTCCCCGGGTCTTTTGTAGACCCGGCTACCGGAAAAGCCCCCGAGGCCTATGAAGACGACTGCCTGGCGGTCTCCCGCAAGAAAAACGTGCTCCGCATCGAAGCGACGCCCTTTAACAAGGCCGGCAAGATGGAAGGCTTCTTCAAGCGCATCCCCTGGGAACTGCACTGTGCGGCAGATTCGGCCCTTAGCGTGACGCCCTCCCAGGTATCGGCCGAACACATTGCCGTCCTGGACGACTGCATCCATGGAGAATTCAGTTTTGGCGGCCTTACGCGCGAGTATATGCTGTACCTGCCCAAGGACGAGAATGGGAAGGTGCTGAAAAATGTGCCTCTCATGGTGTGGCAGATTGGCGGAGGCGAGTACGACAAAGACATGATGACGGTGGCCACTGCCAACCGCTGCCTGGTTTCCCTGGCCACGGAAGGCATTCCCTGTGCCGCCCTGGTCTTTGCCCTGGCCAACCCCAACTATTCCTACAGCGCCTCCCTCTATCCCGAGAAGATAGAACTCATAGACCGCAACAACGCCCTCCAGATGGCATTCATAGACACCTTGATTGCCGAAGGCACCGTAGATGGTTCCCGGCTTTTCTGCGCCGGTGCCTCTTCCGGCGGTGGCTGCACGATGCGGTTCATGATGCAGTTCGCAGACCGCTTCAAGGCCGCCATCCCCTGCTGCGCCATGGACCCCATCGTCCCCATCCACAAGGTGGACGAAAAGTATCCCGGCCAGTTTACAGACGATGTGGAGAAGGTCTGGAAAGGCAACTGCGTATATAAATGGAATGGAACTGAGATGGTTTGGGGGCCGATGGACGTGCAGGCCTTTGTGAAACTCCCCATGTACTTTGTGCACGCCGCCACCGACAGAACCTGCAAAGTAGCCAGCACCTATGCCTACTCCGAAGCCCGGAAGCGTCTGGGCGCCGCCCAGGACAAGGTTCTCATCTACTCCGACGAGGATCTGGTAAGCTGGGGCGTGGCTCCCATGATGGCCCACTTCTCCTGGGTTCCCCTCCTGGATGACTACTCCGAGGGTTCACCCATGGATTGGATGATTTCGCAGTTTTAACGTAGTCGATTGACTATCGGCCAAATACAAATCAAGGGGTGCACTTCCAGGTGCACCCCTTGATTTATATATACCTATCTATCAGCTACTTGAAGAGCAGCGGAACAAACTCGGTAAGATAGATTCTCCAGTTTTTCCAGATGTGGCCGCCATCGGTTTCCATATACTTGTAAGGGAAGCCGTTGGCATCCAGCTTGGCGCGGAACTCGTTGTTGGACTGGATGAGGAAGTCGGTTTTGCCGATGCCGATCCACAGCAGGGCAGGCTTCTTGGCGAAGTAGGTGGCCAGTTTCTTGTCAAAGTCCTGGTACAGGGGGCTGATGGAAGGATCGGATACGCCGATAGCGGCGCTGAACATACCGGAATAGTTGAACATATCCGGATAGTTGAGGCTGATGTTCAGCGTATGGAATCCACCCATGGACAGACCGCAGATGGCACGGCTCTGCTTTTTGGCGATGGTGCGGTAGCGGCTGTCAATGAACTTCACAATCTCCGGGAAGGATTTCTCGAAGGTGCCTTCCATAGTCTTGGGCAGGCTCATCGTAGGGTTCACATAACCGTCGGCATTCTCCAGCGGGGCCGCCTCACAGGCGATGTTGCCGTTGGTGAAGACCACAATCATCGGCTTGGCCTCACCGCGGGCGATGAGGTTGTCCAGGATCTGGGTGGCACGGCCCTGGGTTACCCAGGCGTCTTCGTCACCACCGATGCCGTGAAGCACATACAGCACGGGATACTTGGCCTTGGAGGTCTCGTAACCGGCCGGCGTGTACACGGTGAGACGGCGGTCGAAACCAGCCGTAGAGGAAGGATACCAAACCTTGGAAACGGTTCCGTGGGGAACCTTGTGGATGGCATAGAGGTCACTGCGCTCGCCGGCGGCGGGAACCAGCAGCACGCTGGTAAGGCTGGCCACATCCCTGTTCACCCACATATTGTGAGGATCGATCTGCGAAACGCCGTCCACGCGGAAGGTATAGTTGTACATATCGGGAGCAACCACGAAAGGAGTGGTGTACTCCCAAACGCCGCCTTTCCCTTCCTTGAGAACGCCCACGCCAGGGGCATCATAGGTCATCTTGTTACCATTGAATTCCACTTCCACCTTTTCGGTAGGGAGGAAATCGCCGGTCACTTCCACCTTGATGGCCTTGGGAGCCTGGAAACGGAAAGTTACGGTACCGTCTTCATTAATCACGGGAGACTCCACACTGGGGCCGCCCCAGAGGGCTTGCTGGGCGTTGGCACTGAGGCCGATGGCCAAAGCAGCCACTGCGATAAAGAGTTTCTTCATACTACTTGAAAAGTTTTTGGGCGAAGGTATTCAGGTACAGGCGCCAGTTGGACCACACGTGGCCACCGTCGGAGACAAAGTACTCGTGCTCAAGTCCCTGCTCGGTAAGTTTGGCGTGCATTTCCTCGGCACCCTGGAACAGGAAGTCCGTGTTGCCGCAAGCCAGGAAGTAGAGCTTCACGCCGGCCTTCTTGAGGGCAGCGATCTGCTCGGGCGTAGCGCTGCCGGCAGCAGACAGGGGGCAGATGTAGTCAAACATCTCAGGATAAAGGATGCTGGCCGAAATGGTGTGGCCACCACCCATCGAAAGACCTGCGATAGCGCGGGAAGCAGGCTTGGCAATGGCGCGAAAGTTCTTCTCGATGAAGGGGACGATCTCCGTGCAGAGGCTCTTCACGTAAGAATCGCGGTGGGCCGGATCACGCCAGTCGAAAGGCTTTTCGGGGATGTTCAGGGTACGGGCAGCAGCCTGTCCGGGATTGCCGTTGGGCATCACCACAATCATAGGCTCAGCCAGGCCCTTTTCGATGAGGTTGTCCAGGATCTGGGCGGTACGGCCCATGGAAATCCAGGCTTCCTCATCGCCGCCGGCACCGTGAAGGAGGTACAGGACGGGATATTTCTTCTTGGGGTTGTTCTCGTAACCGTAGGGAGTGTAAACGGTGAGACGGCGGTCCATACCCAGGATGTTGCTGTGATACCAGGGGTGGCTCACGGTGCCGTGCTGGTTGGCCTCGCCGTAGTTCTCCGTACGCTCGCCGGGAACCAGGAGCATGGGAAGGTAACGGGTGCCGTCACGCTGCACCAGAACGTTCTGAGGGTCGTTCACGGCCACTCCGTCCACTACGAAATTGTAGGTGTAGATTTCCGGAGCGGGAAGAGGAATCTTCACAGACCAGACGTTGTTCTCTCCGCGGGTCATATCGATGGTGCCGCCCCAGGGGTTGGGCATCCAGGAACCGCTGAGCTTGACGATGGTGGCATAATCGGCCTTGAGGCGGAAAGTCACGCTGTCATTCTGGATCTCCGGAGAGACGATGGGCTTCTGGTTACCCCAGAAAGCGAAGTTGGTCAGTTCCTGAGCCTGAAGGGTTCCCATAAGGGCCAGGCCGAGGACAAGGGTAGAAAAGATTCGTTTCATTCGTGTTTTATAGTTTACTTAAAGGATTCTCCTGCTTTTTGAAGGGCTTTGGGAAGACATTCCTGCCAGAAGTCCCAGTAGTGGATACCGTCGCGGGCAATCCATTCGCAATGGGCCGCATCATTGATGGCATCACTCAGTTCCTTGGCATCGGCATTGCTCACAGTAGTATCCTGATTCCCCACCTCGATGGTAAAGTCGGGGTGCGGTTTGATACCCGCAAGTGCAGCCGCCTTTTCCTTCATCTGGTCTAGGGTAATGAACCAGCTCATACTGGTGGCCGGGCTCATAGCATAGGCGTAGGTGAACTTCTGCGGATAGCTCAAGGCGTAATAGAGAGTGCCAAAGCCGCCCATGGAAAGGCCGGCGATGGCCCGCTTGCCATTACACTTGAAGGCTTTCTCCACGGAAGGCATCAGCTCCTGATGGAAATACTTCTCATAAGCCTGATTGTTGCCGATATAGAAATCGGACAGGCCATTGGGCATGATGATGACCATGGGAACGCCTCCTTCCTTCACATACTTCTTGGCAATCTCACGGGCATTCCCCTTTTCCACCCAGTAACGGTCCAGGTGGCTCTGGTCTCCGCTTTCATAGCCGTGCAGAAGATACAGGAAAGGATACTCCTTGTTCTCATCATAGCCGCCGGGCAGCCAGACGGAATAAGTCATTTTCTGTCCTTTGTACTGGCTCTGAATGGTCAAATCCTGATACAGTTTGTCTTCCTTGCCCAGCAGGTCGACGATATCGACCGGCTTGTCATCGGAAGCAGCCGGCTTGTTACAGGCACTGGGAACAAAACATCCCAGTGCCAGTGTAACATAAAGCCAAAAACGGAATTGCTTCATATCGTTTAGAATTTAACCAGGTAGGTAAAGCCGTTTCCGCAGAAGGAATAGAGCTTTTCGCCGGCCTTCACAACGGTAACCAATTCACCGGCGTTGATATCTACGCGGACGCCGTCCTTCATATAGTAGGAACCGCCGGAGATACCCCAATCCGGGATGTTATAACCATTGGCAATGATCAGGGACTCGCCCAGCATCTCTGCAAATTCCTTGCACACATAAGTGCCGGTAATATCGGCATCGACTTCCGTATACAGTTCGAAGGTGCCAGCGGGTGCGTCGTCCTCGGTAACAGTGACCAGGTGCTTATTCTTACCTGCTTCCGTGGTGGAAACGGCATCGGCACCGGCAGTACCGAATACGACGCCTTCACCCATCTCCGAGCCGGCGACCACGATGTCCGTACCGGCCACATTGAACACATAGGATTTGTCCGTGAGAGGAGCGATCACCACGATCTGACCGGCAGCGATGTCCACGCGGGCACCGTCCTTCATGAAGTAGGAGCCACCGGAAATGCCCCAGTCGGGGATGTTGTATCCGTTAGCGATGATACCGGCCTCACCCAGCATCTCTGCAAACTCCTTGCACACATAAGTACCGGCAATGGACGTTGCATCGACTTCGGTGTAAATCTCGAAGGTGCCGGAAGGATTGCCGTCACCGTCGGTGAGGGTGAACAGGTGCTTCTTCATACCGGCATCGGTATCCGTAACCGTTTCCGTGAGGGCATTTTCCACCACAATATCACCAATGATGGGATCCGGATAGAAGGCCAGTTTGCCACTCCACTTGAAGGTGACAGGGGCAGCCGATGCATCGTCCAGGAAGAGGACGCCCTTGATGGTGTACACATCATCCAGGCTGTAGGTCTTCTTCTCCGTATCGACCGCTTCGCGAAGGACGGTGATCTGTCCGGATTTGGACTTGAGTCCGTTCACGGTAGTCTTGGCGGCGATAAAATGCTTGCCGGGCTGAGCGACGGCTTCCATAGCCTCCGAATAGATATTCTCCGTAAGATAATACTTGTTGCCCAGGAAGGCAATATGGATAGTAGAGGAGCCGCTCTTGAGATCTACATCGATCGCGCGTCCGGTCTCCGCCTTCACGCTGGTAGCGCTGACAGAGGTGATATCGTTCACCTGGGTTGCCACAGGGAACTTGCCGCTGAGGGGCGCCAACTTCTCCTGCTGGCAGGATACCAGGCCCAGAAGGGCTGCAAAAGAGACTAATAATATCTTTTTCATTTTATTCTGTCCTTAAATAATCAATAACCAGGATTCTGCTGGATAGCCTTATTCAGCGAGGTCTCCGTGAACGGATAAGGAAGGTGCTCATGCTTGCCCACCTTGAAGCCGTAAACACTGCGACCGGTAGAAACATACTTGACGGTACCGTTGGGTTCCATCGTAGGATAGACCTTGCCCTTTTCCTTGAGAAGCTCGGCAGCGTCGCCCCAGCGGAGCAGGTCCTGGAAACGGACACCTTCGCCGCACAGTTCCAGACGCTTCTCCATCTTGATGGTTTCCATGGTAAGACCGTTGAGGGCAGGCAGCTGGGCGCGGGTGCGGACCCGGTTGACATACGGGAGAGCCAGCTCGGGATGTCCGGCCTTGAAGTTGGCTTCGGCAGCCAGCAGGAGCACCTCGGAGAAGCGCATCCACAGGGGGTTCTTCCAGTTGAGCATGGACATGAAGCCCACCTCATCGGGCATATAACGTCCCTTCCAGGTGTACAGGCCGGTAGAAAGCGTGAGCATATTCCACTGAACACCCATAGCCTTCAGTTCGTCATAGGTCTTGATGGTTTCTTTGCGGCGATAGCTGTCAGGGCCCTCGTAAGAGATGAAAGCATTCAGCAGATCCTCCGTGGGGACTTTGAAGCCCCATCCACCGGCAGCCACAGACTCGGGAATGGTCATTTCACTACCGGAAGAGCGGTAACCGACCATGGCGGAATAGAAGTCGAAGTTATCTCCCTGGTTGTCCAGGTCGTTGATACGGATGCTTTCAAACAGGCTTTCGCAGTTCAGGGCATAGGCCATATGGCGCATGTCTCCGTAAGGGCCATCCTTCCAGAGGTCATACAGCTGACTGTCGATCACTTTTTTGAGCATATCGGCCGACTTCTGATAATAGGAGTCATCCTTCAGGGCCCAGGCCATCCACAGATAGGCCTTGCCCAGGAGAGCCTGGCCATATTCCAGAGTAACACGCCAGACCGTATTGTCGTTGAGGGAGGACTTTCTGGCCAGGTCACCGGAATTGACGGCAAAGGTCAGGTCATCCTCGACCAACTTCCACAAATCCTCCGTGGAGCCGTTAGGCTGCTGATACTCGGAAGGGTCCAGTTCGTGGTCCACGATGGGCGGGTTGCCCCACAGGGTGATGAGCTCGAAATAAGCCCAGCCACGGAACAGGTGAGCTTCTGCGACAGCGCGGGCAGCGACAGCGCTCTGATTGGGGTCGATATTGCCCAGAATAACGTTGGCGTGATAGATCAGGTGATAATAACCTTCGAAGGAGCTCTGGATCTGGCCGGTCTCAGAGTTGAAAGCGAACTCTCCCAGGGCATCCATATCCACGTTGTCACCGTGGGCGGCACCGCCGGAGAAATAGTCGTCCGTCAGGCAGTGCTTCACCAACATAACATTGTAATACCATCCACGGACATCCAGGTACATGGCCACAACGGCCGATTCCACCTCTTCATCCGTCTTATAGTAAGTAGTATTATCGATAACAGCCTTTCTGGGAATGTCCAGAAGCTTGTTGCAGGAAGAGAATGCCACAACGGCAGTCAAAAAGGCAATCAGAATATACTTAGTTTTCATAGGGCATTCACATTAGAAAGTGATATTAACACCAAAGACCATCTTACGGGAAGTAGGATAGTTACCCTTGTCCACACCCATGCTGGAGCCTACGCCCACAATCTCGGGATCGAATCCGGGATACTTGGTAAAGGTGAACCAGTCATCCAGGGAAGCATAGATGCGAAGATTATCCACAAAGATCTTCTTGAGAAGCTTCTTGGGGAAGTTGTATCCCAACTGGATCTGCTTGATCTTCAAATAGCTACCATCATACACAACGCCGCTGGAGGTGAGGAACTTGGCGAAGTTGGCGGCACCGGCAGCCGGAACGGTTGCGTTGGTGTGGTCCGGAGTCCAGCGATCCTTGGTGAGGACCGTCAGACGGTTGGAGGTATAGTCGATATTGTTCAGGGCGTTCATAATCTGATGGCCGGAAGCGCCGGCGATGAACATCAGGAAATCAATTCCCTTCCAGCCTGCATTGAGGGTGAGACCATAGTTCATGGTAGGGATACCGGAACCCAGGTGACGCTTGTCGGAATCGGCCGGGTCCGTCGTGGTGCCCGAAAGCTGGTAACCGGTCACTTTTCCTTCTGCATCCTGAATGGGCTCATAATGGTTGAAGAGGGCTTCACCGGTGGCGACATCCACACCGGCGTACTCATAGCCGTACAGGTGCCAGGCCGGATAACCCTTTTCGAAACGGGTGATGGTACCGTAGTTACGGACCCCCGTACCGGACAGACCATCCTTCAGGGACGGGTGCAGGTAGGTTACACGGTTCTTCAGGGTGGAGAAGTTGCCAGCGACGCTGTAGAAGAAATCTCCCACCTGGTCTTTCCAGCGGACTTCCAGTTCGATACCCTGGTTGTCGATGTTACCGGCGTTCATGGGAGAAGCGCCGACACCCACGATGGTGGAGGTAGTGACACCCGTCACGATGAGGTCCTTGGTGCGCTTGTCAAACCAGTCGAAGTTCACGGACAGACGGTCGCGCAGGAAGCGCAGATCCAGACCTACGTTGAACTGCTCGGAGGTTTCCCACTTCAGTTCCTGGTTTCCGGCTACGGAAGGGCCGTAGGCGATGATGTACTGCCAGGAGCCATCGGCATTCTGGATACCGGTAGGATACTGGCCCAGGCTGACGATATCATTGGAGTAGGAATAATTGCCCAGACCGGCGATGGAGCCATTCTGGCCCCAGCTCAGACGGAGCTTGGCGAAGTTTACGGCTTTCTTCAGGGGAGAGAAGAAGTTCTCCTCGGAGAAGGTCCAACCGGCCGATACGGACGGGAAATAACCCCAGCGCATGGGCTTGGGAAGGACGGAAAGGTCGGCCGCGTCAGCACGGAAGGTAGCCTGGACATTGTAACGGTTCAGATAGCTCCATCCCAGACGGCCGAAGTAGGAATACTTGCGGGAGAAATTCTCCTGGCCACCGCCTACGGACTTGGTAGCGGTAGGAGTAGCCTGGCTGATGTAGTAGAACAGGGGGTCATCCCTCTTGATACCGAAGTCGATCACGCCACCCGTATCGGAACCGCTGACACCGGCACTGGTGCTGTAGCTGCGGTTCTGGGAGTAAGAGATACCGGCCATGGCACTCACGTTGTGCTTGCCAAACTGGTGCATCCAGTTCACGAAGTTTTCCCACTGATAATAGATATTGTTGCCGGAATTGGCATTCACGGACATATAGTACTGCTTAGCATAGCCTTCATTGTAGTAGTAGTCGTGGCTGTAGCCATAGCTGTCATAGGAACCGAAGCGGTAGCCCAGGCGGGAGGTAAAGGTGAGTTCCGGGATGGGGCGGAAGTTAACAGCGGTGGAACCGTTGATATTGAAGCCCTTGGAGATGGAATAGGAACGGTCACGCTGTACGAAGGGATGCACATTCTCGGAGAGGTTGAACTGGGAGATGCCGTAGTAACCGTTTTCGTTACCCAGCAGCACCTTACCCTGGGCCAGATAGTCACGCATGAAATCCGGCAAGTTGGCCTCCGTATAGTAGACTGGAGTCATCGGGTCCAGCTGCAGGGCAGCCAGCACGGCGGAGCCGTAGTCGGAGCCCTCGGAGACATTGCGGGACTTGTAGTACTCCACCTGGTTGTTGGTCTGGACTTCCAGCCAGCTCTTGAACTTCCAGGATCCGTTCACCATACCGGTCACACGGTTGTACACATCGGCGTCACCCTTGAACATACCGTTGTTGTCCAGGTAGGAACCGGAGATGTACAGGTTTCCACGGTCGTTACCGGCGCTGAAAGTAAGGTTGTGGTGATGCATAAGGGAGTTTTCATAGGACTCCTTCAGCCAGTCCGTATTGGTTACCTGATCCCACTTGGTGTAGGCGTCGTTGATGGAGATGGAGCCCTTTTCCATATAGTACTGGATAAACTCCTCGGAGTTCATCACCTGAGGGGTCTTGCCCAGTCTCTGGGAGGAAAGCTGGTAGCTGTAGCTGATCTTGCCGTCACCCTTACCCCGGCGGGTGGTAATGAGAACCACACCGTTACCGGCCTGGGCGCCGTAGATAGCGGCAGAGGCGCCGTCCTTCAGCACTTCCATGGACTCGATATCGTTGGGGTCGATACCGGCGATGGAGGTGGCGATACGGCCATCCACCACATACAGCGGATTGGCGTCATTGTTGGAGGAAATACCGCGGATACGGATGGCCGGAGTGGCACCCGGAGCGGCGGAGGAGGCAAAAGCCTGCACACCGGCCGTCTTACCACCCAGAGCCTGCTCGGGGCTCACGATGGTACGGTTCTGGATGTCTTCGGACTTCACCTGGGAGATGGCGCCCGTCACATCGGATTTCTTCTGCACACCGTAACCCACCACGACGGTTTCTTCAATCATCTGGGTGTCGGTAAGCATCTTGATGGTTACCGTTTCGGTCTTGGAGGCCACGAATTCCTGGGTCACATAACCCACGGAAGAGAATTCAATGACGGCTCCGGCCGGAACCGTAATGGTAAAGTTACCATCGACATCGGTGACGGTACCGTTGGTGGTGCCCTTCTGGACAACACCGGCGGCAATCATCGGCTCGTTCTGGTCATCGGTAACCACACCGGAGATCGTCACCTTCTGCTGGGCAGCGAGGGACAATCCCACAAGGAGAGACAGCGCAAGGGCCGTCAGCTTCCTGAACAGAGATTTTCTCATGCGATCAGTTTTAAATGGTTAATTAATAGTGTTGATAGTTGATTCTATATTCAAGGTCATCTGGGCCGGATAAGGCTCCCACTCGGGAAGGCCTTTGGCCGAGGGCCGACCTGTATTAGCGAAGCTGGTCCAGGCGGTGCTCACCCGGTGTCCCAGTTCCACGGCATCCTCCGCCCCGCCGGTAAAGGTGCGGTGCAGGAGCACATTGTCAAAGACAAAGGGAATCTCGATGCAGTGGGTGCTGCCCATGACGCCGTCCAGCACGGGGGTAGCCCAGTCGAAGCGGTACAGATAGACAGGCGCACAGCCGGCGGCCGAGCGGCCTGCAGCCTGCTGCAGGGCAAGAGGCCGGAAAATGGGGTCTTCCCGGTCCGGGGTGAACTCATTATATACAGTACCTATAAGAGTAGGGACATCCTTGGAAAGGGCAAGGGCTTCGGAAGTAGAGGGCTGGAAGGGAATGACCTCGCCGTCCACCACAGGAAGCTGGCCGAAAAGGATCATATCCAGGAAATTGGCAGGGAGGGCACCGTCCTGGCGGGCTTCCTCCGTCACTTCCCGAACGGCCTGCTGATAGGCCGACAGGAGCTTTTCGTAAGGCACGGCAGCCATTTCGTCAATTCCGGAGGGAGAAATGCCCAGATGAGCCACCGTAGCGGCGCCGATGCGGCGGGAATACTTGGGGTCCATGAGGTTGAAGATGGAACCGCTCTGGACAATGGCCTTGTGGAACAGGCCCTTGGCGGAAGGCATCGCCATCAGGGTGGAAACCTTGCCACCGCCGCCGCTCTGTCCGAAAATAGTAACATTGGCGGGGTCTCCGCCGAAACTGGCGATATTCTTTTTCACCCATTCCAGGGCTTTGACGATATCCAGCATACCCACATTACCGGAGTAGGCGTACTTGGCTCCGTAAGCGCTCAGATCCAGGTAGCCCAGAGCATTGAGACGGTGATTCAGGGAAACCACCACTACGCCGTGGTTACGGGCCAGATTGGTGCCGTCATAGCCGGCCTGTTCCTGGGAAGAGCCCTCGGAGAAACCACCGCCATGTAGCCACACCATCACCGGCATCTTGGCATCGGCCTTGATGTGGGATGTCCATACATTGACCCTCAGGCAATCCTCGTCCGGATAACCGTCGTCCCAGTGCATGGCAAAGGCCTGGTTGTCGTCGTACCAGCCCCGGCGGGCAGGATGCGGACTCACCGGGCCGTAGGAACGGCTGGCACGCACTTCCTTCCAGGGCTCCGGATCTGTCGGAGGCATGAATCTTTCAGCCTTTCCGTAGGGAATACCTTTATATATATATACACCGTCATCGATATAGCCGGCCACGGGACCGCTCAAAGTAGAGACGGTAGTGAGCCTGGCCGATGTTTCCAAAGAAGAAAAGCACTGTTGCTCTCGGCCGACAGGACTCCCGCAGGATGCGAGGAGAAGGACGGCCGATGCCAAGAGAGTTACGGGTTTCAGTGTCATAATTCGCTACAGTTTTACGGATGCAAAAATGCAAACAATATCGGGCATCTTCTTTCCCTTTGTTTCAAATCCTTGCCTTTATGTTTTTTCAAGAAATTTATTTGTACAAAAATCTTCCTATATGTTCAAAAACACCCCATAAGAGCAAAAAGAACACTATATTTGTATTATGAGAACAGAACTGATAACCTTGGGAATAGCCGTGCTTCTGAGCAGTTGCACAGGATCTCCCCGGCACAATACTCTGGAAACATACCAGGAAAACCTCGTCATTTCGGACCGTCTTTCCAACAAGAAGGTAAACTCCTTTACAGAAGACAAGGATGGCCACATCTGGATGGCCACTGCCAGAGGGCTCAACAAGTATACTTCCCTGGAGTTCTACCAGTACTTCTGTACAGATGACACCCTGGGACTTCCGGACAACCAGATCAACGTAGTTCATTCGGCCCAGGACGGCCGGCTTTGGGTGGGCACCGTCAACGGTGTAGCCGTACGCACTCGCGAAGACCAGTTCCAACGTATTCCCTTCCCCGGAGAAAGCCACAACATTTCCCAAATCCTGGAAACCCGCGACGGGTCCCTCCTCTTCTCCAGCGGTTCCACGCTCTACAAATGGGATGAAGCCTCCGAAAGCCTGAAGCCCGTTGTCCGGGATTTTAATTCCTTCGGCGCACCGGCCGCCCTTATCATGGAAGACGGGAACCTGTGGATGCTTTCCGGCAACGGGTTCCTCCTCAACTGCTACTCTACGAAGGATTTCACCCTGCTCAAAAGCATTCCCCTTCCCCGGCAGACCTACCATATCTGCAACGCCGGCAGCGGAGAACTCTGGCTCTCGGGAATGGGGCGTCTGAGCATTCTGGATATCCGCAGCGCCCAGTGGAAGGAGCTTCCCGCCCCCATCCGCTCCTGTAACACACTAATGCAGAGAGACATAGACATCCTTTTCCATCTGGAAGGGCAAGGAATCCTGATGAATGTTATCGGCCAGGGGTTCTTCTTCTACAACCGCGCCAAGGAGACGGTTCTTTTCCAACAGGACGCCGATTTTCCCCTGAGCGTACCGACGGCAGAGGTCCGCTCCCTGTTCCAGGACAGCCGTGGCAACCTGTGGTTCGGCACCATCGACCGTGGTTACCACGTCTCATACCATGAGAAAGGGCTGTTCTCCAGCAACAAATACCTCACGGATTCCTTCAAGGACAAGGACGTCACCTCGCTCTGCCCGGATAAAAACGGAGGGTTGTGGATTACCACCCTCAACGACGGTCTTTTCCGCTACGATCTTCAAACCAGGGAGATTCGTTCCATCGACATCAGCCACCTGATTCCGGACAAGGAAGTCGGTTACATCCGCGCATCCAAAGTCTACTGCGAGCCGGACGGAGACCTATGGTTCGTTTTCACGGACAAAATACGCGTTATCCGCTGCAGATGGGATGGAAAACAGCTTATTCCCCAGGACAGGGTATACGCACCCAGTCCCCTGTCCCTGACCACAGACGACCAGGGGTTCCTCTGGATAGGGGGTTTCAGCGGAGAGCTGATCCGTTACGACAAGAGGGACGGAAGCCGGAAGACGGTTCCCGTGGTCAAACCCGGAGAATGGACTTTCGTGACTGACTTGCTGATGGAAGAAGCCGGCAAACTGCTCGTGCCCCGCTTTGGGATGCCCCCGGCCGTCGTCAACACTTATACCCTGGAATATACTGACAGAGACGTATCCATCTCGGACAAAAAAGCCACCATCCGCCGCTCCGTGGTGATTCCCAACCGCATCCTCAAAGACAGCGGTGGAAATATCTGGGTAGGCACCCTGGCCAACGGGCTCCTGCTGGACGAAAAGGGAAAAGGCCGGATGCGCGCCGTAGAAGGCCTGCCCTGCCCGGATGTATGCTCCATAGAAGAAGACCGCCAGGGCAATATCTGGGTATCCACGATGAACGGCCTGGCCAAATACGATCGTACAGTAGGCCATTTCGTCTCTTATATGGAGGCCGACGGCATAGCGGGAGACCAGTTCAACGACCGGGCCTCCTGTGTCCTTCCGGACGGGGCCCTGCTGTTCGGAGGAACAGACGGCCTCACCTGCTTCAATCCGCTGGACGCCCCGGCCAAGCGCACGGTCCCTCTGGTTTTTGAGAGCCTGAGTATACACAACAACCTGGTAGCTCCTTCCAAGAACGGCCCTATGGACCAGATCCTCTCCGAAAAGCCGCTCATCACCATTTCTCCAGAACACAACGCTTTCAGCATCTCCTTCACCGCCCTGGACTATGCCCAGTACGAGCGTATCCGCTATGCCTACAAGATGGAAGGCCTGGACAAGGACTGGGTGAAGATCAACACCCGCCACGATGCTTACTTCGCCCATCTTCCGGCCGGCAGCTACCGGCTCCGCATACGCATAGCCAACGGCAGCCACACCGTCACAGAGACAGAGGAATCCATTCCTATCAAGGTACTGCCGCCCTGGTATGCCACGATTTGGGCCATCCTGCTCTGGATTTTGCTGGGAGCGCTGCTTCTGGGCATAGCCTTTGCTTACTACCGCCACATCCGCCGCGTACGCAAAGAAGCCGCCCGCCGCATCTGGCAGGTGCGCCGGGAGCGAGAGAAGGCCGAAGAAGCGGAAAAAGCGGAAAAGGAGCTGAACAAGATCCAGCAAAACTACTTTGCCAACGTGGCCCATGAGTTCCGTACTCCCCTCACCATGATTGCCGGCCCCGCCCAGCAGCTTTCCACATCGGCAGGTATCCAGGGAACGGACCGCCAGCTGGTGGACATCATCCGCCGCAACACCACCTGGATGCTCTCGCTGGTGAACCAGTTGCTGGATTTCAACCGCATCAGCAATAGCAAACTGCAACTGAAAGTGGCCAAGATGGACCTGGCGGAACCTCTGAGAGACACGGCCAGCCTGTTCCGTTTCAACGCCACCTCCAAGGGGATAGAGCTCAACACCGTGGGCCTGGAAGAGCCCTTCACCATGTGGGTGGATGCCGACAAGGTGCAGAAGGTAGTGATGAACCTCCTGTCCAACGCCCTCAAGTTCACTCCTCCGGGAGGTAAGGTAACCCTCAGCTTCGACGTCATTTCCCGCGATGAGGCCGCCGGCCGCTTCCCTCTCACGGAGGCCGACAAGGATGGCCAGTATGCCTGCATCAGCGTAGCAGACAACGGCGCCGGAATTCAGGAAGACCAGCTGGAAAAGATTTTCGAACGCTTTTACCAGTCGGAGCCCGGAAAGAAAGTAACCGGCTCCGGTATCGGCCTTTATTATGCCCGTGCTCTCTGCACCCTGCACCACGGATATATCAAGGCCTTCAACCGGGAGGAAGGCGGAGCGCTTATGAGCCTCATCCTGCCAGTCAGCGCCAGTTCCTACACGGAAGAGGAGCGCACGGATCTGACCCCTCAGCTGCCCAGCCACGCCCTGGCGGAATCCATCACCGAGGACCAGCCGGAGCCGGAGAGTGCCAAGCGTCACATTGCCATCATCGACGACGACATCGACATAGCCAACTACCTCAAGGTTATGCTCAAGCCGCAGTACCGGATATCCCTGTTCTTCGACGCTGCCAGCGCCCTCAAGGGAATGGCGCAGGATGCCCCGGACCTCATCATCTCCGACGTGGTAATGCCAGGGATGGACGGTTACGAGCTCTGCTCCCGCATCAAGGAAGACCTCCAGCTGAGCCACATCCCCGTGGTGCTGGTCACCGCCAAGGTGGCGGTGGAAAGCCAGGTGGAGGGCCTGGACAAGGGGGCCGATGCCTATGTCACCAAACCCTTCCAGCCGGCGTACCTGATGGCCCTGATCAAGTCCCTGCTGGAAAACCGCGAGAAACTGCACCGCCAACTGGGAAGCGTCACCACCACTGAGGACATTGCCCCGGAGGCCCTTTCCCCGAGGGATGCAGCCTTCATGAAGGAACTCTACGAGCTGATGGAAAAGGAACTGGCCAATGCAGACCTCGATATTGTTCAGATTACGGAGATGATGAAAATCTCCCGCACCAAGTTCTACTATAAGGTAAAGGGCCTCACCGGAGAGAATCCGTCCGTGTTCTTCAAACGTTACAAGCTGAACCGTGCGGCAGATCTTTTGAAGGAAGGGAAGCACAATATGAGCGAGATTGCCTGGATGACGGGCTTCAACACCCTCTCCCACTTCTCCACGTCCTTCAAAAAACAGTTTGGGGTGCCCCCTTCCGAGTATGTGGGTTAGAAAGTTTTTTCGTATCTTTGTGAGCTATGGAAAAACCCAACCCCCTGGAAAAATCGGCCATCCTGAAGGCCATGCTGGAAAAATTTAAGGAATCCCTCCTTTCAGTGATGCCGGTAAGTCTCCTGGTTTTTGTCCTCTCCATCACCCCGTGGGTGGACATCTCCCCGAAGGAGCTCCTCATATTCGTGGCAGGCGCCTTCCTGCTGGTTATCGGTATCGGCCTTTTCAACCTGGGGGCCGATATGGCAATGACCCCTATGGGCCAGTACATCGGCCAGGGACTCACGGCTTCCAAGAAGATGGGCATTCTCCTCTCCGTGGGCTTTGCGATGGGGCTTCTGATCACCATAGCCGAACCGGATCTGACGGTTCTGGCCGACCAGGTGAAAGCCGTGATGAACGGAACGCTGCTGATCGGCACGGTGGGCGTGGGCGTAGGAATCCTCCTGCTGATAGGCGTCGTGAAGATTGTCTTCCACATAGACCTCACCAACCTGCTGCTGTTTTTCTATATGCTCCTTTTCTGCCTGGCCGCCCTGCTGATAGACCAGGGAAAAGGCTCTCTGATGGCCATGTCCTTCGATTCCGGCGGCGTAACCACCGGTCCCATCACGGTGCCTTTCATCATGGCCCTCGGCGTGGGCATCGCCCTCACGGTGGGTGGCCGCAACGCTTCCGAAAACAGCTTCGGTCTCATCGCTCTCTGCTCGGTGGGCCCCATCCTGGCGGTGCTGGCCCTCTCGCTGGTATCCAAGGGACACTTGGACTACCAGATGGCAGACTATTCGATGGAGAACATCTTCTCAGAAGGCCTCTTCATGCTCTTTTTTGAAACGGGCTATGAAGTGGGCAAATCCCTCTTCCTGGTGGTGGTCTTTTTCTTTATCCTGCAGTTCCTCGTTCTCAAGCTGCCCAAATCCAAGATTTTCCAGATCGTGGTGGGCATCGTCTATACCTTTGTGGGGCTGGTTCTTTTCCTGGCGGCCGTAGAGATGGCCTTCATGCCCGTGGGGCACGAAATCGGCGCCCAGCTATCGGCCCACAACCCCGTCATCATCATTGTCTTTGCCTTTATCATCGGCAATGTGGTGGTGCTGGCAGAGCCTGCCGTCCACGTCCTGAACAACCAGGTGCAGGAAATTACCGGAGGAGAAGTCACCAAGCGCCAGATGATGCTGGCCCTGTCCCTGGGCGTAGGCATTTCCATCGGCCTGTCGGTTCTGAGAGTCTATCTGGGCTTTTCGGTCCTCTATTACCTCATCCCCGGCTATGTGATATCCCTGGGCCTTTCCTTCTTTGTGCCCAAGTTGTATACGGCCATCGCCTTCGACTCCGGCGGCGTGGCCAGCGGTCCCCTCACCTCCAGCTTCATCCTCCCGATGGTCATCGGCGCCTGCGCCACCATGCAGGGAGAAAGCGCGGTGCTGGACTTTGCCTTCGGCGTAGTGGCGATGGTAGCCATGACGCCCCTTATTACCATCCAGAGCCTGGGCTTCAAGTCTGTGATGACGGTGCGCTACCGCAGCAATTTGGCCATCAAGCGCATCCTCCAGGCCGAAGACGACCAGATCATTTACTTCGAGTAGCCTATGCCACAGACAAGAAATATCGCCCCCGTCAAGCTGGAGTTGCTGATGGCCATCGTCCACAATGAGAAGGCCGCCTATTACTCCAGCATCATCCAGTCTCACCGGGCCAACCTGCAGTTCTCCATGGCCGCCAAGGGCACCACGCACCTGGTTCTCAGCTATCTGGGGTTAACGGAACAGCCCAAGACGCTCCTGCTGAGCGTAGTGAGGGCCGACGAAGCCCCCAAGCTTATCGAACTGCTGGACGAGACCTTCAAAAAGGGGAAAAGCTACAAGGGCGTGGCTTTTACCGTCAAACTCACCAGCGTGATCGGCACCCTGGTATATGGATTCTTAGCAAACGACAAACGAACCGTCAAGGAGGAAGCATAATATGGCAGAAATGAAATTCGAACTGGTCATCTGTATCGTCAACGCAGGATTTTCCCAGAATGTCGTGGAAGCGGCCCGCAAGGCCGGCGCCCGCGGCGGTACCATCATCCGCGGCCGCGGATCGGCCAACCCCGAGGCGGAAGAATTCTTTGGCGTCACCATCCAGCCGGACAAGGAGATTGTGCTGGTGCTGGTGCCGGCCGACATCAAGGACGCCGTGCTCACCACCGTCTACAAGGAAAGCGGCCTGTCCCAGGAAGGACAGGGCATCGCCTTCTCCGTTCCCGTGGAACGGACAACCACCATCCGAAAAGACTAAAAAAGAAGCCGGCCCCATGAGCCGGCTTCTTCATTGATAAGGGACTCTCCCTTAGATAAAGAGATACTTGCAGATAAACAGGATGGCAAGGACCCACATGGTGGGATTGACTTCCTTGAACTTACCGGCGACAGCGTGGGTGAACACATAGGAGATGACGCCGATGAGGATACCGTCGGAGATGCTGTAGCAAAGGGGCATCATAATGATGGTAAGGAAAGCCGGGATGGCCTTGCAGTAGTTGTCCCAGTGGATGCGCTTGATGGAAGGCATCATCATCACGCCCACGATGATGAGGGCGGGAGCGGTGGCGGCGCTGGGAATGGACAGGAACAGCGGGCTCAGGAACAGGGCCAGGGCGAAGCAAACGGCCGTAGAGAAGGCGGTAAGACCGGTACGGCCTCCCTCACCCACGCCGGCAGCGCTTTCCACGTACGTAGTGGTGGTGGAAGTACCCAGGCAGGCGCCGCACACGGTGGCTATGGAATCGGCCAGGAACATTTTGTCAATGTCGGGAACGTTGTCGCGGGGACCGTCTTCCGGGATAAGGCCGGCACCCTGGTGCACACCGATGAGGGTGCCCATGGTGTCAAACATGTCGATGAACAGGAAGGTGAACACCACCACCAGCATGTCAAAGCTCAGGACATTGTGCCACTCAAACTTGCAGAAGATGGGCTCCACGGAATGCGGAAGGGCCACAAAGCCGCCCAGCTTGGTAATGGCCTCACCGGTGGCAGGATCCTTGATGACCAGGCCCAGGGCGGTGGTGATGAGGATGCCCCAGAGGATACCGCCTCTGATCTTGGCCATCACCAGGCCGGAGGTGATCAGCAGACCCACCATGGCCAGCAGGGCCGTTCCCTTGGTAATCTCACCCAGGCCCACCAGCGTGGAGTCATTGTGCACGATGATACCGGCGTTCTGCATACCGATAAAGGCGATGAACAGGCCGATACCGGCGCCAATGGACTTCTTCAGGGTGCCGGGGATGGAGTTGAGTAGCCAGCTGCGGATCTTGGTTACCGTAAGGATGATGAAAAGGATACCTTCCAGCAGAACGGCCGTAAGGGCAAACTGCCAGGAGTAACCCATCCCCATGCAAACAGTAAACACAAAGAAGGCGTTGAGGCCCATACCGGGGGCCAGGGCAAACGGCTTCTTGGCGTAGAAGGCCATGATCAGCGTACCCACGATGGCAGCCAGGGCAGTAGCCGTGAACACGGCTCCGGCAGGCATGCCCGGAAGGGCGCTGAAGATGTTAGGATTCACGGCCAGGATATAGGCCATGGTGAGGAAGGTGGTGATGCCGGCCAGAATCTCGGTGCGGACATTGTTCACCTTGGGATCAAAACCAAAAAGTTTTTCAAAAGCAGGCTTCATAGTATGATGAATAGGTTAGATTAGAAGACCCACTTGATACCGGCGCAGGGACGGGCCCAGAAGCCCTTGGCGCTGCCGAAGTCGAAGGCAAGCTCTACCTCGCCGCCGATATTGAGGTTGTTCACGCCAAACCACTGGCCCACGTTGTACCACAGCTGGGGCTCGGAAAGGAAGACAATCTTGGAGGAAGCACCCAGGATATCCCCCTTGTGGTCATAATACAGATCGTGATCCTGCCACCAGAAATCGGCAAAGCCGCTGAAGCGGAGGCCCTTGGCGCCAAACAGATCCTGCAGGCCCCAGACGAAGGTGAACTGCATGGGAACCTGACTGTGAACGCCGACGATATGCTTGTAGAGTACCTTGAAATTGAAGGTGTTCTTGAAGTCCTTGGAGTGGACGAAATAATCAATACCGGCCAGGAAGGCGCTGTTGATAGCGTACTTGTTGTAGATACCGCCGTTGTATTCCACCTGCAGGCTGAATCCGTTCAGAACGGGAACGTTCTGCCAGAAATTCAGGCAGCGGGCAATTTCCATATAAGTTCCGTTGGGAGAAATGATCTTCTGGTCCACGCGGTTGTTGAAATCGTGGTCAATGAAGAAGAAGGTGTTTCCCCAGTTGTCATTGTAGAAACCTTCTACAGTGGTGGTAACGTGCTTACGATCCTTTCCGAAATCGTAAAAGACCTGGATGTTGGTCTGGGCCTTGGCCAGCTGGCCGAAAGCGAGGGTTGCAATTGCAACGGCGAGAATAGTTTTTTTAGACATAAAACGTAGTTTATGGAAGATAATATATTATTTTCTCAATGAAGGATTGATCTCGAAGTTGACAGCCTTGTCGGCGTCGGGATTGGCACCGAACTCGTAGTCCTTGCCGGGCAGGACGGCATTCAGGAACACGCCCACCAGAGCTGCTACGGCCAGGCCGCTGAGGGAAGTGAAGCCCAGGGAGACGGCATCGTTGGAGCCATACTTGATGCCGATGGCCAAAACCAGGATGAGGGCCATCACAATCACGTTGCGGCTTCTGGTGAAGTCCACCTGGTTCTCCACCACATTTCTGACACCCACGGCGGAAATCATACCATACAGCACCAGCGACACACCGCCGATGGTGGCGGCCGGCATACAGCTGATGAGGGCGCTGAACTTGGGGCAGAAACTGAGGACGATGGCAAAGCAGGCGGCGATGCGGATGACGCGGGGGTCAAAAACCCTTGTGAGGTGCAGCACGCCGGTATTCTCGCCATAAGTGGTGTTGGCAGGTGCGCCGAAAAGGGAAGCCACCATAGTGGCCACACCGTCTCCCATCAGGGTGCGGTGCAGGCCCGGGTCTTCCAGATAGTTCTCTCCCGTAGTGGAGGAAATGGCACAGATATCACCGATGTGCTCCATCATGGTAGCCAGGGAAATGGGAACAATGGCAATGATGGCACTCACGATAAGGCCCCAGTTGGGATTGGCAAATACGTGGAAAGCGGTATTTTCCCATTTGAACGGAAGGCCCACCCAGGCAGCTTCCTTCACGGCCGTAAAATCACACAGGCCGAAGCAGGCAGCCACCAGATAGGAACCCAGCACGCCCAGTAGGATGGGAATGATCTTGATCATCCTCCTTCCCCATATATTGCACACAATGATAATCACGATGGCCAGGATGGCAATCCACCAGTTCTGGTTGCAGTTGTTGATGGCGCTGCCGGAAAGCGTAAGGCCGATGGCGATGATGATGGGTCCCGTCACGATGGGAGGGAAAAACCGCATCACTTTCCGGGCACCGAAAACGGCGAAAAACGCAGCCAGGATAAAATAAATTATGCCTGACGAAAAAACTCCGATGCAGGCATAAGGCAATGATTCCGTGAGGGTGAGTCCTTGGGCTTCTCCCATGGTGACAACGGTTGCATAGCCACCCAGAAAAGCGAAGGATGAACCCAGGAACGCCGGGACCTTCATCTTGGTCAGAACGTGGAAAATAAGGGTGCCAAGGCCTGCAAACAGCAGGGTGGCGCTCATCGAGAGACCGGTAATTACCGGAACCAGGACCGTGGCTCCGAACATGGCGAACATGTGCTGGAGACCGAGGGTAAGCATCTTACCCGTACCTAGTTTACGGGCGTCATAGATGGCTTGCTGATTTTGTGTCATATATAAAGGTTAAAGGATTATCCTAACCACACAGTCCATATGAACACGCAAAATTAGATATTAAAATAATTTAATACAAGCCCTCCGAAAATATTTTTCAAAAAGTTATCAACACTAGCGGTCTACATAATAGCCCAGAGCACTGTCTGTCTCGCTGGCCTCATAGAACTTCTTCAGCAGGCGGTCACTCTTTTCCTTGTCATACATTTCTTCGTAGTCGTGGTGGTAGGAAGCATCCGGAACCACATTCACGTCGAAACGCATTTCGGCCATTCCGTTGGGAGAGATATTGCCCCAGAAACGGATGGCATGTTCAACCTTGCCCACATTCTTGCGGCTGTCGTAGCGGAGGGTCACCATCATCGAACTCTCCGGAGGCACCACCATTTCGTGGTCACTTTCCAAGATGATGCAGCCACAGGAAGGCTGGATATCCCTCACCACCAGCGGCACCTTGCCCTTGTTGTAGATCTTCACCATCACAGACAGTTCCTGTCCCTGGAGGATGGGATAATAGTGACGCACCGGGTCCTTGATCTCCACGGTGGTAAACTGCACCTTGCGGGAACATCCCACCAGGGTGAGCAGGGTCAGAAGCAGAAGAAGGACTCTTTTCATCACTTGAAATAAATTTCGTCAATACCTACGTTTCGGGTATGGGAAGGGATGATGCGAAGCTCCACCTTGGAAGGTCGGCCGAATCCGGCCGATCCCTTGAAGGTCACCTTCTCCCCTTCATCCACATAGTCCACCAGGCCCTCCCGTCGAAGGACACCCACATTCCGGTCATCGGCCCATACCTCCACGGACTTCGGAGGCGACATCCTGTGCCGCTCGCTGTTGAGGAAGGACATCGAGAATTCTCCGGACTGGCCCTGGAGAACGGAGGCAGGCAATTCTATCACCAGGTCTTTCTGGGGATACACCTGCCATCCCCAGTGGTAGTTCTGGGAAATACCGGCCACGGCGTCCGTGAGTTTGGTCGTCTTTTCCGAGCCCCCGTCAAAGGAAACCGTCAGCGGCTGCCGCAGGAGGAGGTCGTTGTTCCAGGTTCCGCTGGCCAGCCACAGTTCCACTTCGTTCTCATAGTCGGCCACATATACACCGGCTTCATTTACGCGGTCCATATGGTCCATAGCGGCATATTCGTTGTCTGTCAGAATCCAGAGATCGTCTTCGGGAGTCATGATCTTGAGGTCTTCCACGGCAGACCACACCTCCGGTTTCACCACCCACTGGTCTCCCACCAGTTCGGCAAAACCGCCGGAGCCCAGGCCGTGGATGCGGCACATCTCCAGGAAGGAGAAAGACACGAACTGACGCGTTTTTTCGTAGATGACACGTTCCCGATGGCTCATTTCCATGGCCGATGCCCGCAGATACACCGAGTAGAATTCCCGGAAATCCCGCTCGGAAAGATACGAATGGAGAGATTCCTCCATTCCTCCGTACAGGGGCAGTTCGGCGCCTGAGCGGCGGGCATTCTGCTCCATCGAGAGAACGACCGAGGAATAAAACTGCCCCACATTGGGCATGGCATCCTGGTAATACTCCCTCACCAGCCGGTCTATGTCTGCATCCGGATTCAGAAGAAGAGCGGCCAGCAGGAAGGAGTACATCTCCTGCTGCATGGAATAGAAATAGCCGGATCCGTTGAGGAAGAGGCCCTTCACTCCCCTCTTCCGGTACTCCCGGAAGCGCTCCTGCATCACGTACAGGATGGGATAAGGAGTGAGATAATCGTCAAAGTTGGACACATAGTCCCAGATGTAGACATTGTCCGTCAGCGCCTGCCACTTCTCCAGGTTCCGGAAGAACTTCTGGCAGCGCTCGTCATCGGCATTCCAGGAACGGGGATAGTCTATGGCCGACAGGAACACCCCCACATTGTGGGGCAGATGATGGTCCGGGCACTCCTGGGTGGTGGAATAACCCGGGATGAAGAAGGTATGGTTGGGGAAACGGGCTGCCAGCCGTTCCACAAAAAGAACCAGCGCCGGGGTAGCATTGGTCCGGGTATTCCCGGCCGTTTCGCAACGGCGGCACATGCATACCCAGTCATTGTCGGCCGGACCGATGGTCATCCGGTACGGAACCTTGGAACCATCTCCGTACTGGTCCATAATGTACTTTTCCGTCAGTTCCAGCAGTTTGTCGGAAGAAAAGCAGAACTGGTTCTGATGAACAATCCCGTCCGTTCCCTTGGCAAAGAGGGCCTGGTCCATATTCTGGTAACCGAAAGAGAGGTTGCCGTTGCTGCCCAGCACGCGGGAGAGGTTGTGCCCCCAGATGCCCCAGTCTATTTCCAGGTTGTTCAGGGCCAGGAGATAGGTCATGTCTATGTTCTGGTTGGTGGGCATATAGAGGTCTCTGTATTCGAAGGGGAACGTGACCACCGTGTCCCTTCCGCTCAGCTGCAGCGGCGGAAGATCGTCCGTGCTGATCCCCTTGTCCTCCTTCCCGGCCATCTTGATAAACTGGTACACCAGCCAGATCATCGTCCTTTCATCCCGGGCCCTCAGGTCGTATCCTCCTCCCGGAATTTTCGAAAAGCTGTAGTCCCCTCCGAAATCATCGGCCACGTGGATGGCGACTTCTATTCCGTCCCGATCCAGCAGATTGGCCTCGCAACGGCGTTGCAGGTGCTTTTTCATATACTCCGCCATCTTGGCATCCAGGGCCCTTCCCTGCACGTCGGGATGGATATAGTACGTGTGTACGGCGTCCGAACCCCGCACCAGGTTGTTACATCCTACAGACAGGACACCCACCAGAAACAGATTAGAAAGAAATCGCAAGAGAGACATGGGCCATAAGGAGATTTCGGTAACTGACAGAGGCACGCTGGTCATACAGGGTATTCCAGGTACCGGAGAACTGAAGGGCCAGGTTATGGGTAATGGCCCACTGCGCCGTCAACGCCACAAAGGAATTGAGGTGGTTGAAAACGGACGAGGTCTGGTAGTAATTCAGGAAAAGGATTTCCGGAGCGGTACCGGCACCGGCCTGCGCCTCCACGTAGGAACGTCCTCCGTCGAAGGGGAAGAAGCGGTAACGGGCCGATCCGTTGAAGAACACGATGCCATAGATGGTGCCGGAAGTGAACTTGAGACCCGCATACATATTGTTCCAGGTATGGGTCACATTCAGGTTACCGGCATACATCTGTGCCTTGTCCTGCAGATAGCGATAGGAAGCGCCCACCTCCAGGTCCCAGTCCCGCGGCAGATGGAAAGTTCCGGTAAAGTCTCCCCCGGCCACCGGGAAGTAGGCCGTGCCGAAGGAACCGGCGAGCTGCGTACTGAACACCTGGCCGAAGTGGTGCGTCCAGGAAGTCTGGAACTGTAGGCCGCGGCCACCGGCCGAAAGATACATCTGGTGATCTTCGTCATACTCCGGATCCCGGCTGGTGAAGTTGATGCGGCTCTGGAATTCGTCCCGCTTCCAGTTGTGGGCATACCCCACGGAGGCAATGGCCATCAGCGTATTCTTATCCGTGAAACGCATAAAGTCTATGCCCACGTCCATCACATTGTGAAGCGTTTTGGCCCGGATGGAATTCATACGGGACTTGTATTCCCTCTCTTCCAGCAGAGAAGGCTGGTAATTGCGCTGATACACATAGGCCGAATCCCAGTCCTTGCGCTTTTCGTACACCAGGCCGCGCGTATACCGGACGGCAGGGTCCTGGGGGCGCACCCGCAGGGCTTCGTCCAGAATCTTTTCGGCCTTGTCGATGTCCCTGGATTTGAGGAGCTTGGTGGCAAAGGCGTCCGAGATGCCGGCATAGCTCTTCTGGAGGTCCTCGTCGGCCGGGAAATCCAGCAGATAGGGCGAGAGGATGGCCAGGGCTTCGGCCTCCCTTCCCCGCTCTGCGTAGATAGTAGCGGCCTTGATGGGGAACGTAAGGTCCCCGGGATAGGCGTCTATGCCCCTCAGGGCGTACGGGAGCGGCTCATCGGCCGTGCGAAGGGCATAGCGAAGGCCCCAGTAGTCTTTCGGATCCATCTGGAGAATGGTCTCGCAGATATCGTACAGGCCCGTGAGGGCTCCTGCCTGCAGACGGTCCTTCAGATAGGTGTAAGCCGTTTCCTTATAGGCACCGGAAAGCAGGCGAAGGCTCAGGGAATCGCTGGCATCGGCATAGGAGGAATACAGGGCCTGGAGAGCGACCTCCGGCTTACCCTGCTTCACCAGAAGGGCGGCGTAATCCATCGTCACCGGAACCTCCGATTCTGTTTTCAGGCGCTCCCTCAGCATGGCCACAGCCCTGTCGGGCTGGTTGGTTTCCCGGTAGCAGACGGACAGGCGGCGGATGGCCGATGCCCTCAGGTCCGGATCTACACTGGAGCGGCGGACGAATTCCAGAAGAGGGATGGCGCGGGCGTACACCTCCTCATTCATAAAGTCTGCCGCCTCCGAAAGGCGCATCCGGCTGACGGCCAGATTGAGGTCGTAGTCGTCCGGATACAGGGAGAAACCCTGATTCAGGCTGTGGGCGGCCGATTCCGTCCTTCCCATACGGGTATAAATGTCCTGCTCCATCATATACCAGCGCGGGGCATCCCCCTTCTTGAGACGCATCTCATTGATATAATGAAGGGCATCGTCGTAATAGCCCCTCCGGATGGACTGGTTCAGAAGGAACTGGAGGGATTCCAGGGTCTTTTCGGCATCGTAGATGCGCGTATAGGTCTGATAGACATCCGCCTCGTACTCTATGCGGGCACTTTCGGCCTGCAGCATCCGGAAGAGGTTCTCCAGTTCCGAGGAGCGGGAAAGAGCCATCTGGTTCCGCACCAGCGTGAGGGCGGCCACCGTCCGGCCTTCCTCCATCAGGATGTCCGTCGCTTTCTTCACCAGAGGCACATTGCCCGGGTTGGCGTTGATGGCCGCCGTGAGGTTCTCCAGGGCATCGCTCAGCTTTCCCTTCTGGATGAGGATGTTGGCATAGGCCAGCTGGTAGTCCACATCGTTGGGCGTCATCTTCACAATCTCCCGCAGGGCATCCTCGGCGGCCGAGGAATCTCCGCTCTGGCGGGCCTGCTGGTAAGTGGTTTCCAGCACGTCGAAGTAGTCGCTGCTGATGGAAGCGTCGTTGGGATAAATCTGGGACAGGCGCTTCAGAAGCGTATTGGCTTCCTCAAAGTTGCCCATCTTCTTGTAAAGATCCACTTTTCTTAGCCACAGGCCCTTCCAGTAAGGGTTCACCTCCAGCAGTTCGTTCACATAGCAGATGGCGCTGGAGTAGTTGCCGGTGATTTCCTCCAGGTTCACCAGCAGCGTCTTGGCATCCATATAGTGGTAATTGATCTGGCAGGCCTTCACCAGGTGATACCGGGCCTTGTCATAATCCTTGCCGTTCCACCAGTACCGGCCGGCCAGATAATGCAGGCCCGCCTCTTCCGGATAATACTCCATGCCCTGGTCCAGCAGTTCCTTGCCCTTGGCCCAGCGGTGCTGGGAGAAGAGGTTGGACACCTTCTCGGCATACTCTCCGGGGGTGTCTCTCTGCGGGATAATGGCCTTCTTCTTATTCTGCGCCTGCATTCCTGCAGACACAGCCACTATCAACCCTATGAGCAGCATCCATCTACGCATCGGGCTTTTTCTGCTGAGGTTGTTGCATAGGGGCCAGGGTGGTGGGTTTGGGGCCCACGGGCTTGGCCGACTGCACACCCTTTCTGGTCATGTTACCCCAAACCATCTGGGTACCCAGGATGTGTTTCCAATAGCCCCTGAGGCTGAAATAGGTATTGAGCGGGTGGTACAGGAAGGGCTCCAGCAGGGAAGCCATCACAAACCACAGATAATCTGTCTTTTTCTTGAAGGAGGTGCCCACCCAGTTATCATACGAAATAATCACCATCGTGAGCAGCTGGGCAAAGATGTACAGACCCAGGAAAGCGATCCAGATGGTATGGTAGTTAACGGCACCGCGCAGGAAGAACCAGAATACGGAAAGATAGCCGATGAGTTCCACCACCGGGGCCAGCAGCTCAAAGAAGAACACGTACGTGAGCGTAAGGGCGCCATAACGGCGATAATTGCGGTTGCCCACCATATCCCGGTGAACACCGTAGAACTGGAAAAGGCCGCGTCCCCAGCGGGTGCGCTGGCGGCTGAGCACCTTCAGGGTGGAAGGGCCTTCCGTCCAGCAGCAGGTCTCGGGAATCTGGACAATGCGGTAGTCTTCCCCGGTATCGCACATATACCGGACCATACGGGCCACGATGTCCATATCCTCGGCAAAGGAGTCTCCGTCGTAGCCGCCGGCCTTGATGGCAATCTCACGGTCGAACATACCGAAACCGCCGGATACATTCTGCAGGGCATTGATGCGGGCCAGGGCGGTTTTGCCGATGAGGAAGGAGCGGGTGTACTCCAGGTCCTGGAACAGGGGGATGAGGCTGTGGGGCGGACGGGCGTCCACCATCTTTCCCTCCTCCACGATACTGCCGTTGCTCATGCGCATCGTGGCACTGACGGCAATCACGCGGCGGGTAGAAGCCATCGTGGGCCAGATGATGCGGTAAAGGGCGTACTGATCCAGTACGCAGTCCACGTCCGTGCACACGAAGAACTTGTTGGAGAGCACATTGATGCCGGCATTGGAGGCATCGGCCTTGGTGCCGCCGTTCACCTTGTCCACTACGGTAAGCCGCTTGAAGGACGGGTTGTCGCTCTTTGTCTTGTACAGGCCGCGGAAAGGCTTGGTCTTGATCTTTTCCACATAGGCGTACGGGACCTTGACCAGGTCAAAATTCTCTATGAGCAGTTCCAGGGTCTTGTCCTTGGAACCGTCATTCACGATAACCACCTCGAAATCCGGATAATCCAGGCTCAGCAGAGACTTCACATTGGTGATAACGGTCTTCTCCTCATTGTACGCCGGGGCTACGATGGAAATGCCGGGGGTGTAAGGAGATTTCTTAAGCTCGTCGATGGTGTACGCATCGTCGTGATAGGTGTAGTGCTTGCGGTGCTCCAGAAACGCCAGGATAGCCATAGCCACATAGCTCGAAAGAACTATGGTGGAATAGATGGCTACGAAGTAGCTGAAGATGGTATCGAACGTCTCAAGCATAATGGCGGCTGTCTATCAGGTCACACTCGATATGCACAAAATAGGGCAACAGCTCGGGAGTAGCACCCTCCCTGAGCCGGGTATAAGCTTTTCGGCCGATATCCCCGTACCGGTAAAGGACCCGGAGGAGCACCATACGGGTCACATAGTCTGTAGTCTGGAGGAAATCCTCCTCCAGGAATTGAACCACCTCCGGATTGCCGGAACCCAGGGCGCCGATAGCCTCGGCCAGCACCTGACGTTCCGTGAAGGAGGCGCTCAGATAGCGCCGGCAGAATTCCTTCTCGGCAGGAAGGTATTCCAGTTCTCCGAGAGCCCGGATAAGAGCGCAGGAGAAGGCTTCTTCGCGGCTGCCGATCAGCATCGAGAGCAGTTCGGCACAGTCTTCCTTGCGACGGAAAAGGCGGATTTCGTTCACGGCGAAGATACGGAGTTCCTCGTTCACGGGAACACGATTGCACCAGCGGATAAAGTTGGGCATGGTGAGACCGTTTTTCTGCCTGTAAACCAGCACGTTGTGATACTTGACCACCATCTCGTCCGTAAACACCAGATTAGGGTCTTCCTCCAGAACCTTGAAGGGATAGGAGGTGCCGAAACGGGCCTGGTGGAGCCTCGCGTGCATCTGCAGCTTGCGGTTCTTGGCAAAGATGTAACGGGAGGCCACGGCTTCCTTCAGGGTGGCATCCAGATCCGCCACATCCTTGAAGGCCTGTACCTTCTTGCGGATGCTGCGGGAAAGGATCTGGCTTTCGAAATACGCCGGCATCTTGAGCGCCTGGGTGAGGCGGATCCAATTGGTACGGCTCAGGGAAGACCCCAGTTCCCTCCGGACGGCCAGAAGGGTGGGAACAAAACTCCTGTTCTGCTTTTCCTTCATCTTGAAGTTCTTGGGCAGTTCCAGGATTTCCGTGATTTCTCCCGGCTCCAGGGTGCGGGCCTGGGAGGCCACGGTCTTCATTTTCTCAAAATAATTATTGTAATTGTGCTGGATCAGGCGCGTGAAGCGGTAATGCGCAAAAGTGCGGCAAGCATTTCCCACCACGATGAGCACCAGCAGCAGCATGCAGATGGTTCCGAACACTATCCATACCCGTACCGACTCGGGGTATTCCTCGAGCTTGTAGTACAGGATCAGAAAATAGTATTTCCAGTAGGCGTACCTACTCAGGGTATAATACTCCATCCGCCAGTCTGGCCTTTACAATAATTATAAATAAATTTAATAAATACTCTTTCAATATAGCCACCACACCCTCCCCCATGCCGGAAAAGGCCCTGGGAGAGGGTACGGGATAGCTATATTACCACTCGCAAACGAGGGCGACAGGATTGATTTCGCTGTCTTTGTACCAGTCTGCGTGGGCGGTTCCGCCGGAGGTGACCCATTCTTTGTAGTGAGGGTATGCAACGGCGAAAGGCATCAGTTCCCAGGCGTGCTTGGTAAGGACAGGGCACTTGAAGCCCCAGACCATGCCGTTGGCAGCCTTGTAGGTGGTAGACAGGTCCAGGTTGGCGGCATAGGTGGGATTGTTCACCATCTCATCGTACCGATCCTTATACGTCTTTGAATAGCCCTTTACGGGGCAATCCAAAGGCTGGTAACCTTTCAGGCCCACGGGTTCGTGATCCTTTTTCACCAGGTAGAAGTTCTGGGAAAGGGTGTTCACCACGGCATCCACCATATTGGCCTTGCAGGCGGCGCTCTCTTCGGGGCCCATCTCGGAACGGGCCTTCATATGGTAAATCACGGTATAGGTGTACAGACCGCCGGCCACATTCATATAACCGGGAACAGTGTTGTACAGTTTGAGGTTCTGAACGTCAGAGAGTTTCTTGTTAACCGTCTGGTAAAGGGCGGCCAGGCTCCCGTCATACTGGTCCTCGTGGGCACCGCCCCAGTCTGCATACAGCTTACGCGCGGGGTTGAAAACGTGATCATTTCCGTTGTACTGATAAACCTCGTTGCCGGAATTCAGACCGCCGGTGCTTTTACCATCCACCGAATTCAGGGCCTGCAGACGACCCGCTTCCACAGCAGGGCGCAGGTTGTTGGTATTCCTGGGGGTATAGGCACCTTCGAGGTTGTCATAACGGAAGGAGTTTTCCTGAAGGGTGGTCTTTGTCCAGACGGGCAGTTCGCCGTGGGCGTTCTGCCAGCTGTCCAGCGTCTTGTACTCGTCCACATAGTCCACGTAGTCCGTGTTGAAGTTCTCCAGCACCAGACCCACGGCAATGGCGTCATCTCCACCCAGGGCACGGACGTGCAGGGTTACTTTTACCTGCTCTCTCCACCCTTCGGTTTCCAGGAGTTCGTTCGCCACCGTCAGGGCCTCGATGTCGTAATCCACCACCACATCGTTGTAATCGTATAGGTAATCCACTTCGGGCATACTCTTGGGCCAGCGGTCGTCAAACATCACAACACCGCTGGAGTGATACATCGTGAAACCTTCATCCTCGGTCACATAGGGAGCCGGTTCCGGAAGATTCACTTCCACCACATCCTCGGGCTGGTAGTCCATCCCGATGTTGCCGTTCTCATCCACTTCCACTTCCGCGCCGTCTCCGATGGGGGTGGTTCCAGGCGTCTCAGGGTCAACCACAATGGCCTCGGGACCGGCTGAAGCCGTGAGGTCTCCGCTAGGAACGAAATCCGGGTTGGCCTTGTACACGGGCTTTCCGTCAATCCAGCCGTTACAGCCGCAGGCGCAGCCCCAGGGCATACACTTGGGGCAGTTTCCACAGCCGCCGCAATAGTTGTACTTGTAGGCCACAACCACGTGATCCACAACCTCATAGGCATCCGTAAGGACATAACCTTCCGGAGCCAGCCAACTGCCGCCACCATAGGCGAAGGTGTAGCGGAGGGTGTGGTTGTGCTCGGCGTCATAAAACACCACGTCCTTGGGATAAGTACGGGTATTCTGGTTGCCGGTAGCGGGACTGTTCTCCCAGGCAAAGCTCCACTTGACCTGGACATAGCGGGTTTTTCCAAACTCGCCGGATTCAATCTGATCCACGGGGAAATCCGTGAGCGTATACACGCTTTCTTCCTCATCGGCCTTGGTGGCCTCGTTCAGGTTGTAGTAAACACTCACCCTGGAGGCTTTTTCGGCCTCAAAGAGGAGTTTTACCGTACCGAAAGGCTCGATGTCCTTTCCGTCCTCAGGCCGGACTACTACGGGAGTGACGGCCTGGGCGATGGTCTTGGTGCTACCATCCTTGTAAGTGTACTCGATGTACACGGTTTCCGTCCCTGCCGGAACAGAAACCTCGGCATAGCCGAAGTATCCGGTAGGAACGGCGCCCTCAAACACGTTTTCAACGGTCTGAGGGCCATCCTGATGTCCGCCTTCCTTTTCGCAGGAGACCGCAAAAGCGGCAGCAGCCACAACGGCGAACAAAAACAAAAACTTTTTCATAAAATATACTAAAAACTAACGCTTTTCAGCTTATTCCGCGGGCTTGGCAGCGGGCTGGGAGGACTTGCGGAGCATAGCCTCCATGGGGCTGGCAATCTTGCGGAATTCCGCCTCGTTCATCACCTGGCACTTGCCGGTGAACTTGGCGTCCAGTTCCACCTGGAAGCGCTGGAAGTAGAGATCTCCTTCCACTATGCAGCCGGCCTTCAGGGACAGGGTATCCTTCACATAGAAGTTGCCGCCCAGCATGGAACCGTTGAAATCGATGTAGGTGGCGAAAATATCACCTTTCACTACAGCCTTCTCACCCACCACGACGCGGGATTCAGAGTACAGACGGCCCTCGAAGGAACCATCGATACGTATATCGTTTACCGTTGCGATATCACCGGTGAACTTGGCGCCGGCAGCGATGCGGTTAACATCATTTACATTTACAGTGTTTGCCATAACAGAGTGATTTGTCTTGGTTTCTACTACGAGAGGGTGATTACTCTCCTGTTCGTTATTATTCTTTCCCCACAGTGCCATCTTCTGCCTTAGCTTGTGCCGGAGCAGCGGGCTTTACGGGAGCCTTTTGCTGGGCGACCTGTTCAAATTCCTTTTCATTGAGTACGCGCAGATTGCCGTTGATCTTGGCATCCAGGTCTACCTGGAGGCGCTTGAAACGCAAGTCTCCGTCCACAGAGCAACCGGCTTTCAGGGAGAGGGTATCCATCACGTAGAAGGTTCCCTTGGACATGGTTCCACTGAAATCTACATTGGTGCAAATCACATCTCCGTTTACGACAGCGCGCTCTCCGACGACCAGACGGCCTTTGGAATTGATGCGGCCCTCGAACTGACCGTCGATGCGAATGTCATTGGAGGAAGTGATTTCCCCATTGAATACGGTGCCCGCAGAAATGCGGCTCACCTCGTTCATGTTAACATTTGTGTCCATATGTAACTTGTTTGTTATTAGTTATTTCGTGGTTATACAATTCCTTTTCCGTGGCAGTTTTTATACTTGAGGCCGCTGCCGCAGGGGCAAGGGTCGTTTCTTCCTACCTGCTTGTCTACCTTGACGGGCATACGGGAGCGCTGTTCCCCGTTGGTGGAGAGCTGGCCGGGATCTGTATGACGCATCTGCTGGAGGTTGCGATTGGGCTGCTGGGCCGGACGGGCTTCACGGGCGTCAGAAGCATCCCTCAGCGGGATGAAGGCACGCAGCAGGAAGCTGAGCACGTGCTCGTTGAGGTTCTCCAGCATCTCGGTGAACAAGTTGTAGCTTTCCAGCTTGTACACCACCAGAGGGTCTTTCTGCTCATAAGTGGCGTTCTGCACGCTCTGGCGCAGGTCGTCCATATCCCTGAGGTGCTGCTTCCAGTAGTCGTCAATATAGTACAGGATGATGCTGCGGCTCAGGGCCTTGGCAATCTCCCGGCTTTCGGTTTCGTAGGCTTTTTTGAGGTTTACGCTCAGGGAAAGCTGGCGCTTGCCGTTGGAGATGGGGATGGCGATGTTCTCGTACATGGACCCCTGTTTCTCGTACACCGTCTTGATGACAGGGTTCACGCGCTCCACCATCGTATTCATACGACGCTCGTATACTTCCTGCATATGGGCGGTGAGCCTGGCGGCAATCTCCGCGGGCTTGGCTTCTGCGTAGAAGGCCTCGTCAAAGCCCAGGTCCATGGAAAGTTTACTCATCACATACTCTTCGAAAGCCTCAAAGGGCATTCCCTCGCTCTGCTGTACCAGGATGTTGGCGGTGTCCTCCATCATGTTCTGGACATCGATTTCAATCCTTTCACCGGAGAGGGCATTGCGGCGGCGGGCATACACGGCCTCGCGCTGGTAGTTCATCACATCGTCGTACTCCAGGGTGCGCTTGCGCCATCCGAAGTGGTTCTCCTCCACCTTCTTCTGGGCATTTTCGATGCTCTTGGAAAGCATTCCGCTCACCAGGGCCTCGTCGTCGGCCATTCCCAGCTTATCCACCACTCCGGCAATGCGCTCGGAGCCGAATTTACGCATCAGGTCGTCCTCGAGGGAAATATAGAAGCAGGAGCTTCCCGGGTCTCCCTGACGGCCGGCACGGCCGCGCAGCTGACGGTCTACACGGCGGGAATCGTGACGGGTGGTGCCGATGATGGCCAGACCGCCCGCGGCCTTCACCTCCGGAGAGAGTTTGATATCCGTACCACGGCCGGCCATATTGGTGGCGATGGTAACGTGGCCCTTCAGACCGGCATTGGCCACGATCTCTGCCTCACGGGCGTGCTCCTTGGCGTTGAGGACATCCGCGTGGATACCGCGCATCCTCATCATACGGGCCAGCAGCTCCGAGGTTTCCACATCCGTGGTACCCACCAGGCAGGGCCTACCGGCGTTGGAGAGTTCCACCACCTTGTCTATGACGGCGTTGAACTTGGCTTTCTTGGTTTTGTAGATGATGTCGTCCTGGTCGTCCCTGATGACGGGACGGTTGGTGGGAATCACCACCACATCCAGCTTGTAGATATCCCAGAACTCACCGGCTTCCGTCTCGGCCGTACCGGTCATACCGGCCAGCTTGTGATACATACGGAAGTAGTTCTGGAGGGTGACGGTGGCAAACGTCTGGGTGGCGGCTTCCACCTTCACGTTTTCCTTGGCTTCCACGGCCTGGTGCAGACCGTCGCTCCAGCGTCGGCCTTCCATGATACGGCCGGTAGACTCGTCCACGATCTTCACCTTGTTGTCCACGATCACGTAGTCCACGTCCTTGGTGAACATGGCATACGCCTTCAGGAGCTGGATCACGGTGTGCACACGCTCGCTCTTGAGGGAGAAGTCCTCCATCAGGGCATCCTTCTTTTCGGCCTTCTCGGCGGCCGACAGAGAGGCGTCGTGAGTGATATCGGCAATGGCGCTGCCCATATCCGGCAGCACGAAGAAGTCCGGATCGCTTACGCTCTGGGCCAGGGTGTCGTGGCCCTTGTCCGTCATATCCACGGAATTGAGCACCTCGTTGATGACGAAGTAAAGCTCGTCCGTCACCTTCGGCATTTCCCGCTCGTTGTCCTGCAGATAATACGCTTCCGTCTTCTGCATCAGGGCCTTCATGCCGGGTTCCGAGAGGAACTTGATGAGGGGCTGGTACTTCGGGAGACCCTTGTAGCAGCGGAACAGGAGTTTTCCTCCCTCGGCCTCATCCCCCGCGGCGATGAGCTTCTTGGACTCGTTGAGGGTGTTGTTGATGAGGGTGCGCTGCTTGTTGTACAGGTTCTCCACATAGGGCCGATATTCCATGAACTGCTCGTCTCCGGAGGTCTTTTCCATAGGACCGGAGATGATCAGGGGGGTTCTGGCGTCGTCGATGAGCACGGAGTCTACCTCATCCACGATGGCGTAGTGGTGCTTTCTCTGGACCAGGTCCGTCAGGCGGGTGGCCATGTTGTCACGGAGGTAGTCGAAGCCGAATTCGTTGTTGGTGCCGAAGGTGATATCGCAGTTGTACGCCTTCTTGCGGGCGTCGGAATTGGGCTGGTGCTTGTCTATGCAGTCTACGGAGAGGCCGTGGAACATATAGAGCGGGCCCATCCACTCGGAGTCACGCTTGGACAGGTAATCGTTCACCGTCACCACGTGGACGCCTTTTCCGGCCAGGGCGTTCAGGAACACCGGGAGGGTGGCCACCAGGGTTTTACCTTCACCGGTTGCCATTTCTGCAATCTTGCCCTGATGCAGGACGATGCCGCCGATGAGCTGGACATCGTAATGCACCATATCCCAGGTTATCTCGTTACCGCCGGCCTGCCAGTGGTTGTGCCAGACGGCATCTTCTCCGTCGATTTCCAGGAAATCCTTTCCGGCGGCGGCCAGGTCCCGGTCGAAGGCGGTGGCCTTCACGCGAATCTGCTCGTTCTGGGCAAAGCGGCGGGCGGTGGACTTGACGATGGCGAAAGCCTCCGGAAGTACTTCCATCAGCACTTTCTCGATGGCCTCATCCTCTTCCTTCACCAGCTTGTCGCTTTCGGTAGCCAGGGTTTCCTTCTCGGAAATGGGAATATCCTTTTCCAGTTCGGCCTTGATCTGGGCTATCCTGTCTTCAAAAGGCTTTTCCACCTGGGCTATCTTTTCCCGGATGGCGGCACTGCGTTCCCGCAGCCCGTCGGGGGTAAGGGCGTCTATTTCAGGATATGCGGCCAATACCTTGTCCAGGATTGGCCGGACTTCTTTCATGTCCCGGTCGCTTTTGGAACCGAAAACTTTCTTGAGAATATCTGCTAATGCCATAATGCGTAATCTGTGTAAAACATACAAATTTACGCATTTTCCGCCGATTAAGCAAGATTACCGCGCGTTTTGTACACGCATACGCACGCGAGAACGGTGCTCCTTCACCCGGGGAAGCTCCCGGCAAATCCTACGGAAGTACTTGAAAGGCAATAAACTACAATACTTGAAAGCTTTCACGAAAGTGAAGAAAACCACAAATAAAAATTTTTCAAAAACAGGGCCGTCCAAGTTGCAGAGCCGCACCAGGGAACCCACATAATAATTCCTCCGGACCGTCTTTTCCAGAGGCTCTTCCCGAAAAGCCCGGTCGTGAACGGCGCGGGCGTCTTGTACCACCCCCACTTTCAGTCCGTAAAAATGCAAACGGGAGCACCACTCGTCATCCTGTCCGTAAAGCGGGAAAAGATCCTCTTCAAACAGACCGGTTCTTTCCACCACCGGCACGGGGACCAGCCAGTGCGCCGCCATCACGCGCGGCACTTCCGCCACCTGGCCATCGGCCCTTCTATACAGCTTTTCAAACTGCACATCAAGCTTTTGACATCCATCCTGGTATTGCAAAGGGCTTAGTACCCCATACTCCGGATGCGCCTGAGCCGCCGCCAGGAGTTTCTCCAGACTCCCCTCCTCCAGCCAGGCATCCTGGTTCAGGAGATAGACGTAGTCGAATCCGTGGGAAACGGCATATTCGAAACCCAGATTATTGGGCTTTGAAAATCCTAAATTTTCCGCACTCCGGATCAGTTTGGCCGAAGGGAAATGCGCCGCCACGAAATCCGCCGACCCGTCCGTGGAATCGTTATCGAAAACATACAGCTGCGCCCAGGCGGGAACGGAGCCCAGACTGCGCTGCAACCACCGCATCCCGTTATAAGTAACTACTATGACAAGGACTTTTTTCATTTGCGGTGAAGCAGTTCCTTGACGCCCATCCTCAGCTGCCAGCCCAGGGACTTGGACGCCTTGCCAAAAGCCCGCTGCATTCTCTTGTATTCAACGGTTTCGGTGGGATTGCAGAAGTACCTGCCATACAGGGCTTTGTGCTTTTTCCAAAGCTTGAGCCGGATCTCTGCGAGAATTTCATCGGACACGCCTTTGTTTCTGGAACCGGGGCGGGTTCTGTAGTGGAAAAGGACCTCCTCAAGCTGCAGGACGCGGGGTTCCTCGGGCAGGTGCTCCAGGAAACTGAGCCAGAAATCCCAGTCCTCGTAACCGTTCACAAAGGAGGTGTCGAAGCCGGCGCCATAGTACAGATCCAATTCCTGCTTTCTGAAAAAGCAGCTCACATACAGGCAGTTGCGGGCCAGCATCGTTCCCATGTCAAAGGGCGGAAGATCCCAGGTGGTTTCTTCCCCGAAGCGGTCTGCCCGGGCATAGACTATATTCAGAGAAGGGTCTTCTTCCAGGGCCGCAACCGCCTTTTCCATATAGTGCGGATCTATCAGGTCGTCGGCATCCAGGAAGAGGATATACCGGCCGAAACAGCGCTGCAAGGCCATATTGCGGGCCGCGGCTACGCCTATGTTGGACAGCAGCGGAATCAGTTTGAACCGGGCATCCAGCGACACGAACTCCCGGATAACATCTTTGGAGTTATCCGAGGAGCCGTTTTCCACAACAATGCATTCCCAGTCCTGGAACGTCTGGTCCTTCACGCTCTGGAGCGTTTCTCCTATGTACTCCCCCAAGTTGTAACTGGGGATGATGACACTTACGTTTGGCATAAAAACTTCTCTAATTGTTTCCGGGCGACAGGGCCCCGGTTATCTTTGCTGTAGAAAAAATCCAGCCGCTGCTTGCGTTTGTCCCGGCAAGGGTCCTCCCCTGCTGCAAGGATTTCCAATTCACGCAGCAATTGACGGTTGTCCAGGCACACAGGTCCCGGAACAATCTCCCTGTAATCGTACAGGAATCCCAAATCAGCCGCCAGATACTGCTCCAGGTCATAGGCAAAAAAGATTTGAGGACGGTCCAGCAGCAGATGGTCTATAAAACAGCCGGAATAATCTGTAATGAGGATATCGGCGGCATCCAGTATCAGTTGGGCATCGGAATCGTTCTCCAATACCCTTATGTTCCGGTAGTTTGCTATGGGGCTGAAACGCGCCCACTTGTGGAATTTGACAAGGAATACCATGCCGTTCCTGCGACAGAATTCGTCCAGCGCCCTAAGATCCAGTATGCTCGAGAGGTTCAGGGAAGGACTGTTCATCCAGTCTCCCCGGAAGGTGGGCATATACACTACCGTCCTCAAACCTGGGAAACAATCCCTGATGGCATTGCGGTGCGGAAGATAGAATACATCATTGCGAGCCTGGCCCCATTCACAAATCTGCAATTCAGATAGCTGGAATCCCTTCTTGAACTGGGAGGTCACCCCTGGAGAAGAAGAAACGAAGCTATATTTTACCAGGTCACGTTTTTTCAGAAAGACCCATTTCCTGAATCGATCCTCCGGGATGCCGATACGCTTGATAGGGATGCCGTGCCACACATTCAGGACCCTTGCACCTCCCAACAGAGCACTTCCACCCACGTCGCGGAACGAGTTAGAAAGAATCACATACCCAGCCCGTAGCCTGAGCATAGCCGCCCGGAACGTTCCACTCAAGCAGACCGGGAGTCCCTCTTCCTGCAGTTCCCGGGCGATGGATTCCTCAGAAGTGAGCCATACGCCGCGTTTCATGGGATATAGCTCCGGGAAAAGAAGGAAGAGCGCACGCGGATTGTCGGCATACTGATGTCCCTCCCAGGCGCCAAAGAGCACCAGGTTGCGGTCTCTGGGAAAAAGCGAAGTAAAAGCCATGCATCCCAAGGACAGCAGGTCCAGGGTGCCGCGCTTTACCTCTTTGAGGAACGATATGCTGTTTCGAAGGATCATAGCATAGTATCCAGAAAACGCTCGAGGCACCATATCAGCCACTTCTGGTTGCCAGAGAAACAGGTGTAGTCCACATCTTTGCGGAATTCCGGCCTCACGGGCCCCTTCCAGGACGCAAAATAGGAATCTACGGGACGGGGCATAGGAAGCTTCCCGGGAACGGGAAGACCGGGGTAACGCATACGGAAGAGATCCCGCACTATATACTTCGAATCACCGCTCCGGATACGGGACAGGTCCAACGGACAAGTCATAACAAGAGCTTCGTATGGATCTGTGTATGGCATCTGCGCCGCAGCGAAAGCGTTTTCATAGCTGCTGTAACTCTCGTCCATACAGACGACATCCAGAAACTTCACGAAGTCGATGCTGTTCTCTCCGGTACGATAACGTTCAAACAGATAGTCCATCGGCACGGGATTCACCAGAACACTGACTGGATCCACATATACATAGCGCCGTACGAATTCCTCAAAGGTCCAGTCTTTGGCATACAGGCCGTCCATACCACCGAAAACATAGTCGGCGGCATCCCCTATAACCATTCGGGTGACGCCGTCCCGGACCGCTTGATGAGCGGCAAAGTACAACTGCGGCTCAATCGAATGCACCGGAGCCCCCTTGGAGGCCATAACCGGATTTACGCATTCTTCGACCACGCTCCAGTCTATATCCACGTAATGCAGGTTCAGCCGACATCGACGGGCAAATTCCTGAGCCCGCGAAAGTTCATCGGCCTCGAATGACCCGCCCAGAAAGCGAAAGGTGTAAGCATCGGCTCCTTCAGGCATATAGGTGGCCAGGATGCCGCTGTCCATGCCGCCAGAAAGCAGGAGCCCGAGCCTCTCCCCTTTCAGGGAGTCGAATACCCTTCGGATGGCAACATCAAGATCTGCTGCGCCCGAGATAGGCGTTTTCTCTTCGTCGGGAATCCTTCTCACAGGACGATGACGCAACTTCGGAGAGAAGTTTTCGTCAGACTTCTCGATGTAGCGGAGCGCCAGGAAGGAGCTCATACAGAACTCTTTACCCATAATGCTACTTTTCTCTTACCTGGTCAAGGGCCTCATTGATCTTGGTGGACGAGACACCCTTGGTATAAGGGAAATACACTACCTGGATACCCTCGGCCTTCAGCTCACCCTCATACTTTTCCCACTTTTCTGTACCGTACCAGTCGTCTCCTACAAAGAGGACGCTGGCGCCCAGTTTCTTGCAGGCGGCCAGTTTGTCCATGTCGTATTGGGGAACAGCAGCATCTACATACCTGATGCTGCGCACAATCTCCAGACGGTCCTCGAAGGGGATGAAGGGGCGCTTGCCCTTATACTGCACCAGTTCATCGGTAGAAACGCCCACCACCAGCTTATCGCAGAGGGACTTGGCATTTTTCAACAAATTCAGATGCCCCACATGAAAGAGGTCAAATACTCCGGTAGTATAACCGATAATCATAGTTCTATCGCTTTAAGATACGTGATTTAACAAATTGAATAACAGTCGATTTCTCGCCGCTTGTGGTTCCCAGGAAGAAAACCGATGCAGCGGTGGAAAGGAAGGAAACCAGCACTACTTCCACGGTCCTCAGGAGAGAGGGCTCCTGCGGCAGGAATACGGCCAGCGGAACCACCGCAGCCGACACACTCACCAGAGCCACCGGAAGCAGCATGTCGTGAAGAATCTTTCCCGGCTCAAGGCCTGTCTGAACACAGGCGAAACCTATGCGCTCCAGAAGTACCAGAAAGGCGGTTCCAGCTATAAACCAGTAGGCAGTCTCCGGCGTTCCTCCCAGTTTGAACGCAATGTATGACAAGGGGAAGGCCAGCACGTTGGTGGCCGATGCAACAATCTCGTAAACCTTGATTTTTCCTGTGGCGAAAACGGCCGTCACAAATGGGTTTCCCACCGCCACGAAGAGGGAATAGAGCATTGAGATGCGCACAAATTCCACGGTATGGTCCGGCACAAAACCCAGCCATAACCGGAGCAGTTCCGGAGTTTCCAGGACAATGGGAAGTGCGAAGAAGAAATACAGGAAATAGGAATACTTGGCTCCCTTACACACCAACTCGTGCAGATATTGATGGGAACCGGCGGCAAAGGATTTGTTGATCTGGGGATTGATAGCCGTGGTGATGTTGTTGATAAAGCGCGTCACGTTCCCCTCCAGTTTCACGGTCACATCACGCGCCGCATTCACCCGGACGCCAAAGAACAAGTTGAACAGGATGTTGATACCCTGGGCGTTGAGCACGCTGGCCCCGCTTCCAAGAAAAGTCCACCCGGCAAAAGAGCCCATCTCCCGGATGAGAGACCGGCTCACCCGGCTGCGGCGAAAACGACATTCCGGGAAGTGACGATGAGCATACATCCCGTAGAGCACACGCACCAACAAAGCCACTGCCAACATCAAAACAGCATACAGTTTCAGCTTGTCGACGGGAGCATAGCGTGTGGCCATGGCGGCTCCAAGGGCCAGAAAAGCTTCGGCTATACTGATGTAGGCAAACGCCTCCATTTTCTCGTAGGCAATGATGGCGGCATTATACGGGACAGACAGCATATTCACCACAAAGACGCCTATTGCGCACTGCAACACCCAGTTAGCTGCCTCCATCCGGCCGTCCGGGATGGACATCCGGTTATTCAGGAACCATACGCCCAGGACCTCTGCCAGGATAAGGACACCTGCCGCCAGGGCGGCTTGCACAAATACAGTAGTGGAAAACACATCTTCTAAGCGCTTGTGGGCCCTGCCCAATTCCACCGCCATAAAGCGGCTCACCGCGCTGGCCACAGCTCCCGTAAATACAGAAAAAAGGGCCACAACGCCCCCCACGGCACCAAAAGTGCCGTAGTCGTCCTGTCCCAGAGCGCCCAATACCACCCGTGAGGTGTACAGCCCCACCAGGAGCATCACCCCCATCCTGAAATACAGGAGAACCGTATTTCGGGCGATTCTTCTGCTGTTTTCGGATATGTGGGAGCCTGCCATACAACGTAACTGACGGATAAATTCAAAGTTAAGGATTTTTTTCAGAATTAGGAAGATTTTTCTTACCTTTAAGGCTGAAACCGGTAAGATCAACCAACCCACTAACCATATGATTATCTCTCACCCCAAGATTGGCATCCGTCCCACCATTGACGGAAGAATGAACGGCGTCCGCGAATCCCTGGAAGACCAGACGATGGGAATGGCCCGGGCCGTGGCTAAACTCATAGAAGAAAAGCTCCGCTATGCCGACGGAGCCCCCGTAGAATGCGTCCTGGCAGACACCACCATCGGCCGTGTGGCGGAAACCGCCGCCTGCGCGGAAAAATTTGCCCGGGAAGGCGTAGCCGTCACCATCACGGTAACCCCCTGCTGGTGCTACGGATCGGAAACCATGGATATGGACCCGCACACCATCAAGGCCGTGTGGGGCTTCAACGGAACGGAGCGTCCCGGCGCCGTATACCTGGCTGCCGTGCTGGCCGCCCACGCCCAGAAAGGCCTTCCCGCCTTCGGCATCTACGGACACGACGTGCAGGATGCCGACAACCAGGCCATCCCGGCCGATGTAGAGGAAAAGATCCTCCGCTTTGCCAAATGCGCCGTGGCGGCCGCCTCCATGAGGGGAAAGAGCTACCTCTCCATCGGCGCCGTCTGCATGGGTATCGCCGGTTCCATCGTGAACCCGGACTTCTTCGAAGACTACCTGGGGATGCGCTGTGAAGGCATCGACGAAGTGGAGATCATCCGCCGGATGGAAAGGGGCATCTACGACCACGAAGAGTTCGAGAAGGCGCTCAAATGGGCTAAAAAGAACTGCAAGGAATACGAAGATATCTGCAACCGGCCGGATCTGAAGAAAAACCGTGAGGAAAAGGAAAAGGACTGGGAGTTCACCGTGAAGATGGCCATCATCATCCGGGATCTCCTGCAGGGCAATCCCAAGCTCAAGGAGCTGGGCTTCGGAGAGGAAGCCCTGGGCCACAACGCCATCCTGGGCGGTTTCCAGGGCCAGCGTCAGTGGACGGACTTCTACCCCAACGGAGACTTCGCGGAGGCCATCCTCAACTCATCCTTCGACTGGAACGGCATCCGCAAGCCCTTCGTGCTGGCCACGGAGAACGACAGCCTCAACGGCGTAGCCATGCTGCTGGGCCACCTGGTTTCCCAAACGGCCGCCATCTTTGCCGATGTGCGCACCTACTGGAGTCCCGAGGCGGTAGAGCGCGTCACCGGAGAAAAGCTGCAGGGCAAGGCCGCCGGCGGCATCATCCACCTGATCAACTCCGGCGCCGCCTCGCTGGACGGCTGCGGCCAGTGCTCCAAGGAAGGCCAGCCGGCCATGAAGCCCTTCTGGGAAATTTCCGAAAAAGAGGCCCAGGCCTGCCTGGACAACACCGTCTGGGTGCCGGCCAACCGGGAATACTTCCGCGGCGGCGGCTTCTCTTCCAAGTTCCTCTCCAAGGGCAACATGCCCTGCACCATGATTCGCGTGAATATGGTCAAGAACCTGGGACCGGTGCTGCAACTGGCCGAAGGCTGGACGGTGGATGTGAGCGAGAAACAGTTCAAGATCCTGGACGAGAGGACGGACAAGGGCTGGCCCACCACCTGGTTCGCCCCGCGCCTGGACGCCACCAAGGCCCCGTTCAAGGATGTTTACAACGTCATGAACTGCTGGGGAGCCAACCACGGCGCCATCGTCTACGGCCACGTGGGAGCAGACCTCATCACCCTCTGCTCCATGCTCCGCATCCCCGTCTGCATGCACAACGTGCCGGAAGAGCAGATCTTCCGTCCTTCCTCCTGGCGTGCCTTCGGAATGGACCCGGAAGGGGCCGATTACCGCGCTTGCGCTGCCTACGGACCGTTATTTAAGAAATAATGGAAAAGAAAAGCATATTCAAGTATAACGGCGTCAACTATCTGCTGCCGTTCATACTCATTACGGCGTGTTTTGCGCTGTGGGGCTTTGCCAACGACATCACCAATCCCATGGTGAAGGCCTTTTCCAAGATTTTCCGGATGAGCGTGACGGAAGGCGCCCTCACGCAGGTGGCCTTCTATGGCGGGTACTTTGCCATGGCCCTGCCGGCCGCCATGTTCATCCGGCGTTACACCTATAAGAAAGGCATCCTGATGGGTCTGGGGCTTTACGCCGCCGGGGCGTTCCTCTTTATTGCCGCCCGCTCCACCGGCACGTACTGGCCCTTCCTGGTGGCGTACTTCATCCTCACTTGCGGTCTCAGCTTCCTGGAAACCAGCGCCAACCCCTATATCCTGGCCATGGGCTCCCCGGAAACGGCCACCCGTCGCCTCAACTTTGCGCAGTCGTTCAACCCCATCGGCTCCCTTTGCGGAATGTTCGTAGCCATGAATTTCATCCAGGCCCGCCTGAATCCCCTCAGCAGCGCCGAGCGCGCAGCCCTTCCCCCGGAAGAGTTCGAGGCCATCAAACAGAGCGACCTGGGCATCCTCATTGCCCCGTACGTTGCCATCGGCCTGGTCATCGTGGTGATGTTCTTCCTCATCCTGCTGGTCAGGATGCCGCACGTGAAGGAAGAGAACAAGGGCAGCATCCGCGAAACCCTCTCAGACCTGATTGGGAAAAAACGCTACCGCGAAGGCGTGCTGGCCCAGTTCTTCTATGTGGGTGTCCAGATCATGTGCTGGACCTTCATCATCCAGTACGGAACGCGCATCTTCATGGAGCAAGGAATGAGCGAGATAGACGCAGAGGTGCTTAGCCAGCGTTACAACATCGCCGCCATGATCATCTTCTGCTGCAGCCGCTTTATCTGCACCTGGCTGATGAAATACATGAGCCCCGGCAAGATGCTGCACATTTTTGCCCTTGCCGGCATCCTGTGCACCCTGGGCGTCATCTTCTTCCGGGGCATAGCCGGCCTGTACTGCCTGGTGGCGGTCAGCGCCTGCATGTCCCTGATGTTCCCCACCATCTACGGCATTGCCCTGGACGGCCTGGGAGAAGATGCCAAGTTTGGTGCCGCAGGCCTTATCATGGCCATCCTGGGCGGCTCCGTGCTGCCTCCGCTGCAGGCCATGATCATAGACCGCGGAACACTCCTGGGAATGCCCGCGGTCAACGTATCGTTTGTACTGCCGATGATTTGCTTCGTGGTAATCGCCATTTACGGTTACCGCGTATTCAAGCAGAAAATCTGATTATTCCGGTTTGTAAGAATCCTTCAACGCCGTGGTTTTGTTGAACACAACATGCTGCGGCGTTGAATCTTTGTCCATTACATAGTAGCCGGTGCGCTCGAACTGGACGGCTATGCCGGACTTGTCCTCCAGCAGGGCGGGTTCTGCCCAGCCTTTGCCCAGCACCAGGGACTCCGGATTCAGGAAATCCTTGTAGTCCTTGTCCTCGGGCACCTGGCTCATATCGGCCAGGGTGAAGAGGCGGTCGTAGTTGCGGAGCTCCAGCTCCTTGGCGTGGGCGGCCGATACCCAGTGGATGGTACCCTTGACGGCACGGTACTCGGTGGAAGGGTCGTAGGTGCACTTCAGCTCCACAACCTCTCCGTTCTCGTCCTTGATTACCTCGTTGCACTTGACAATATAGGTATACTTGAGGCGCACTTCCCCGTCGGGTTTGAGGCGGAAGAACTTCTTGGGAGCGTCTTCCATAAAGTCTGCCCTTTCGATGAGGAGGTCTCCGGTGAAGGGAACCTTTCTCTTGGCACCTTCCGGATCGGCCGGGTTCAACGGGCAGTCAAACCATTCCACCTTGCCTTCGGGCCAGTTGGTGATGGTGAGTTTCACGGGATCCTGCACTACCATATAGCGGTTGGAGCGCTCGTTCAGGTCCTGACGGACGCACCATTCCAGCAACTGGATATCCATCAGCTGGTCTCTCTTGGAAACGCCGATCTTGTCACAAAACATCTTGAGGGCATTGGCGGTATAACCGCGGCGGCGCACACCGCAGAGGGTGGGCATCCGAGGGTCGTCCCAGCCGCTAACAAGACCCTTCTGCACCAGTTCCAGCAACTTGCGCTTGCTCATCAGCGTATAGGTGAGGTTCAGGCGGGCGAACTCATACTGATGGGAAGGATAGATTCCGAGGGTTTGGATGAACCAGTCGTACAGGGGACGATGGACATCGAACTCCAGGGTGCAGATGGAGTGCGTGATGTGTTCTATGGAATCGCACTGACCGTGGGTGTAGTCGTACATCGGGTAGATGCACCACTTGTCTCCGGTGCGGTGGTGATGGGCAAACTTGATGCGGTACAGAAGAGGATCCCGGAACATCATATTGGGATGGGCCATGTCAATCTTGGCACGGAGCACCTTCTCCCCTTCCGCGTACTTGCCTTCCTTCATTTCCCGGAACAGCTTGAGGTTTTCTTCCGGGGTGCGGTCTCTCCAGGGGCTGGGGGTACCGGGCTTGTCCACGGTGCCGCGGTTTTCGCGGATCTGCTCCTGGGTCTGGTCGTCCACATAGGCCAGGCCGCGCTTGATGAGGTCTTCGGCCCACTCGTAGAGCTGGTCGAAATAATCCGAGGCGTAAAGTTCCTTGTCCCACTGGAAGCCCAGCCACTGGATATCTTCCTTGATGGAATCTACATATTCGGTGTCTTCCTTGGTGGGGTTGGTGTCGTCGTAGCGGAGATTGGTTTTGCCGCCGTACTTCTGCGCCAGGCCGAAGTTCAGGCAAATACTTTTGGCGTGGCCCAGGTGAAGGTATCCGTTGGGCTCCGGAGGGAAGCGGGTCATGATGCTGTCCACTTTGCCCTCGGCCAGATCTTTTTCAATGATCTCCTCTAAGAAATTGAGTTTACGCTCTTCCATATTCTTGTTTTGCTTGATTCAATGAAGGCTCAAAGGTACGAAAAAATCCCCAAATATGCGTGAATAAAGATTTTTTTCGTAATTTTGCACGTTTAAACGCTACAAAAACCTATTACCAATGGGACTATTACACGCCAGACTGGCCAAATATGATCTTCCCCAGAAGATGATGGAAAAGGATATCTATCCTTATTTCCGCCAGATAACCAGCAAACAGGGAACCGAGGTGACCATGGACGGTCACAAGATTATGATGTTCGGTTCCAATGCATACACCGGACTCACCGGAGACGAAAGAGTCATCAACGCCGGCATCGAGGCGCTGAAGAAATACGGCAGCGGCTGCGCCGGATCCCGTTTCCTCAACGGAACCCTGGATATCCATGTGCAGCTGGAAAAAGAGCTCGCAACTTTCGTAGGCAAGGACGAAGCCCTGGTGTTCTCCACCGGTTTCACCGTGAACAGCGGTGTCATCCCTCAGCTCCTCACGAAGGACGATTTCATCATCTGCGACGACCGTGACCACGCTTCCATCGTGGATGGCCGCCGTCTCTCCTTTGCCAAGGGCCTCCACTACAAGCACAACGACATGAAGGACCTGGAGCGTTGCCTCAAGCGCTGCCCCAAGAATTCCGTCAAGCTCATCGTGGTGGACGGTGTCTTCTCCATGGAAGGAGACCTTGCCAAGCTGCCGGAGATTGTGGAGCTCAAGCACAAGTACGACAATGTAGCCATCATGGTGGACGAAGCCCACGGCCTGGGCGTCTTCGGAAAGCAGGGCCGCGGCGTCTGCGATCACTTCGGCCTCACCGATGAGGTAGACCTGATCATGGGTACCTTCTCCAAGAGCCTCGCCGCCATCGGCGGGTTCATCGCCGCGGACAAGGTCATCATCAACTACCTCCGTCACACCGCCCGTACCTATATCTTCCAGGCTTCGGACACCCCCGCTGCCACCGCATCGGCCCGTGAAGCCCTGCGCATCATCCAGGCAGAGCCGGAGCGCATCGCCAAACTTTGGGACGTTACCAATTACGCCTTGCGCCGCTTCAAGGAAGAAGGCTTCGAGATCGGAGATACGGAAAGCCCCATCATCCCGCTGTACGTCAGAGACATGGAGAAAACCTTCATCGTCACCAAGCGGGCTTTTGACGAGGGCGTATTCATCAATTCTGTGGTTCCACCGGCCTGTGCCCCGCAGGACACCCTCATCCGCTTCTCCCTGATGGCCACCCACACCCGCGAACAGGTAGACCGCGCGGTGGAGGCCCTCACCAAAATCTTCAAGGAAGAAGGCATCATTAAGTAAATCAATCACTTACGAATAAAGGGGTGCACCTAGCGGTGCACCCCTTGTTTTATAACTCATTGATTATTACCGAAGTAACTGCGCAGCCCGGTCTGTATCGGCCTCGGAAACGACCAGGGAGATGGAGAGTTCCTCTCCTCCCTGGGCACTGGCGATGATATTGATACCGGCTTCTCCGAGTTTGGCGAATACGGCGCCCGACGTGCCGGGCAGGTTTCTCATCTTGCTGCCGAAGACCGTCACGATACCCACGGCCTGGTTCAGAACCACGACATCATCCAGCGGGAGCAGCGGATTGTCCTGGAACAGGCCCCGGATAGCTTCCAGGGCGGTGTCCTTGTCTGCGTCATTGATAGCGAAACTGATGCTGTATTCGGAAGAGGTCTGGGCAATGAAACGGACGTTCACTCCGGCGGCGGCCAGGGTGGAGAAAATGCCTCCGGACATACCGACGCGGCCCAGAAGGCCCGTTCCATACACCGTAATAAGGTTGAGTCCTTTATCGGAAAGTACATCTATCTTATGGGCCGATCCCGTGGAAATGATAGTGCCTTCAAACTTCTCGTCCTCTATGTTCTTGACCAGGATAGGGATGCCGGCGTTCTTCGCGGGCCAGATGGCCGAAGAGGAGAAGGGCGCCAGGGAGGAAGCGCAGTAGTGCGCGGCCTCGTCGTAAGTCATGGCGGGGATGCCTCCCACTCCGGGGGCTTCAATATGGAATTCGATGCTGCTGGCTCCCAGGACGGCGGCAATGAGGGACGCCATCATATGGGCGCCGTCCTTTCCCACACGCACCACATAGCCGGAATCCAGCATTCCGTATCCTCCGGCGATGACGATGGGGCCGGGCACGCCCTGGCAGCGGCGGGAGATCTGCTCCTTGGAAGCCTGCCAGTCAAAGTGCTGGTTGCCCTGCTTGTCCTGGCGGCAGATCATCAGCTGCGTACCATCCAGGAGGGTTCCTCCCACCTGCTGGTACACGGCTTCCGCACAGAGGCGGGAGCACTTGGCCAGAACATAGTCTTCCAGGGCATAGGCCGACGTCTGCACGTACATGGCTTCGTGCAGATAGGTGGCCACCGTATCTACGGTTTCGTCTACCGTCTTGATATATCCGTCTCCCGTTGCCATGGCACAGAAATGCTCCCGGATGGCTACAATCTCATCGAAGGCCTGCTTCTTTTCCACCACCGTCTTGCGGACGGCATCCCGGAAAAGGGCTTCGATTTTCTTGCCGGGGCGAACGACGGCAATGGTAGAAGAGTCGCACAGGGCGGCTATCTGGGCGATGGAACGCTGCTTAAGGACAAAAGATTTTACAATCATGGCATTGGTTTTTGCACTAAAGGCAAAATTAAGAATAATCTATGTTTTCCGCAATAAAATCCGGCTTAAAAACAGCTGCGAAGCACCTGGGCTACGGAGTCGGACCGGCTCATCGTGTAAAAATGGACGGCCGGAACCCCGCTGGAAAGGAGTTCGCGGCACTGGTCTATGCACCACTGGATGCCCAGGAGCCTGACTTCCTCGGCATGCTCCCCTGCCTTCTCCACCGCCTCTGTAAGGGCGAGCGGAAGGTCTATGGAGAAGGTCTCGGGGAGCACCTTTACCTGCCTGCGACTGGTCAGCGGCTTCAGGCCCGGGATGATGGGGACCGTGATGCCGGCCTCCCGGCACAGCTTCACAAAACGGAAGAAAACCTGGTTGTCGAAGAACATCTGGGTGATGATATAGTCTGCTCCGGCGTCCACCTTCTTTTTCAGGTTGGCTATGTCCGTTTCCATATTGGGAGCCTCGAAATGCTTCTCCGGATAGCCTCCGACACCTACGCAGAAAGGTCCCTCTTCGTGAATGGCGCTCACCAGCTGCGAAGCATGCGTATAGCCTTCCTCCGTAGGGGTGAACCGCTTCTCGCCGATGGTGGAATCTCCCCTGAGGGCCATCACATTGTCTATTCCCATAAAGCGGAAATCCTGCAGCTGGCGCCGGATGTCGGTAGCGGTCTGGCCTCCGCAGATGATGTGCGGAACCACCTCCACCGGGAAGCGCGCCTGGATGCAGGCGCAGACGGCCACCGGAGACACGCGGCTGTTGACAATCCTACGGCGGAAGCTGCCGTCGGCCTGCTTCTCGAAGGAGAACTCGTCCCGGTGGGTGGTTACATTGATGTACCGGGGAGAAAACTCCATCAGCGGCTCAATGCTGGAGAGTAGATCTTCTTTGGTCATCCCGCCAAGGGGAGGGACAATTTCCAGAGAGGGAAAGGGACGGCCGTTTTGAAATAGTTCGGTTATTCTCATAGCAGATGGGAGAGAAAGATGCGGGCCTCGGCCTCGGAAAAGCCACGGGCCGCGGCGTACTGTTGATACTGCGAGGGACTGATATGGTGGATGGGCGGATAGCCGGCCTCCGGATGGAAGACGACAAAGCCGCAGACGGAAGCATCCGGCCGCATGGCACAGCTTTCCGTAAGCGTGATTCCAAGACCTTCCGGCAAGAGGGAGAGAATGTCCCGCTTGAGGCTGTGGTCCGGGCAGCAGGCATATCCTGCCGCGGGTTTTGCTATCTTGACGCCCACATAGGAAAGGTGCTCATCCAGCCAGGCCGATGCGGCCTCGGCCAGGGTAATGCGAAGGGCGCGCTGCATCAGCTTCTGATAATCGGCCGGAGATTCCCCGGCATCGCTGCCATGAACGCTGATGGCAAAAAGGCCAAAGGGGCCCTTCTTTGCAGAAGGGACATAATCGCAAAGGCTTCGGCAGGCCCCTTCCTCCTGCCGCAGCATAGGAAGGCGGCAGAGGCCCAGGTCGATGGCGTTCCCCTCCCGCCGGGCCGCGAAAAAGCGGGCTGCCAGCCTCACCTCGGCCTGTTTTTCCCGGACAAAGCTGTCCAACAGCTCCCGGCCTTCCTTCAGAAGGGATTCCGAGGGCTCTTTCACGCCCCAGACCGCCCGGAAAATGTCCCAGTCCACCAAGGGGACCAGGTCCTCCAGGGGAAGGACGGTGAGCGGGATGTCCTTCGGAACGGTCTCCGTATAACTATCTTCGGCAAAGGGCTCGGGATGGGCGGGAGCGGGCTTTCTCTTTTCGTGGAGAGCCCGAAGTTGCTGCTGACGGGCGTGTTCCTCCGCCTCGAAGGCTTCCCGGCCGGCGAGACAGCGCTTGGCCATTACCGCCGCGGCCGATGCATCCCCCGAATGGAAGACATGGGGATACAGCGGAGAAAGTTTCACAGCCGTATGCAAGGGAGAGGTGGTGGCACCGCCCACAAAAAGCGGGATGGAAAGGCCGCGGCGGCTCATTTCCCGGCACAGCTCTTCCATCTGGAAAAGGGAAGGCGTAATGAGCCCGCTGACCCCGATCAGGGCAGCGTGGTGCCGGACCGCCTCGTCCAGGATGGTTTCCTTGTCCACCATCACACCCAGGTCTATCACATCAAATCCATTGCAGCGAAGGACGATGCCGGTAATGTTTTTCCCGATGTCGTGCACGTCCCCTTTCACGGTGGCCATCACCATCACCGGACGGGCCGATGCCTGGCTCTCCCCTTCCATATAGGGTTCCAGGATGGCAACGGCGTCCTTCATCACCTTGGCGGATTTCACCACCTGCGGAAGGAACATCTTCCCTTCCCCGAACCTTCGGCCCACTTCTTCCATTCCGGCCATCAGGGGGCCCTCAATCACTTTCACGGCCTCTCCCAGCTGGGAACAGGCTTCCAGGACATCCTCCTGAAGGCGGGGAACTTTGCCGGAGACCAGCGCCTGCACCAGGCGCTCCTGCACCCCTCCGGCCGGGACGTCGGCCTCCTCCTTCCCCGCTTCTGTCTTTTCTCCGGAAAGGGTGGCGGCCAGGGCGATGAGACGTTCGGTGGCCTCTTCCCCCCGGCACAGGATTACGTCTTCGGCCGCTCGCCGGAGGTCTTCCGGGATGTCGTCGTACTGGAGCAGCATCCCCGGGTTCACGATGGCCATATCCAGGCCGGCGTGAATGGCGTGATACAGGAAGACTGCGTGCATGGCACTTCTGACCGTGTTGTTTCCGCGGAAGGAGAAGGAGAGGTTGGAAATACCTCCGGAGGTATAGACCCCGGGAAGGTTCTGTTTGATCCAGCGGACGGCTTCGATAAAATCTATTCCGTATCGGTTATGTTCGGCCAGGCCCGTTCCCACGGAAAGGACATTCACATCGAAGATGATGTCCTGGGGCGGGATGCCGGCCCCGGTAAGAAGGCGGTAGGCCCTCCGGCAGATCTCTGTCTTTCTTTCGTAGGTGACGGCCTGGCCTTTCTCGTCAAAGGCCATCACCACCATGGCGGCGCCCAGCCGGTGGATTTCCCGGGCCCTGGCCAGGAATTCCTCCTCGCCTTCCTTGAGGCTGATGGAATTCACAATGCATTTGCCCTGGGCATTCTTGAGCCCGGCCAGGATGCATTCCCAGTGGGAAGAATCTATCATCAGGGCTGCCCGGGCCACGGAAGGTTCGTTCTGGAGGGTACGGACAAAGCGTTCCATAGCGGCGGGGCCGTCTATCATGGCATCGTCCATATTGATGTCTATGATGCCGGCGCCGGCTTCTATCTGCCCGGAAGCCACCTGCAGGGCCTCGTCGTAATTTCCTTCGGCAATCAGGCGGGCGAATTTCCTGGACCCGGCCACATTGGTTCTCTCCCCTATGACGGTGAAATTCAGCTTTTTGGTATCCACCTTCCACACCTCCAGCCCGCTGACGGCAAGGGCCGATGAGGCCTTGGGAACCGCGCGGGGAGAAAGCTCCGGGAAGGCGCGGATGTGCTCCGGCGTGGTACCGCAGCAGCCGCCCAGGATATTCACCAGGCCGTCAAACTGCCGCAGGCAGGCGGCCATCTGGGAAGGCGTCTGATCGTACCCTCCCATCTCATTGGGAAGGCCTGCGTTGGGGTAACAGATGACGGGAAATTCGCAGAAACGGGCTATCTCCTGCACCAGGGGCAGCATTTCCTCCCCGCCCAGGGAACAGTTGATACCAAAGGCCGACAGCGGATAATGCCGGACGGCCGTGTAGAAGGCTTCCAGGGTTTGTCCGGTGAGGGTTCGTCCGCTCCGGTCGCTTACGGAGACAGAGACCATCACGGGAAAGCCCGGGCAGACGCTTTGGGCTGCATACAGGGCGGCCTTTGTCGTCAGCGCGTCGAAGGCGGTCTCTATCAGGAGAAGGTCCACTCCTCCCTCCACCAGGGCGCGGATCTGTGAGGCGTAGGCATCGGCCATCTGGTCAAAGCTGAAGGCTCTCCAGGCCGGGCGGGAAAGGTCCTGGGCCAGGCTGAGGGACACGGAGGTGGGGCCGATGCTGCCGGCCACCCATACCTTCCGGCCGCTCTCATCGGCCGCCTTCCGGGCCAGGGCCGCACCTTCCCGGTCCATCCGGTCGGAAAGAAGCTCCAGGCCGTATGCTCCCTGGGAGATATGGTTGGCCGAGAACGTGTTGGTCTCTATGATATCGGCCCCGGCCTCTATATAGGCCTTGTGGATTTTCAGGATGATATCCGGGCGGGAAAGGTTCAGACACTCGTTGTCTCCCCTTACTTCCCGCAGCACCCTTCCGGGAATGCCGGCCCGGTAATCCTCCTCCCCCAGACCCTCCAACTGGATCTGGGTTCCCATCGCTCCGTCCAGCCTCAGGACCCGGCGCCGTATTTCTTCCTGAAAAGTCATACTGCAAATTTAAAAAATTTTTGTTTTATAGAAAGCAAGCGGGGCGTGAGCCAGGATGGCCACGCCCCGCCGTATGGAACCGGGAACAGCACTCGGTTAATAGCTGTCTACCGTCTTAAGAGTAAGTTTGGAATAGATAGCGGGGATTTTTACGCTGCCGGCGGTGATGCACTCACTGGTCTGGACGGGAGAGCCCGATACGAGGCTGTTAATGATCAGGGCCGTGTTATAGGCCATATCCGTCAGGTTCTTGTCGATGGTCATGGCCTGCAGCATATTCTTGATATTTTCCTGGGCCATAACCGTATTGTCCTGTCCGGTAATAACCGGGATAAAGAGGGGATGGCCGGCCAGGGCCATTGCCTCAATGGCGCCCTGGGCCAGATTGTCGTTGGCAGCCAGGATCATATCCGGAAGCTGGAGGCCCTGGTAGCTGTTGAGACGCTCCTGCATAGCCATCCTGCCGGCGGCAATGTCCCAACTTGCGGACTTAACCTGTTCGTAGGATGTTTTCCCACTCTTGACATAGATGATTCCATTGTCGATGTACTTTCTCAGAAGCTCCATGGCTCCTTCGTAATATTCACGGGCATTGACGTCCGTGTCCGGACCCTGCAGAATCTCCAGGGTCATATTCATAGCACCGGAGGAATGGAAGTGGTTGAGAAGGAACATGGCCTGCATACGGCCCACTTCCCGGGTATCCGTGGAAGAAATGTAGGCAATGCGAGGATTGTCCAGAACCAGCCTGTCGTGGCAGACCACCTTCACGTCGGGATACTTCTCCAGAATGCCGGACGCATTGATCTTCTTGTAATCGATGGCCGTGAGAACAATGTACTTAGCTCCGCCCTGGATGGCTTCCCGGAGCTGTTCCACCTGCTGGTCCGCTCCTTCCGGCGTCTCCGGAGCCGTATAGTAAGTGGTGTTGAAGCCATACATACCCATTACGGACTTGAGGTTGGCCATATCCGTAGCCCAGCGGTCTACGACGGCATCGTTCGGAAGCAGCACGGCTACCTTTGCATTCTTGGCGGTGTTGTTGTTATCCTTGATACAAGATACTGCCAGAAAAGACAAGGCGGCGATAACTAGTACTTTACCCAGAAAATTCTTTTTCATATTGAATGTTATTAGTTTCAAATAATTTCCGAAAGATAGCAAATTATTATTTAATAAAAAAATACTGTACCTTTGTGACCATGAAAAAGATTGTTCTCCTCCTGCTGGTTTTGCTCCCGGTGCTGTCGGCACGGGCCCAGGCTCCTTTTGCCAAATATCTGAGCCAGGTGGACTCGGCCCCTTTCATAGTAGTGGACAAGCCTTCCCTGACCCTTACGCTGGTGGATGCAAGCGGATATCCCATCAAGGAATACGGCTGCGCCCTGGCCAGGAATTTCGGCCCCAAGCAGGTCCGTGGAGACAACAAAACCCCGGAAGGGGCCTTCAAGATCAATGAACTCCTCAATGCCAGAGGCCTCTCCCACGATTTCGGGGATGGCAAGGGCCCCGTCAGGGATGCTTACGGCCCCTGGTTCCTCCGCCTGGACGTTCCCGGCTTCCGTGACATCGGCATTCACGGTTCCCCCTTTCCCGAGAGCATCGGCACCCGTGCCACCGAGGGCTGTGTACGCCTTCGCAATGAGGACATCGTGGACCTCAAGAACCGTGTCAAGCTGGGCACCTGGGTCATCATTACCCCCGAAGCCGAGAAGTAGCTTTGTTGCCCGTGAAATGTAAGTAGTTGACTATTATCGCTTTATACAAATCCTCCTCCGCAAATAGCAGAGGAGGATTTTCGTAAGTGTTTGTTACTGTGAGAGTTCCATTTCACGGAAGTGAGCGCCGGTCGTCGTCTCCGAAAAAGTTAAGGAAAACTACTAAAAAAATTAGGAGTTTAAAAAATAAACGTTATCTTTGCCGTTGGAAACTATACGCAAACCGCTGTATGAAACAAAAACTAACGGCAAAAGAAGAGATGCTGATGAACATCTTCTGGGAACACGGAAGCCTGTTTATCAGAGACTTGATTTCCTATATTCCCGAACCCAAACCGCATTACAATACGGTGGCTACGCTGGTGAAGTTCCTGGAAGAGAAAGGCTTCCTGGAGCGGGAACCCATGGCCAACTCCTTCCGCTACAAGGTAAAGATCAGTGAGCGGGAGTACCGTGGCAGTACCATCTCCGAGGTGGTGGCCCGGTATTATGACAACTCGTATCTGAGCCTGGTCTCCCAGTTTGTGGAGGAGGACAAGATGGACCTCCAGCAGCTCAAGGACCTGGTTGCCCAAATTGAAAAGAACCGGAAATGAGCCCTTCCTTATTACATATAGCCAGAGCCGGACTCTATCTGAGTCTGTTCTATGCGTTCTACCTGCTGGTGATGCGCCGCACCACCTTCTTCCGGCTCAACCGGGTGCTGCTGCTCCTGGGCTCTTACCTGTGCCTGCTGCTGCCGCTCGTCCGTCTGAGAACCGTCACGGTGGCCCTTTTGTCCGAGGCCCCCACCCTGGTGGGTGTCGAGGGCGAGGCAGCGGTTGCCCATGCCTCTTTCCCCTGGCAGACGGTTCTGCTGGGCTTGTACCTGGCCGGAATGGCTGGAACGCTGGCGCTGTATGGGGTTTCGGCCTGGAAGATGGGCCGATTGATCCGAAAAGGCAAGGCTGAGGTGCGGGAAGGCTGCCGGCTGGTCCTGCTCGATGAGGATATCCCTTCCTTCAGCTGGGGCCGAAAGGTGGTGATGAGCCGGGGGGACCTGGCGCAGAACCCCGCCATCTTTACCCACGAGCGCATGCACGTAAAGTGCCGTCACTCACTGGATATGCTCCTGTTCCTTCCCCTTCAACTGCTTCTGTGGTGGAATCCGCTGGTTTGGATTACTCGCGAGGAGCTCCGCCTCCTGCATGAGTACGAGGCCGATGAAGGCGTGATTCAAAATGGCATCGATGCAACCCAATACCAATTATTACTGGTGCGAAAAGCCGTGGGAGAACACCGTTTCACCCTGGCCAGCGGCTTCCAGCACGCCCAACTAAAAAACCGTATCGCCATGATGCTTACCACTTCTTCCTCCCGCTGGATGCGCTATGCGTATCTGGCCCTCATCCCCGTGCTGGCCGTTTTTATGTACGCCTGCAATCCTACCAAAAACAACAAGATTCCCGCTCCGGCCGCCGAAGAAGCCCAGACCGAGGCCCCGGCTCCCGAAGTTCAGCAGGTAGCCCCTGAAACCGTTCAGGTCACTCTCCCTGAGACCGAAGAGACCCTGAAAGGCAAAAAGGAAATCCCGTTCCAATTGGTTGATGTTAAACCCGAATTCAATGGCGGAGACGCCAACGAGTTCTCCAAATGGGTGAATTCCCAGCTCAAGTACCCCGAGCAGGCCAAGAAGGACGAAATCCAGGGCCGGGTGACGCTGCAGTTCACGGTAGGTGCCGACGGCGTGGTCCGCAATGTCAAAGTGATCCGGGGCGCCCATGAGCTCCTGGACGCCGAAGCCCTGCGGGTGGTTTCCGCTTCTCCCAAGTGGGAGCCGGGCCAGCAAGAGGGCAAGCCCGTTGCCGTTACCTATACCTTCCCGGTGATCTTCCAACTCAGATAATGAGAAAAACCCTTCTTTTAGCGCTTGGGCTGATGGTCTGCGTTCCGCTGGGGGCGCAGACTACCCAGCGCGATTCCGCCCTGGCCCAGGCCCGCTACCTCAAGAGTATCTACCGCACGGACGAGGCCATCACGGCGCTGTCGGCCCTGGTAAAGCCCGGGGATATGGATGAGACGGTCCTGGCCGAACTGTTTATGGAAAAAGACAAGTAGGCTACAGCACCAGGGGACCTTTTCGAATCACGTTTTCCTGTAACTCGCCCGGAATGATGTGACGTACGGCGTCCACTACGGCATTGAGCTTGGCCTGGTGAATGTAATCGCGGCGGATAACCAGGGAGATGGTCCGGGAAGGCACGGGGTCTACAATGGGCCGAAGGCAGTGCTGCCGGCTGTACAGGATGAAGCCGGTGTGCGTCTCCGGAATAATGGTAAGGCCGCCGTTGTCGTTGACCACCTGGATAAGGATTCCCACCCTTCCTCCTTCAAAGAATCGCTCGTACGTGAAGGGCCCTTCTTTCAGGTCTCCGGGAAAAAGTTGCCGCAGGCCATCCCGGATGATCCAGATGGGCTGCTCAAAGAGCCTTTGGGTGGTGATGTTTTCCAGCTGATAGTCCGGGTTTTCAGGAGATACATAAGCCAGAAAGCGCTCGTGGTAGAGCGGGATTTCCAGGAAGTCGGCTTCTGCTACAGGGCCGGCAACAACCCCCATATCCACTTCGGCCTTTCGCAGTTTCTCCTTGACGGTTTCCATGAGCATTTCTTCGGCCTGGAGGGAAATGCCCGGATAATGCTCTCCCAGGTATTTGAAAAGACCGGGGATCAGCACCGGCGAGACGGTGGAGATGAAGGCCATACGAAGGGAACCGGACAACGTCTCTTTCTCCGAACGGGTCATCTCTATTATCTGTTCGGCATTATAGAGGACTACTTTGGCACGGTCGATGACTTTTCGGCCCATCCCCGTGGGAACGACGGGGTGCGCATCCCGGTCAAAGAGCATCACGTCCAGCTCTTCTTCCAGCTTCTTGATCATCAGGCTCAAGGTGGACTGGGTGAGTCCGCAGGCTTCGGCTGCCTTGCCGAAATGCCGGTAGTCATCTACGGCCACGATGTATCTCAACTGTTGCAGCGTCATAACTCCCAATTGATTTTATCAATGCAAAGATAAAAATTTTTGTGTTGATAAATGAATTTCGGGGGAATAACTTTGCGCCTACAAAACGAAAAAGGTAATGAACTGGAAGATAATAACCTGGTACGTGGGCGTGGCACTGCTGTTGGTGTCGGCGCTGATGACCGTTTCCGGTATCATTGCCTTCGTGACACCGGGAGATGAGAGCCGTTTCCCGCTGCTGATATCGGCCTTCCTGACGGGAACTCTGGGTCTTTTCCCGCTTATCTTCGTCCGACGGGGCCGGTATCGGATCAATTTCCGGGAAGGGAACAGCATCGTGGTGGGTGCCTGGCTGCTGGGCTGCCTGTTCGGGATGCTTCCTTATCTGTTCTATGGCGGGGAGTTCTCTCCCATCAACGCCCTTTTCGAGAGTGTTTCCGGCTTTACCACCACCGGCGCCTCCATCCTGGAAGATATCGAAGCCCTGCCGCGAGGGCTTCAGTTCTGGCGCATCTCCACCGCCTGGGTGGGCGGCGTGGGAATTGTCACGCTTTTTTCCATGCTCACAGTAAAAGGCGATAAGGGAACCCTGTCCGAGGCCGAAATCTCCAGCGTGGCGCGGGAATCCTTCGCGGCAGGAGACAAACGCGAGAGTTTCGCCAACCGCATGCTTGTCACCTACGTAGCCCTCACCATCGTTTCTTTCCTGGCTTTGAGACTGACGGGGATGGAGTGGTTCGATGCGGCCACCAATGCCATGTCGGCCTGCAGCACCTGCGGCTTCTGCACCCGGAATACCAGCATAGCTTTCTATGCCAATCCGGCGGCCGAGGTGATTCTGACGGTGACGATGCTGGCCGCCGGCATCCACTTCGGCCTGATTTTCCTGATTTTCCTTAAGGGAAGGCCCCGGTATTTCTGGCGTTCGGAAACCCTGAAGGTATTTCTGGCGCTGGTGGGAATGGCCACGCTGATTGTGACGGCCGACCTGATGGCAAGCGGTGGGTATGATTCATTGGGCGCTGCGCTGCGCGATGCCTCCTTCCAGGTAGCATCCATCTCCACCACCACGGGCTTTGCTACGCAGGACACCACGCTCTGGCCGCCCCTGAGCATGGCCATCCTCATCCTCTGCTCGCTGTTCTGTGGCTGCTCGGGCTCCACCTCCGGCGGCATCAAGATAGACCGAGCCATTCTGGCGGCCAAAGGTATCCACAGGAAAGTCGTGCGCACCACCAATCCTCACCGGGTAAAACTGGTGCGGGTGGACGGCCGCATCTGCTCGGAGGAGCAGATAGGCGACGCTTACAGTTATATCTTCTGCTACCTGTTTCTACTGGTGTTGTTTGCCGCCGTCAACATTGCCCTGGGCGAAGACTTCATCACAGGGGTCACGGCCTCAGTGGCCTGTATAGGCAATGTGGGACCTGGCTTTGGAGATGTGGGTTCCATGTCCAACTTTGCCCACTTCCCGGCCATCCTCAAGGCCACCGGGCTCATAGAGATGCTTATCGGCCGACTGGAAATCTTCCCTATTCTCTATCTCTTCCAGTCGGTAAGGGCGTGACATTGAAACAACCTGACGGTTTTATCCAGAATCTCTTCCAGAAAAGAATTGAGCGAGATACGAGGCTCGAACTCGCGACCTTCGGCTTGGGAAGCCAACGCTCTACCAACTGAGCTAATCTCGCAATGGGAAAGCAAAGATAAGACATTTTTTCTTAACTTTGTCAAAATTTCAGAAAATGGCTATTCATAAACCTTCCATACCCAAGGGAACCCGCGACTTCGGCCAGAAAGAAATGGCTCGCCGCAACTATATATTCGATACCATCCGCAGCGTTTTCCGCACCTACGGCTATCAGGAAATCCAAACCCCCGCTCAGGAAAACCTTTCCACCCTGCTGGGCAAGTACGGCGAGGAAGGAGACAAGCTCCTTTTCCGCATCCAGAACAGCGGAGAAAAGGCGGATCTGGCTCCGGAAAAAGGTCTGCGCTACGACCTCACGGTGCCCTTTGCCCGTTACGTGGTGCAGCACCAGAGTGAGATTTCCTTCCCCTTCAAGCGCTTCCAGATCCAGCCGGTCTGGAGGGCGGACCGTCCGCAGAAAGGCCGCTACCGCGAGTTCTACCAGTGCGACGTGGATGTCATCGGCACCCGTAGCCAGGTGAACGAGCTGGAACTGGTGCAGATGGTGGACGCCGTCTTTGGCAAGCTGGGTGTGCGTGTGGGCATCCACATCAACAACCGCAAGGTGCTCACCGGCTTCGCAGAGATTGCCGGCGCCCCGGACAAAGTGGTGGACATCACCGTAGCCATCGACAAACTGGACAAGATCGGCATCGAGAAGGTGAAAGAAGAGATGGCCGAAAAGGGACTGGCCGCCTCCGGCATTGCCGTTATCGAACAAATCCTTTCCCTGCAGGGCTCCTTTGAAGAAAAACTGGCCGCCATGAAAGGCCTTTTCCAGGGCGGCAGCGCATCCGGCGTAGTCTCCGAAACCGGTCTGAAGGGTCTGGAAGAGCTGGAAGAGCTCTTCGGCCTGGTAGCCGTTACCGGAGTATCGGCCCCGGTGGAAATGGATCTTTCCCTGGCCCGCGGCCTTAATTATTATACCGGCGCCATCTTCGAGGTGAAGGCGCTGGACTGGGAAATCGGCAGCATCTGCGGAGGCGGCCGCTACGACAACCTCACCGGCATCTTCGGCCTGCCGGATCTTTCCGGCGTGGGCATCTCCTTCGGCGCAGACCGCATCTACGACGTGCTCACCGGCCTGGATCTGTATCCTGCCGGCCTGGAACAGTCCACCACGCTGCTGTTTGCCGTGATGGGGGCCGATGAGCTCCGCTACGTCCTTCCCATCGCCAAGGCCCTCCGCGAGGCCGGCGTCTCCGTGGAAGTGTACCCGGAAGCCACCAAGCTGAAAAAGCAGTTCGACTACGCCGACAAGAAGGCCATTCCCTTCATCTCCATCAACGGTTCCACCGAGATGGAGTCCGGCACGGTGAATATCAAAAACCTCCAGAGCGGTGAGCAAAAGGCCTTTGCCGTTTCCGCCCTGCAGGATATCCTGGATTTTCTGGCTTAACTCCCCCGTGCAGCCCGTCCGCAACTCACACATCATCCGGCATACGCTGAGGAATTACCTGGCGGCGGCCATCTTTGCGGGCATCATCATCCAGCTCAACAGCACCATAGACAGTATGGTGGCGGGGCAGTTCATCGGGGCGGATGCCGTATCCGTCATCATCCTGGCCCTGCCTCTTGTGAATATCCTTATGCTCCCGGGCACCATCCTGCTGATGGGAGCCACGCTCCTGATCGCACCGGCTTTCGGCAACCAGGATTACTCACGGGTGAACAAAATGCTCACCGTGGGGCTGGCATCGGCCCTTGCCATCAGCGCCGTCTTTACAGCACTTCTGGCCATCTTCGCCGGGCCCGTTTCCCTTTTCATCACCCAGGACGCCCGCTTGCAGCCTATGCTGCAGGCGTACCTGCCTTTTGCTTTTGCTGGTAGTTTCTTCGGCCTTTTCGCCTGTGCGGGAAGCCAGTTCGTGCAGATCAGCGGACGGCCGCGCCTGGTGGCCTGGTTCGTGGGAATCTTCGGCGTTTTGAACCTAGCCCTGGACATTCTCTTTGTCCGGGTGCTGGATATGGGCATCCGGGGAGCGGCGGCAGGCACTTCCGCCGCGGCGGTCCTGGGTTTTCTGGTGATGGTCCCGTACCTGCTCCGGGAACCGCGGCCCTACCGCCTTTGCTGGCCGGGATGGGCCTGCTTCCGCAGCTATTTCCGGGAAATCCTCCGGCGGGGCACCGCTGCCGCCATGACGGGCGTTTCGATGATCATCCTCAACCTGGGGCTCAACACCCTGGTTTTGAGCAAGCTGGGGGCCGACGGGATGTTCACCCTCAGCATCTGTATGCAGCTACTGATGATCTGTATGCTGGTTCTGACCGCTACGGGCGGCACCATCACGGGCCTCGGCGGTATCCTCTCCGGAGAAGGAGACTGGGACGGGGTGAACCGGCTCATTTCCCTCATCCTGAAGCTTTCCCTCGGGCTCGCCTGCGTGGCTACTATCCTCCTTCTGGCTTTCCCCGGCAGAGTGGCTTCGCTCTTCGGGGCCGATACTCACCTGGCAGAGCTGTCGGCCGGGCCGCTCCGCATCTTCAGCGGCATTTTCCTTCCGGCCACGCTCCTGATGACGCAGGCCAATGCCTTTCTGCTGGTGAAACGGGGACGGATGGCGGCTTTTCTGCAGGCCGGGATCGTTGTCTGCATCCTGCCCCTGGCGCTGGTCTTTTCCGACTGGAACCTGTGGGTAGCCCTGCCGCTGGGGATGCTGCTTCCTATGCTGGGTGGGCTGGCGGCATCGGCCCTTCTCTCCCGGACGGAAGGAAACCTGCATCCGGTCTGGCTCACGCCTACCGGCGAGGAGCAGCGTTCTTTCACCGTGAGCGTGGCGTATTCCCAGGAAAGCGTTTCCCGGAAATTCCACCTCCTTTGCAAAAGGATTGACGAGATGCCCATCTCCCCCGCCGAGAACACGGCCATCACCCACTGCGTGGAAGAAATGATGCTCCACCAGCTGGAAATGGGTCTCTCCTGCCACCTGACGGACAGTTTTGACGTGGGAATTGTGGACGGAGACAGCCGGTTCACCATTCTGGTAAAGGCGGCGGGCAAGGCCTTCAACCCTCTCCACGCCTACGGTGACAATGCCCCGGAATCCCTGAGCCTGCGCATTGTAGAGGGGTTCTGCCGGGATGTCCACTACCGCTATGCCAGCGGGGTCAACTGCGTATATCTGAACTTTGACAAGAATTGAATTTGGAAGTTTCAGAAAAACTTCTTACCTTTGCATTCCCAAACCGCGGAGTAGAGCAGTCGGTAGCTCGTCGGGCTCATAACCCGGAGGTCGTAGGTTCGAGTCCTGCCTCCGCTACAAAGCTTTGAAAACCAGCCTTTTCGGCTGGTTTTCTGCTTTGTGCGCTTAGGCAGGACCCTTTTCCTCTACGTTGCCCCCTCCCTAAATCCCTCCCCTCGGGGGAGGGACTCCGCCGCAGAAGCGGCGGTGCGGGCCTGAAGGCCCTGTCGGCCTATCGGCCTCCGAAACGCAGCGTGGTAGACGTGCCATTTTTTTGTCCCGTTTACCTCGAAAACCCATGGTTTTCGCTCCTGACGTGCCACGTTTTGTCGCGTCTACCGCACCTCCCCGCCATGCTTAACGCCGCAACCGTCAAAAATGGCCAAAAGTGCCGGCCGCCACGTCATGCACAACGCCGCAACCGTCAAAAATGGCCAAAAGTGCCGGCTGCCAGGTTCTGCTTCGTAGTCATGCCGGACATTCGTGCCCTCATCCCGGCAAACATATTTGGAGAATTGGCAGATTGTGGTTAACTTCACTACATCTTTAGAATACACTAAGGCTTATGGAACTTGACAAAGAACAAAAGAGGGTATTGAAAGCATTCTTGCCTACTGCCCTGGTTTTTACTTTTGGATATCCTCTCTTAATGTGGGTGTTCGGTAAACTGAATTCCTGGGAAGATGCACTATGGATGGTAGGTGTTGGTCTTCTTCTCGTATTTGTCTTAGGCATCTTCTATGTCCTTGGTTCCAAGATGCCAAAAAGATAGCTAAATTCGCATTTGTCAAACTATTGTGGACAAGAATCTACTGATACAGGCGCTCGCCAAATTCATCCTGGGTGTTATCCTCCTGGGACTTTTGATATTTCTCACGGCGGGCTCGCTGCAGTATTGGCAGGCTTGGCTGCTGATGGGTATTCTATTTGTGCCGATGTTATGTGCCGGCCTGGTCATGATGGCGAAGAATCCGGAACTGCTCCGCAAGCGGCTGAATGCCAAAGAAGAAGAGAAGGAGCAGAAGACGGTCGTCAAACTCAGCGGCCTCCTGTTTGTCGCCGCGTTTGTCGTGGCGGGCTTCAATTGGCGTTTTGGCTGGTGCGTGCTGCCTGACTGGGCCGTTTGGGTATCGGCAGGTCTTTTCCTGATTTGCTATCTGCTCTACGCGGAGGTTTTGCGGGAGAACACCTACCTGTCCCGAACCATCGAAGTGCAGGAGAATCAGAAGGTCATCGACACGGGGCTTTATGGAGTCGTCCGGCATCCGATGTACATGGCGACGACCGTCCTTTTCCTGGCCATGCCGCTGGTGCTTGCTTCACCCCTCTCGTTCCTGATCATGTTGCTGTACATTCCGCTGATCGCCAAACGTATAAAGAATGAGGAGATGGTCCTGGAGGAAGGGCTGGAGGGTTACAAGGACTACAAGCAGAAGGTGAAGTACAAAGTGATCCCTTTCATCTGGTAGATCCCACTTTATCGGTCAAGCCCGTCGTTGAATGATTGAAGTCGGCGTAGCCCTGCGATGAACGAGAGGTTCGAGATTCGGAGTGTTTGGTCTACTAAAGCTGGAAAATCGAAAGGTTTTCCGGCACATGGCAAATTCCGTCCGCCGGGCAGCCGGATAGGAAGCCCCTGGACATTCTGTCCTCAAAATGGACTTTCTGTCACCCAAGTCTTGCCAAAAAGTCCATTTCTGACGCACTGGCTCCGGCTTTGCAATATCCTTAGGTGTTCCGTTAAGGAAACCGGACGGAAGGCCACGTAAGGACCCGAAACCGAAGAATGTTTAAAGTGATTTTGTTATGTTACCTACGATTAGAAGGAATCAAAGCTGGTTGCCTGACATCTTCAACGACTTCTTCGACAACAGCTGGATGGAAAGAGCGAACTACACTGCTCCGGCCATCAATGTAATTGAGAACGAGAAAGAATATGACGTGGAGCTGGCCGCTCCGGGGCTCACCAAAGAAGACTTCCAGGTCCATGTGGACGAGGACAACAACCTGGTGATTAACATGGAAAAGAAGGCCGAGGACCACGAGAAGAAGCATAACGGCCGTTACCTCCGCCGCGAATTCTCCTACGAGAAGTTCCAGCAGATGCTCACCCTTCCCGAGGATGCCGAGGCCGACAAGATCGAGGCCAAGGTAGAGCACGGTGTGCTGAATGTCCACATTCCCAAGAAGGAGAAAGTGGAACTCCAGAAGGCCGTCAAGCAGATTGAGATCCAGTAATCGCTGGCTCTACAGTCATAAACTGTTAGGGACGCTTCCTGGATGGGCAGCGCCCCTTCTTTGTTGCGCCAAAATGTCATAAGGGAAGGCATGGACTGACTTTTGCTGATAACAGGTCAGTTCAGAAAAGATACTTTTGAAAATGTTCAATAAAAGGCTATGACTGGTGGTGGCATTCTTTCACCGGATACGATGCTGAGACAGGTGCAGCCAAACCTTTCTTCATCGAGTTCTTCCTCTGTAATCCCGCCCTCGGCGGGGATGAGCCTGTCTTCGGCCAGGTCCCCGGGGAACCCCGGAAGCCGTCCTACCTGATGGTCAAGGCCGGTGCCTGGGGAGAGGATGCCGCACAGCTTCACCGTTTCTTCGGCTGGAAGAAGATCCAGGTGGATTGGGGTGTTCCCTTTTCCATCGAGGCCGATGAGTGCTTCCTCACAGAAGACCGCACCCACGGCCATGTGAAAGTAGAGGATGCCGCAGCGCATCCTGAATGGATGTGTCAGGACGGCGAGATGTCCTGGGACCTCAAGATCAACAAGATTACGGCCTTCAACGTGGGCTTTGGTGCAGACGAGGTGTTCCGCAAGGCCGAGGCTTTCGAGATGTTCTGGCACGCCGAAGGGATGAAGACCGCGTTCGAGGGGGAGGTCATCTGGAACGGCCGTCGCTTCCTTGTGCGTCCCGAAGACTGCTACGGCTATGCCGACAAGAACTGGGGGAAGGATTTCACCAGCCCCTGGGTGTGGCTGTCCTCGAACAACCTTACGAGCGAGATAACGGGCCGTAAACTCATGGACAGCGTCTTCGACATCGGTGGCGGTCGTCCGAAGGTGGGACACCTGGCCCTTCCACGTCGCCTGCTGTCCGCCTTCTGGTATGAGGGAACGCCCTTCGAGTTCAACTTCTCGAAAGTATGGACCGGTGTGAAAACGAAGTTTGACTGTAAGGAAACAGACACCCAGATTGTGTGGCACGTCGAACAATCAAGCACTTCCGGGAGGATGATTTCGGACATCACCTGCGAGAAAAAGGACATGCTGCTGGTGAACTATGAGGCTCCGGACGGTCAGAAGCGCCACAACCGCCTCTGGAACGGAGGCAACGGCGTGGGAACCATACAGCTTTTCGACCATCAGGGAAAACTCATTGACCGCATCCACGCGGAGAACATCGGGTGCGAATACGGAGAATATTGTTAGAAGGA
>ONWU01000036.1 GCA_900321655.1 uncultured Bacteroidales bacterium
CCCGTGCTGGTGAAAAAGCTCACCGTGAAGGGCCGCACGTCGCTGCACATCAATCCGGACGACGAAACGGCCGAGCAGCGGTACGACGCTTTCGGCAAAACCGCCCTCTGGTATGTGACAGAGGCCGGGAAAGATGCCAGATTGTACCTCGGTTTCAAGCGTCCGGTGGGGGCCGATGAATTCTATCGGGCCTGTGCCGATGGCTCCGTGGAGGACCTCCTGCATAGCGTGAAGCCCCGGGTGGGGGAGAGCTACCTGATAACCCCGGGCCTGGTGCACGCCGCCAAGGACGTGACGCTTCTGGAGGTGGCCGAGAGTTCGGAGTTGTGGTTCCGTCTGCACGACTGGGGCAGCGAGGAGAGGGAAATGCACCTGGAGGAGGCCTTCGACCTCATCAACTTCGGCCAGTACGAAAGGATTAAGGTCCCGTCCCGGGAGCTGCTGGCGGCCGAGGACCAGTTCACCGTGGGCCAGATTCACCTCACCGCCCCGCTCCAGAGCCACACCGGCCTGGAGGACACCTTCCTCATCTACCTCTGCGCAGGCGGCGCGGCCACCCTGACGGCCGATGGCCAGGTGTACCGCTTTGCGGAAGGGGAGCTGGTGCTGGTGCCGGCCGAGTGCCCGGAGTTCACCCTGGCGCCGGAAGGAGACGCCGCCGTGGTGCTGGAAGTGAGGATGGACCCGAGGGCCAGTAATGATATAGTATCGGAACCGGTAGACGAATAATGGAAGGAGTTCGCATAGACAAGTACCTCTGGGCCATCCGGGTGTTCAAGACCCGGACGGATGCCACGGAGGCCTGCAAGGGCGGCAAGGTGAAGGTGGGAACGGTGAACGCCAAGCCTTCGCGCGATGTGTTTCCCGGAGAAACCATTACCGTCCGCAAGGGCGTGGCCACCTTCACTTTCAAGGTATTGCAGTTGACAGACCACCGCCTGGGGGCCAAACTGGTGCCGGACTATGCCCAGAACCTTACCCCCGAGGAGGAGATGAACAAGCTCCGTGCGCCCGTGGAGACGTTCTTCGTTACCCGGGACCGCGGCGCCGGAAGGCCCACCAAAAAGGACCGCCGGGAGATAGAACAGATCTGGGACGCCATAGACTTTTCCGATTATCCAGACGAAGATGACGAGTAAGGACTATATGTTTCCTACTTCCGTCAAGGAGGTGGAGGCCCTGGGATGGGATTACATTGATATAATCCTGTTCTCGGGAGACGCCTTCATAGACCATCCGTCCTTCGGGACGGCGGTTATAGGCCGATGGCTGCAGAAATGGGGCTATCGCGTGGCGGTGGTGCCGCAGCCCAACTGGAGGGACGACCTCCGCGATTTCCGCAAGCTGGGCGCCCCGCGGCTGTACTTCGGCCTGAATGCCGGTGCCATGGACTCCATGGTGAACCACTACACGGCCTCCAAGCGCCTGAGGCACGACGATGCTTACACGCCCGAAGGCAAGGCCGGAGCCCGTCCGGACTACGCCGTCACGGTGTACACCAAGATTCTGAAGGAACTCTTCCCGGATGTGCCCGTTGTCATCGGCGGCATCGAGGCTTCCCTCCGCCGGCTCACCCACTACGATTACTGGAAAGACTGCTTGATGCCCTCTGTCCTGGTTACCTCCGGGGCCGATTATCTGTGCTACGGAATGGGCGAGCGCCCGATGCTGGAGCTCACCCGGGGCATCGAGAAAGGCTGGTCCCGCCACCGTATGCACCAAATTCCCCAGATTGCCTTCTTCGTCAACAAGCCCTATAGGCCTTTTGGGGAAGGGGTCTCCAAACCCGTGGCCACCCTCGGCCACGTAAGAGGGAGGGGCCCACAGGATGCTCTCGAAGAGAGCGACGTATGGGAGGGGTCGCGAAGCGACGGTTTGGAGATCCCTTCCCCCAAAGGCCTGCTGGTACTGCATTCCTTCGAAGAATGCCAGCGGGACAAACGGGCGTTTGCGGAGAATTTCCACTGGATTGAGACGCATGCGAACATGATGCACCCGGACACCATCATAGAGCCGGTGGGGGAGGGGTATGTGCAGATCAATCCCCCGTATCCGCCGGCCACGCAGGAGGAGATGGACAGTTTCTGGGACCTTCCGTTCACCAAGCTGCCGCATCCCCGGTACAAGGGAAAACGCATTCCGGCGTACGACATGATCAAGTTCTCCGTGAATACGCACCGCGGGTGCTTCGGCGGCTGTAACTTCTGCACCATCGCCGCCCATCAGGGCAAGTTCATCCAGAGCCGCAGCGAGAAATCCATCCTGAAGGAGGTATCGGCCCTTAACAACCTGCCGGACTTTGCGGGCAATATCTCCGACGTGGGGGCTCCCACGGCCAATATGTACGGGATGCACGGGAAGAACCTGGAGCTTTGCGACAAATGCAAGCGCCGCAGCTGCCTCTTCCCCAAGCGGTGCCCCAACCTCGATTGCGACCACACCCGCCTGATGGAGCTGTACAAGAAGATTGACGGCACCAAGGGCATCCGGCACAGTTATATAGGAAGCGGCATCCGCTACGACCTCTTCCTCACGGAGGACGATTTTGTAGACCAGAGCTCCAAGCCCTATCTGAAAACGCTAGTGCTGGACCACACTTCGGGCCGATTGAAAGTGGCCCCGGAGCATACGGAAGACCACGTCCTGCAGAAGATGGCGAAGCCCAGCTTCAAGCTCTTCGAGCACCTGAGGAAAGAGTTTGACAAGATCAACCGGGACGCCGGCACGCACGTGGGGCTGGTGCCGTATTTCATTTCCTCGCACCCGGGCTGCACCCTCAAGGATATGGAGCATCTGGCCAACCACCCGGCCCTGAAGGGCATCTGGATGGACCAGGTGCAGGATTTCACACCTACTCCCATGACCACCAGCTCCGTGATGTTCTACACCGGACTGGATCCGAGGGACATGACGCCGGTGTTCACGGAGCACAATCCGGAGAAAAAACAACAGCAAAAGTCGTTTTTCTTTAAAAATTCTTCCAAAAATGGAGGAAAGCACTTGCAAGGTTCAAAACAATCCACTAATATTGCAGGCAGATATCAATCCCGAAAAAAGAAGAAGTAGGATAAAACCCAAACCTGACTATGGCAGATAAGAAAAGACACGTTGTGAGCTATGAGAAGATGAACGCCCATCCGGACCTGGCTGCGGCTTTCGCAGAGAAGTACCCGAAGGGCTTCAGCGATTACCTGAACGATTTGGTGAAATATCCCAAGCCGGACGGCACTTCCTTCTACGCCGTTACGGTAGAAATCCCGGACGCCATTTACCTGGTCAAGATCAATGTCAAGACGGATGACCTGGAAGACGTGGCCCGCTGGCTGGAAGGAGAAGAGGATGCCGAGAACGAGGCCGTGGCCGGAGGCAGCGCAGACGCTTCGGATGCCAGTGGAGAAACCCTCCCGGACGACAACATAGCCCAGTACTCCACCGGATCGGACGACGAATAAAATGGCTAATCGCGGTGGCATTAAATTGATTTGGGGTCCGTTAAGGGCCCTTTTGCATAATGTGCCCGAGAACCGGGTCCTGCTGGGCCTGAGCGTAGTGACGGGCGTGTTGTGCGGGCTGGCCGCCGTCCTTCTGAAAGTATCCATCCACGCCATCCAGGGGCTTCTTTCCTCCTGGTTCGGCGCCACCTACTGGGCCTACCTCCTTCTTCCCGGCGTGGGGATGCTCCTGAGCCTTCTGATAGTAAGGTATGTGATCCGGGACAACATCGGCCACGGCGTCACCAAGGTGCTGCAGGCCGTTTCCAAGAACGAATCCCGCATCAAGAGCCACAACTGCTGGAGTTCCCTGGTCACCAGCGCTCTCACCATCGGCTTCGGCGGATCGGTGGGTGCCGAGGCTCCCATCGTGTACACGGGTGCCGCCATCGGCTCCAATCTGGGCCGATACTGCGGCATGTCCTACCGGGGAATGACGCTGCTGCTGGGCTGCGGCGCGGCAGGGGCCCTCGCGGGCATCTTCAACGCCCCGCTGGCGGGGGTGCTCTTTACCCTGGAAATCCTCCTTTTCAACCTGTCGATGAGCGGGGTGCTCCCGCTTCTGCTGAGTTCCGTATCGGCCACCCTGGTGAGTTATCTCATCCTGGGCCGGGGTACCCAGTTTGCCGCCACGGTGACGCCCTTCAGTATGGGAAATATCCCGTTCTATGTGCTTCTGGGCATCTTCTGCGGAGTAATGGCGCTCTATTTCATCCGCACCACCCTCCATATGGAAGACCGGCTGGGGAAGCTGAAGAATCCCTTTGTGAAATGGGCTCTTTCGGCCGTGTGCCTGGGCATCCTCATCTTCCTCTTCCCGCCGCTTTACGGAGAAGGCTACAACTTCCTCTCGCCCCTTCTGAACGGGCATCCGGACATTTCCTTCGGCGGCAGTACGCCCTTTGATTTCCTCAGCGGCTGGCCCTGGGCCATTCCTCTGTTCTTTATGATGGTGCTGCTTCTGAAGGTGTTCTCCATGACGTTCACCAATGCCGGCGGCGGCGTGGGCGGTACCTTCGGCCCCACCTTGTTCATGGGGGCCCTGGCGGGCTTTGTGCTGGCGTATTCCATCAACCTCATCGCTCCCGGAAAGGTTCCCACTTCCAATTTTGTGCTGGTGGGGATGGGAGGCCTCATGGCCAGCGTGATGCAGGCGCCTCTCACCGCCGTCTTCCTCATCGCTGAAATTTCCGGAGGATATGAGCTCCTGGTGCCTCTTATCCTCACATCGGCCGTAGCTTACGGCTTCACCCGCATTTTTGAAAAATATTCCATCTATACCAAGCGAATCGCCGCCAGCGGAGAACTCCTCACGCATGATTCAGACCAGGCGGTGCTTACGCTGATGCATGCCAAGGATGTGCTGGAAGAGGATTTTCTGCCCGTGAGGATAGATGCCACGCTGGGAGAACTGGTAGAGCTGGTTTCCAAGAGCGAGAGAAATCTTTTCCCGGTGCTGGATTCCAAGGGCCGGTTCCAGGGATACGTAACCCTGGCCCGCATCCGGAAGGATATGTTCCGGCCGGATCTTTACAACACCCGCCGCGTATACAATTATATGGAAACGGCGCAGGAATATGTCTCTCCCGAGGAGCCGATGGATTCCATCATGAGAAAGTTTGAGAAAACCGGCGCCTGGAACCTCCCGATGGTGGACGAAGACCGTCACTATTTGGGTTTCCTCTCCAAGTCTAAGATCTTCAGTGCCTATAGGGAGGAACTGAAGGATTTTTCACAGGATTAACCACTGAAAACCAACGAATTAGGCCGCAGAAAATCTGCGGCCTTTTTTCTTGCTGTAAGGGCTCTGACAGCTTATCTTTGCTCCCGACGAACCCATGTCTGCTGGCGAGAGGTCGATGCCGCCAATGTAGAGAATGCTGTCGGTGCCCGGCCCTGTCCCGGGGGGCCGGCACCGAGGCTACCGCCGGAAAAGGCTCAAAACCAGATTTTCCAGGATATAGGCGCAGAAAACAAGAAGGACGGCCAGGCTCCAGTTGTACCCGGCTATGGCCACAAAGAGAATAGCAGCCACAATCAGGCAAAGGAAAACCATCCTTTTGGCGTCCAGAAGCTTGTGCCCTTTGGCTATTTTCATTCCGAACATGGGAATTTCGCTCACAAGGAGGAGCCCCAGTACCACGGCTACCACCGGCAGGAACCACTCTGTGGCCACCCAGCTGCTGAGGACGGTGCCCGGGCAGACGGTGACGAAATAACACAGGGAGCCGCAGATGATGGCCGATGTAGGGGTGGCTACCCCCAGAAAATCGGAGGTTTGCCGCTCGTCCACATTGAACTTCGCAAGGCGCAGGGCGCTCATCACCGCCAGGAAGACGGGGATGACCTCTGTCCAGCTGTCAACTTGATGCAGCTGCATGGTGCCGATGAGCATCACCGAAGGCAGCACGCCGAAACTGACCATATCCGACAGGGAATCCAGTTCCTTTCCCATGGGGGAGTATGCGCCCAGCAGGCGCGCGGCCAGGCCGTCACAGAAATCGAACACGGCCGCAGCCAGCATCAGGATGAAAGCCAGGTCTGGCCTTCCCTGCAAAGCGAACACCACCCCCACAGTGCCGCAGAGGGCATTGAGGGAGGTGATGGTGTTGGGAATGTACTTTTTAAGAGTCATTTACTTGAGTCCAATCTTTTTGAGAATCTCCTTGGGAACGGCTTTCTTGTTCACCAGGATGTTGAGGGTTTTTCCCTTGGCGAATTCCTCGGACATGTACCACAGGCCCTTGTAGGCTCCGGCTTCTCCCCAGGAGTTCTTGATCATATAGTATTTCTTGCCGTTCTGGTCCTTGGCAATGCCGTACAGGTGCATGCCGTGGTCGTCCGTGGAGGTTTTTTCGTCGTAGTACTGCTGGCGAAGCTCCTGGGTGACCTCGATTTCCTTGATGGCGGGCTTTTCGGCCGGTTTTTCATCGGCCTTGCCCACCCAGCGCTCCTGGTCCGAGCCGGCAGTGAGGGCCTTGGTGTCTATGAGGATGCCCAGGCCGTCGCGGGTGAAACCGGCCTCGGAGACATCTCCTCCCCAGGCCACGGTGTAACCGTTTTCTACAGCATAGTCCATGATGGACATGAACTCATCCAGCGGAACGTTCCAGGAGGGAGAGTTGCGCCAGTTGTCCTGGACCTCCATGGCAAACTGGGTGTAGAAGGGATGGTGGGTATAGGAGGTGAAGCCGATGTAGTCGTCCAGGTTGATGCCCTGGGCGTCACGGTAGGATTCCGGGGTGTAGGTTACACCGCCGACCACGAAGGTTTCCGGGACCTGGCCCATGTAGGCGTCCAGGATGCCGTCCAGGCCCTTGGGCCATACCTTGGTGAGCTTGCGGTTGGGGTTCTTGACGATGGCGCTCACATAGCCCTTGAGGCCGGCGTCCAGCTCTCCCTGGACGGGGAGGTCGTAGCCGTACTGCATGCCGGTGTAGGCCTTCTGGTCTACCAGGCCGTATGCCTTGGCGGTTTCAATGACGTCTCCGAAGTCCGATCCTACGGCGAAGTTGAGGCTGCCGTCCAGACGGACGTATTTGATGGCGCGGTCCAGATAGGAGCGGCGCACGATGAACATTTCGGAAAAATCCGGATAAAGGGCAGGGTCTTTGATGCCTTTGGCTTTGATGACCTCGCTCTCCAGGAAGGAAAGGCCGCTGAAGCACCAGCAGGTGCCGCTGTTGTTCTGGTTCTTAACGGGGGTGATAGGGTTTTCCTTTACCGTGGTGAAGGTGAAATCCTTTGCGCTCACGGGGCTGGGGGCCCGCTGGGCCTGGGCTCCGGAGAAGGCGGCCACAACAAGGGCCAGGGATAGAATACACTTTTTCATTTTATGATTTGTTTTGTGTTGGGTTCCATCGTTCCTTACAAATGTAAAGACAATAATTGTAAAATCCAATTGCAACTCCCGGTGGAATTGTGTATTTTTGCAAGATATGAGGAAAAAAAGAATTGTCTGGATTGCCCTCGCCCTGCTGGCCTTCGGTGCCTGCAAAAAACCTGCAGCCGCGCCCCGGGAGACCATCGGCCTGGTCAAAAGTATAGTGGAAGATACCACCGGCCTGCGCTCTCTGGCTGCATCGGCCGGCTGGATGGGGGCCGACGGCTCCATAGCCCTTCTGGGAGACCCGGAGGAAGTGGTGCTGCTTTCCCGCCGTTTCCAGGAGGTGGATGCCAGGGATAATGTGGACGGAAGGCACAAGCCGGATTCCCTTCCGGACTTTGCCGGAGAGCATTTCGAGGCCCTTCTGGATGTGTACAATGCTCCTTACAGCCATTTTGTGGGCAGTTCGCTGGACAGCCTTCGGGAGGTGGCCGTGAGGGGAGCCCTCCATGCCTGGGACACCGTGAGCTACCGCTCCCCGTCAGACCCTCGGGGCCTTCTGAAGAAAGAATCGGCCAAAATCCTCATCCTCACCTCTTCCCTGCAGGCGGAATTCGGCCTCTTTGACGTGGATACCCTGCAGCAGCTGGTGGGAGGAAAGTGCCGCGTGCTAAGCCCGGTGGAAATCCTTCTGGACAGCGTCTTTTCCCGCAGCGGGCAGAATGTGGCCGTGTGGGCTTCGGATCCTGTCCGGGAAACGGAGGTCTGGAACCTCGCCTTCGGCCGGAAGCATGCGGCGGATGCCACCCTTTCGGTATATACTCCGGAAGAGGCGGTGGATGTCCGCACCCGCCTGAGGGATCTTCTGAGGCAACATCAGGTGACGGGCCTTCCGCTGGATGCCCTCATCGTGGACAGTTATCAGGTGAATATCGGCCCGCTGCAGTCGGAGCTGGCCCTTATCCGCCTCTGCGGAACGGAGGAAGACGCCGCCTTTGACGCCATGCTCTCCAAGGATTTCCGCTTCCTGCAGCCTTCCGACGCCCTCATTGAACATACCTACGACATTCTCCGCGAAGAGAATCTCTTTGCCCACCGTGTGGCCAGGCCGCAGGTCAAGTATTACGAAAGTGCAGAATCCGAATCCGGAGAAATTGTGCTGGTGGAGGCTGCCGCATCTTATGTGAAGAAAGCCTATGTTTGCGAGTAGTATCACGCCGGAAGAGATTGCCGCCCTCCAGCTGGCCTCTTTCCCCGGTGAAATTGTGGTGATAGATGCGGAAGGAGAGGCTTTCGACAAGGCCGTCGCGTACCTCAAAAAACAGAAGGTGCTGGGCTTTGATACGGAGACGCGCCCCACTTTTACCCCGGAGCAGCATTCCAACGGGACGGCCCTTCTGCAGCTTTCCGGCAGCGGGAAGGCCTTCCTTTTCCGCCTGCAGAAATGCGGGCTGCCGCGTCCCCTGGCTTCCATCCTGGCCAATCCCGCCATCCTGAAGGTGGGCGCCGCCACCCTGGACGATGTGAAGGGCCTTCAGAAGATTGCCAAATTTGCCCCCAAGGGCTTTGTAGACCTCCAGAACCAGGTGTGGGAATGGGGCATCCGGGACAAGTCCGTGAAGAAGATGACGGCCATCATCCTGGGCGTCAAAATCTCCAAGGCCCAGCAGCTGAGCAACTGGGAGGCCGAAAAGCTCTCCGAGAGCCAGCAGAAATATGCCGCCACAGATGCCTGGGTGTGCCGGGAAATGTACCTGAAACTCCAGGCCAGCGAAAAGAACCCCCTTACCCCCGAGAAGAATGGATAAGATTGTCTTGAAACCCCACCGGGAGGAGTCCCTCCTTCGTTTTCACCCCTGGGTATTCTCCGGGGCCGTGGCCCGGATCGTAGGGCATCCCGCCGAGGGAGACCTCGTGAGCGTATGTTCGGCCGATGGCAAACTCCTCTGCTGCGGCCACTACCAGATTGGTTCCATCGCCGTGAGGGTGCTCAGCTTTGACGAAGACCCTACCCAGCCGGATTTCTGGCTCAGGATGCTCACGAGGGCCTACAAACTGAGGGAAGCTTATGGCCTGGCCTTGTCGGAAAGCACCAACTGCTACCGCCTGGTACACGGGGAGGGAGACGGCCTTCCGGGCCTTATCATAGACTATTACAACGGCGTCTGCGTGCTGCAGGCCCATTCCGTGGGCATGTTCCGCGCCAAGGCCGCCATTGCCGAGGCCCTGCAGAAGCTCTACGGAGAGCGCCTGAAGGCCGTATACGACAAAAGTTCCGGCACGGCCCCCTTCAAGGCCGGCCTGGAGCTGATTGACGGCTATCTGTACAAGGCCGATGGCTTCGAGGTGGACGAGGAGGCCGTCCTGGAGAACGGCAAGAAGTTCCTGGTGAACTGGTGCGAGGGCCAGAAGACGGGCTTTTTCCTGGATCAGCGGGAGAACCGCTTCCGGGTGGGGCAGCTTGCGGCCGGCCGCCGCGTTCTCAATCTCTTCTGCTACACCGGAGGCTTCTCCATCTATGCCCTGGCGGGCGGCGCAGTCCACGTGGATTCCGTAGACAGCTCCAAACGGGCCATGGAGATGGTAGACCGCAATGTGGCCCTGAATGGCTTCACTCCGGAACAGCACACTTCCTACTGCACGGATGCCATTGAATTCGTGAAGAACGTACCCGACGGCGCCTACGACCTGATGATTGTGGATCCTCCGGCATTTGCCAAGCACCGCGGGGCCCTCAAGAATGCCCTCAGGGCGTATCAGCGCCTGAATGCCGCCGCCATTGCCAAGGTGGCTCCGGGCGGCTTCGTGTTCACCTTCAGCTGCTCGCAGGTGGTGGACAAGGAGGCTTTTGCCCTCGCCGTGTTCTCGGCCGCCGCAGAAACCGGCCGCAGCGTCCGCATCCTGGACCGCCTGAACCAGCCGGCAGACCATTCCGTCAATATCTATCACCCGGAAGGAGAATACCTCAAGGGCCTTCTCCTGTATGTGGAATAAGTTATGAAAGAGCTGTATATCAAACATATATCGGCCCTTCTGGGCATCAAGAACTGGCAGGTGGAAAACTGCATCGAACTCTTTGCCGAGGGTTGCACCATCCCCTTTATCAGCCGCTACCGCAAGGAAAGGACCGGCGGCCTATCAGATGTAGAGGTAGGGGAGGTGAAGCACTGGGCCGATGTCTTCGAGGAGATGGAAAAGCGAAAGACCAGTATCCTCGGAACCATTGAGGAGCAGGGGAAACTCACCCCGGAGCTGCAGAAATCCATCGAGAACTGCCTCAGCAGCAGCGAACTGGAGGATCTGTACCTGCCGTATCGGCCCAAGCGCAAAACGCGCGCGACGGTGGCGGTGGCCAGGGGCCTGGAGCCCCTTGCAGACCTCCTCTGGAACAACAAATCCCGGAATCCGGAGGCCGATGCTGCCAAGTTCGTGAAAGGGGAGGTGACTACCGTAGAAGAGGCCCTGCAGGGCGCCCGGGACATCCTGGCAGAGCGCATCAGCGAGACGGCGCACAACCGGGAAACCCTTCGCGGCATCTACAGGACCCGCCGCGTGTGCTCCACCGTTACCAAGGCCGGCAAGGAAAACCCCGATGCCGCCAAGTACCGTACGTACTTTAATTTCTCCCAGCCCATCTCCAAAATCCCTTCCCACAACCTTCTTGCGATGCTTCGCGCCCAGGAGGAGGGCTTCCTGAAGGTGGAGATAGACGCTGACGGGGAAAAGTGCGGCAACAAACTGTATTACGATTATTGCCAGGAGCACGGCTATCCCACGCACCACCAGGTGAGGGAGGCCGTGGACGATGCCTGGAAGCGCCTTCTGGATCCTTCCATCACTACGGAAGTGCTGCGGGAGGCCAAGGAAAAGGCCGATGTGGAGAGCATCCAGGTGTTCGGAGACAACCTGCGTCAGCTCCTGATGGACCCTCCCGTGGGCCAGAAAAGGGTGATGGCCATAGACCCGGGCTTCCGCACGGGCTGCAAGGTGGTGTGCCTGGACGAGCAGGGGAACCTGCTGGAGCACGATGTCATTTTCCCGCATCCGCCGGTGGCCAAGAAGATGGACGCCATCATCAAGGTGGCGGATCTGGTGGATAAATACAAGATTGAAGTCATTGCCATCGGCAGCGGCACGGCCGGCCGGGAAACCGAGGATTTCGTGCGCAAGGTGGGCCTTCCGGAAAGTGTCCGCATCTTCTCCGTGAGTGAGGACGGCGCTTCCGTGTATTCGGCCTCCGAGGTGGGCCGGGAAGAGTTCCCGGAGTACGATGTGACGGTGCGCGGCGCCGTTTCCATCGGCCGGCGTCTGATGGACCCGCTGGCAGAACTGGTGAAGATAGATCCCAAATCCCTGGGCGTGGGGCAGTACCAGCACGACGTGGACCAGGGCCTTCTGAAGGAGAAGCTGGACAACACGGTGGAAAGCTGCGTGAACAGCGTGGGCGTCAACCTCAATACCGCCAGTCCGTATCTGCTGCGCTATGTGAGCGGCATCGGCCCGGCGCTTTCCAAGGCCATTACGGATTACCGCGCCAAGAACGGGGATTTCAAGAGCCGGGAAGAGCTGAAGAAGGTTCCGCGCCTGGGAGACAAGGCCTTCCAGCAGTGCGCGGGCTTCCTCCGCATCCACGGGGCGGCCAATCCGCTGGACAATTCGGCCGTGCATCCCGAGGCGTATCACCTGGTGGACCGGATGGCGCGGGACCTGAAGATGAGCCCCCGGGAGCTGGTGGGCAATGCAGAGGCCTGCAAGGGCATCCAGGCCGATAAATACGTAGAAAAGGACTTCGGCCTTCCCACCATCAACGACATCATCCTGGAGCTGCAGAAGCCGGGGCGGGATCCCCGGGAAAGCGCGCAGGAGTTCTCCTTTGCCGATGACATCCACGAGATAGAGGATCTGAAGCAGGGGATGGAGCTGCCGGGCATCGTCACCAACCTCACGGCCTTCGGCGCTTTCGTGGACATCGGCCTGCACGAGAACGGCCTTATCCACGCTTCCCAGATGGGCGTGAGAGGCATGGCAGTTCCTTCCAAGGTACTTAAGCTGCACCAGCATGTGATGGTTCAGGTGCTCAGCATAGACTTAGAGAGAAACAGAATTGGTTTAAGACTGATCAAATGAAAAAACTAGTAACCCTTCTGGCGCTTTGCGCCGCAGCCGTATGGGCCCAGGCCAAGGACTATACGGTGGTATCCCCGGACGGTCACCTCAGCGTGACGGTTCAGACGGGTAAAAGCTTAACTTACAGCGTTCAGCGGGACGGAATCGCCCTGCTTTCGCCCTCTTCCATCGGCCTCACGCTCGAGGACGGTACTCTCTGGGGACCCGGCACCAAGTTCACCAAAGCGACGAAGCAGAGCGTGGATGCCTTGTATGACGCCCCCGTTTTCAAGCGTTCCCAGGTTCGGGACCATTATAACCAGCTCACCCTGAAGGCCAAAGGCTTTGAGGTGCAGTTCCGCGCCTATGATGACGGCATTGCGTACCGCTTTGTGCCCGCTGGGCCCGTTACGGTGAAGGAAGAGGAGGCCTCTTTCTCCTTCGCCCAGGACTGGGAAGCCTATGTTCCCTATGTGAACCAGCACACGGAAACCCTGGACAGCCAGTTCTTCAGCTCCCAGGAGGCCCACTACACGGTGAACACCATCAGCGGCTGGAACAAGAGCTTCCAGGCTTTCCCGCCCATCACGGTCTGTGCCCAGGACGGCATCAAGATCTGCATCACGGAGAGTGACCTGCTGGATTATCCGGGCATGTATTTCTACAACTATGAAGGCGGCACCACGCTGAAGGGCCGTTTCGCCCGGGTTCCCGCCACGTATGCGGCCGAGGACGGAGAAGCTTTCCAGCGCCTGATTACCTCCCGGAAGGACGTGATTGCCGAAAATACCTGCCTGCTTCCCTGGAGAACCATCATCGTGGCCCAAGAGGACAAGGAACTGGCCGGCAGCGATATGGTCTGGCGTCTGGCCAGCCCGCAGGCCGTGCAGGATCTTTCCTGGCTGAAGCCCGGCAAGGTGGCCTGGGACTGGTGGAACGGCTGGAACCTCTACGGAGTAGACTTCGAAGCCGGCATCAACACCCAGACTTATAAATATTATATAGACTTTGCCGCCTCCAAGGGCATCGAATACATTGTGATGGACGAGGGCTGGGCCAAGCATACCGTGCTCAACATGAAGGAAACCCGTGAGGAGATAGACCTTCCGGAGCTGGTCCGTTATGGCCGGGAAAAGGGTGTGGGCATTGTGCTCTGGACCATCGCCCGCCTGTTCGAAGACCAGATGGAGGAGCTTTGCGCCCAGTATTCCGCCATGGGTATCAAGGGCTGGAAGATAGACTTCATGGACCATGACGACCAGTACATGGTGCGCTTCTACCGCCGCGCCGCCGAGGTATCGGCCCGCTACCATATGTTTGTGGACTTCCACGGTGCCTACAAGCCCACCGGCCTGTACCGCACGTACCCCAATGTCCTCAATTTCGAGGGCGTGTATGGCCTGGAGAATATGAAATGGGGCCCGGCCATCGACCAGGTGGCCTACGACTGCACCATTCCTTTCACGCGCCTGGTGGCCGGCCCGGCGGATTACACGCAGGGTGCCATGCGGAATGCCCGGAAGGAGAATTACCGCTCCATCGGCGACGAGCCTATGTCCATGGGCACCCGCTGCCACCAGCTGGCCGAATATGTGATCTTCGACGCTCCGCTTTCGATGCTCTGCGATTCCCCGTCCAATTATCTGAGAGAGCCGGAGTGCACGGACTGGATTGCCGCCATCCCCACGGTGTGGGACCAGACGGTGGTGCTGGACGGTAAGATAGGGGAGTACGTGGTGATGGCCCGCCGCAAGGGCTCTGTCTGGTATGTGGGCGCTATCACCAACTGGGAGCCCCGGGATCTGGAGCTGGACCTGAGCTTCATCCCTGCCGGCAAGGCCGAGGTGTTTGCCGACGGCGTGAACGCGCACCGTGCGGCGCGTGATTACAAGAAATCGATGGTGGAACTGGACGGCAAGGTGAAGATTCACCTGGCTCCCGGAGGAGGCTGGACGCTCAGAACCTTCTGAAGCGGAGGCCGATAACGCCCCAGAACGCTTCTCCGAAGATTCCCCCGCTCATTTTAGAGGTGCCCTTCTGTCTGTTGGTAAAGACGATGGGCACTTCTTTTATGGTGAAGCCCTTCCTGTAGGCGGTGTACTTCATCTCAATCTGGAAGCCGTAGCCTTTCATCTTGACGGCGTCCAGATTGATGCTTTCCAGCACTTTTCTCCGGTAGCAGACAAAGCCGGCGGTGGTGTCGTACACGTGCATCCTGAGAACGCCCCTCACATAGGCCGAGGCAAAATAGGACATGATGATGCGGCCGATGGGCCAGTCGATGACGCTGACGCCGTTGCAGTAGCGGGAGCCCACGGCTACATCGGCCCCTTCCTCTGAGGCGGCCTTGTGCAGGCGCAGCAGATCCTGGGGGTTGTGGGAGAAATCCGCATCCATCTCGAAAACGTAGTCGTATCCCTGCTCCAGCGCCCAGTGGAAGCCCGTGAGGTATGCGGTTCCGAGGCCCAGCTTGCCGCTTCTTTCTATTATATGAAGCGTCCCGGGGGCCGATTCCTGCATTTGTTTCACGATGGCGGCGGTTCCGTCGGGGGAGCCGTCGTCTATCACCAGCACGTGGAATTGGCCGGGAAGGGCGAACACGGCGGAGATGATTTCCCGGATGTTCTCCTTCTCGTTATAGGTGGGGATGATGACCAGTTTTTTGTCCATAGTTTACAAATTTAGACTAAATAATTGAGAATCCAATGTTCTGTGCGGGCAAAAAGCGGGCCGATGAAAAAAAGTGAAAAATTTTCTCAAAATATTTTGCAGGATTCAAAAAAGGTAGTACCTTTGCAGTCCCGCTTCACAAAAGAGCGGGTTTTTAACGCCCCACCGAAAGGCGGGAGTTATTAAAAAAGTTCATTGAAAAGACTGAAAGAAAGTACAAGCAAGTACCGAGAAAAAGTGTAACACTTTTTACTTTAAACGAGCGTCAGTTTCTTATATAGAAACAGCGTCAGGCAAGCTAGTCATTTAAAAAATATACAATGAAGAGTTTGATCCTGGCTCAGGATGAACGCTAGCGGCAGGCTTAACACATGCAAGTCGAGGGGCAGCGTGGAGTAGCAATACTC
>ONWU01000039.1 GCA_900321655.1 uncultured Bacteroidales bacterium
ACCATCCGGGAGGTGGGCCAGCTGAATGTGGCCCTTCACACCCGGGATGCCTACAAGGGAATGTCGGAGTACATCAACTTCATCCATACCATCTGCCTGCAGTGTGCTCCGGCCCAGCTCTCCATAGCCGCTCCCTTAACCTACAACGGCAGCGTGCAGGAGGGAACCCTCCTTTTCAACGACCTTTTCACCCTCTATCCCTTTGAGAACCAGCTGTATGTGATTACGATGACGGGAGAGGAGGTCCGCCGGTACCTGGAGGCCTCCTACGACCGCTGGATCAATACGGTGGAAGGTCCGGAAGATCACGTCCTCCGGATCATTCCCCGGGACAACCTGCGCACCCAGCAGAAGGGCTGGTCCTTCGAAGGCCTTCCCTATAACTTCGACTCGGTGGCCGGTCTCAACTACACGGTGGATGTCACCAAGCCCCGCGGAGAGCGGGTGGTCATTGCCTCCGAGGCCGACGGCACCCCCTTCGACGAAGGGAAAACGTTCAACGTGGCCCTTACTTCCTACCGCGCCAGCGGCGGCGGCCTCCTTTTGGATGAGATCGGCATCAACACGGACCTCATCGACGAAAGGGTGGTGGCCCGCTATCCGGAAATCCGCACCCTCATCCACGACCGTCTGGTGAAGGACCCCACCATAGACCTGGAAGAAATATCCGATCCGGCCCTGCTGGGTACATGGAAATTCGTCCCCGAAGCTCTGGCCCGCCAGAGAATCGAGGACGACATGAAACTGATGTTCGGAAAATAATCTTTCCCTACTTGGCGTAAGCTACAGAACGGGTTTCCCGGATAACGGTGATTTTCACCTGTCCGGGATAAGTCATTTCGTCCTGGATCTTCTGGGCAATCTGTCCGGAGAGGACCTCGGCGTCGTGGTCGCTCACTTCTTCGGCTCCCACAATCACACGAAGCTCACGGCCGGCCTGGATGGCGTAGGCCTTGGTAACGCCCGGATAGGAACCTGCCAGGTTCTCCATGCCGCGAAGACGCTTGATATAGCTTTCGATAACTTCTCGGCGGGCACCGGGACGGGCACCGGAGATGGCATCTCCCACCAGTACCAGCGGAGCATAGAGGGACGTCATTTCGGTTTCCTCGTGGTGGGCGCCGATGGCGTTGCAGATTTCCGGCTTCTCCTTGTACTGCTCTGCCAGCTTCATACCCAGCAGGGCGTGCGGCAGATCCGGCTCTTCCTCGGAGACTTTGCCGATATCGTGGAGGAGACCGGCGCGCTTGGCAATCTTGGGATTCAGGCCCAGCTCGGAAGCCAGGATGGCGCAGATGTTGGCCACCTCACGGGAGTGCTGCAGCAGGTTCTGGCCATAGGAGGAACGGTATTTCATACGGCCGATCAGGCGGACCAGCTCCATGGAAAGACCGTGGATTCCCAGGTCTATGCAGGTTCTCTTGCCGGTTTCCAGAATCTCTTCTTCCAGCTGCTTCTGCACCTTGGTCACCACCTCCTCGATGCGGGCGGGATGGATGCGGCCGTCCACTACCAGCTGGTGAAGGGCCAGGCGGGCTACCTCCCTGCGGACAGGGTCGAAGGCGCTCAGAAGGATGGCGTCCGGCGTATCGTCCACCACGATCTCCACACCGGTAGCGGCCTCCAGGGCGCGGATGTTTCGGCCCTCACGGCCGATGATGCGGCCCTTGATCTCGTCGTTCTCGATGGGGAAGGTGGTAACCGCATTCTCGATGGCGGTTTCCGTAGCGGTGCGCTGGATGGTGTTGATCACGATGCGCTTGGCTTCCTTGGCGGCGTTCAGGCGGGCTTCGTCAATGCAGTCGTTGATATAGGCCTGGGCTTCCGTGCGGGCTTCGGCCTTCATCGATTCTACCAGCTGGGTTTTGGCCTCCGCGGCACTCATCCCCGCGATGGTCTCAATTTGGCGGATCACCTGGGAACGGAGCCCTTCGTATTCCTCTTCCTTCTGCTTCAGGACTTCCTGCTGGGCGGTGAGGGTGGCTTTCTGGGCCTCTACCTCCTTGCTCTTCCGGTCGGCCTCCGAGAGCTTCTGGTTCAGGTTGCTCTCTTTCTGGCGGATGCGGTTTTCCGCATCCCGGAGCTGGGCGTTCTTTTCATTGACGGCTTTCTCGTGCTCGCTCTTGAGGGAAAGGTACTTCTCCTTGGCCTGGAGAATGCGCTCGTTCTTGATTTTCTCGCCTTCGATCTCTGCCTTTTCCAGGATCTCCTCCCTCTTTCCCTTGAGGACGCTGCGGCGGAACAGTATGTACGCGGCCAGCGCGATGACGGCGCCGGCTATGAATCCGATAAGGATGCTTACAATATCCATAATATATATATAGTGTTACAAATAAAAGTCTGTTTTCCCGGTGAGAAAACAGACCTTAAGAAAAAAAGCCGTCAGCATCTAGTCAGAAAATCTTATCGGAATAAGATTTGGGTGCCGCCCGTTTTCTGGTATCCTCTGCCTGCCGTGCAGGACTCCCTGGGGGAGTGAGGCCCGCCATCCGCGGTCCGAGTCAACCCGGTTTCGTTGAAACTTGTTGATTTCAGCTTTCGATGGTTGACGGCTAATCGGTATGGGTTTTCAGATAGTTGTCGAGGTCGCTTTCGAGTTGCTTTTCAGTGGCTTTGTACAGGTCGATATCCTTTTGGATTCCCAGGCGGATTACCGTCTCGTTGAGGGCTACCAGGGAAAGAAGGTCTGATACGTTCCTTCCGGGGTGGCTGCGGGTGAAGGAGGCGAAGCGTTTGTTGATGGCCTCGGCAGCCTGGCGGTACAACTCCTCCATCTCCGGCGAACTGGCCGTGAGGTTAAAGGTGCGTCCTGCAATCTTGATGCTGATTTTCTGGTCCATCAGGCTTCCTCCAAGTAGGAGATGCACTTATCGATCTCCTTGATTAGTTTATCGACCTTGGCCCTTACGTCGTCGCCGGTGGCGCCGCCGCTGAAGGCCTCGGTAAGCTTCCGGGTTTCTATCTCGGACTCCAGTTCTTTAATCTGTTTTCTCAGGGCTGCCCCGGTTTCCTCCCACGTATGTAGCTCTTCACGGAGACGTACATTCTCCGCTTTCTCAGCCTCATAACGTGCGATCAGCTGTTCTATTTGTTTTCTGACAGTTTCCAGCATAGCCGGTTTAAGCCTATATCTTCGCAAAAATACGAAAAATCTCGCAATCTTTGCGCAAGTTGCGAAAGAAATTTAATTACAGCCGGGCAATCATCTCCCGGAACAGGGTTATCATCTCGTCTGCGGCGGCGTTGGCGGCCTTCACCACCTGTTCTCCGTCAATGACATAGTCTTCGTTGTCCGTGTCGTGGGCCACATCCGTAATGACGGACATTCCAAAGACCGGAATGCTGCTGTGACGGGCCACGATGACTTCCGGTACGGTGCTCATTCCCACGGCGTCACCTCCTATGGTGCGGAAGAAGCGGTATTCGGCCGGCGTCTCATAGCAGGGACCGGTACAGGCGATGTACACGCCCTTTTGCAGCGGGATCTGCTTTTCGGCCGCTATTTCCTCCGCCATCTGAATGAGGGCAGGGTCGTAGGGACGGGTCATATCCGGAAAGCGCGGGCCGAATTCTTCCATGTTGGGGCCGATGAGGGGATTGGGCATCATGTTGATGTGGTCCCGGATGATCATCAGGTCTCCCACGTGGAAGCCCAGGTTGATGCCGCCCGCGGCGTTGGAAACGAACAGGTATTCAATGCCGATCATCTTCATCACGCGGATGGGAAGGGTAACCTGGCCCATGCCGTAGCCTTCATAGAAATGGATGCGGCCCTGCATCGCCATCACCGTCTTGCCGCCCAGTTCTCCCACGATGAAATTGCCCTTGTGGCCGATGGCCGTAGAGACCGGGAAGCCGGGGATGCGCTTGTAGGGGATGGTGAGGGGGTTCTGGATTTCGTCGGCCAGGCGGCCCAGTCCGCTGCCCAGGATGATGCCGACGGTGGGCTTTCGGCCTTCCAGCACGTGCTGGACGTATTCGCTGGCCAGTTTGATATTGTCTAAAAAACTCATGTTTTACAGTCTTTCAATCATTTTACTAATCAGGAGCGTCATCTTGTCTGCCGCGGCGTTGGCGGCCACCACCACATCGTGCCCGTCGTTCACATAGTCTTCGGCGTAGTCGTCGTGGGCCTCGTTGGTGATGACGGAGATGCCGAAGACCGGGATGCCGGCGTGGCGGGCCACGATGACTTCCGGAATGGTGGACATCCCCACGGCATCTCCTCCGATGAGGCGGAAGTACTTGTATTCGGCCGGGGTTTCATAGGACGGGCCGGTGCCTCCCACATAGACGCCTTTTTTCAGCGGGATATCCTTTTCGGCCGCAATTTCCTCTGCCAGCTTGATGAGGGCAGGGTCGTAGGGGCGGGTCATATCCGGGAAGCGGGGACCGAAATCCTCTATATTGGGGCCGATGAGGGGGTTGGGCAGGAGATTGATGTGGTCTTTGATGATCATCAGGTCTCCTACGTGGAAATTCAGGTTGGTTCCTCCGGCGGCATTGGAAACGAAGAGGGTTTTGATGCCCAGCTTGATCATGATGCGGATGGGAAGGACCACCTTGTCCATTCCGTAGCCCTCGTAAAAGTGGATGCGGCCCTGCATGGCGAGGACGGTTTTTCCTCCCAGCTGTCCGGCGATAAAGTTGCCCTTGTGTCCCACGGCCGTGGAGACGGGGAAACCGGGAAGGGTACGGTAAGGGATGACAACGGGGTTTTCTATGACATCCGCCAGGCGGCCGAGGCCGCTCCCGAGGACGATTCCTATTTCTGGCTTCCGGCCTTCGAGGTCTTCCTGCAGGCGGGTGGAAATGGCATTGACGATTTGTAGTCTTGGATCCATTTTCGGTTTAGGTTTTATTGGATTTTGGAAAGGACGCGGCGCGCTCCTTCCAGCACTTCCTGCTCTGAAGGCACTACGCGGTCACGCATAACCCATTTGCCCCGGGCCATCACGTCCGTAATGACATCCGAGTGGGCGGCGTACACGAGGTTGGCCAGCACCGAACCGGGGGAGAGGAAGTAACAGTTGTTCAGATCAATGAGGGACAGGTCTGCCCAGGCGCCTTCCCGGATGACGCCGGTATCTATTCCGAGGGCCCTGGCCCCGTGGGCGGTGGCGCAGTCCAGCAGCTCCTCCAGGGGCATCGAGCAGGGATTCTCGCGCCAGGCTTTCTGCAAGAGGGCGCTGTTTTTCATATGCTCCAGGATGTCCAGGTTGTTGGAGGAGGACGCTCCGTCCGTGCCGATGCACACGTTGGCTCCGGCGTCTCTCAGCTCCTCGTAGCGGAAGCGGTATCCGGAAGAGAGTTTGAGGTTGGAGTTGATGCAGTGCACGCAGTTGACCTTGTGCTCTCCCAGGATCTCGATGTCCTCCGGGTTCAGGAAGAGGCAGTGGGCGGCGATGACATCCGGGCCGAACACGCCCAGGGAATTGAAATAAGCGGTGGGGGAGAGGCCTCCGTGGTTCTTCTTGCAGTCCTCGTACTCCTGGCGGGTTTCCGCCAGGTGCAGGTGGATGCGAAGCCCCCGCTTGCGGGCGAACTCTGTGGCCCAGAGGATGTTTTCTTCCGAAACGGTGTATACCGAGTGGATGGAGATGGCAAACTGCGAGTCTTCTCCCCACTCCAGCGTTCTCTGGTACAGTCTTTCGCACGCATCTCTCTGGCGAAGGGCCATTTCGTGCTTCATTCCGTCCAGGAAAGTGAAGGAGTATACCGGATGGATGCCCATATCCACAGCCGCCTGACGGGTATGGGGGGCGAACCAGTACTGGTCGTTGTACACGGTGGTGCCGCTCTTGATCATTTCCAGGCAGGCCAGCCTGGTGCCCCAGTACAGGAATTCTCCGTCCATCCTGGCTTCTATCTTCCAGATGTTCTGGAGCCAGTCATACAGGTTGAGGTCTTCGTGAATGCCGCGCAGCATGATCATGGCCGCGTGGGTGTGCGCATTGACAAAGCCCGGAATCACAGCTTTCCCGCTGCAGTCCATAATTTCCGCTCCCGGAACGTCCAGGGGCTGGGCCGATATTTTCGCTATGCGGCCTCCTTCTATCAGGATGTGGACAGGGGCCTCATGGTGTAGTACGTTTTGCAGCAGGATCATAGTTTCGGTATGGGTTTGAAAAAACCGGCGCAAAGTGTGCCGGTCGTATGGTTAAAATTCTTCGGGGTTGTCTTGCTCCTGAGGGGGCGTGTACTGGCGGATGGGCTGGTCGTGGAGCAAATCGTGCGTGATATAGCGAACTGCCTCCTGCAGGCCCTCCTGGAATTTCTCGAAATCCTCCTTATAGAGGAAGATCTTGTGTTTGTCGTACGTAAAGGAGCCGTCTCTTTCCTGACGGCGCTTGCTTTCCGTGATGGTCAGGTAATAGTCGTTATTGCCTTTTGTGGTTTTTACATCGAAAAAATACGTGCGCTTTCCGGCGCGTACGGGTTTGGAATAAACGTCTTCGGCGTTACGCTCCTGGCCGTGAGGCCTTTCAAAATCTTCACTGTACATTCTAGTCCGTTTTTGTTTTATAATTACAAATATAGAAAAATAATTAAAAAAACACTAACTTTGTAGGAAATTTGTATTACGTTCTATGTTAAATCGACGCATCCTCAGAGTCAAGGCATTCAAGGTCCTGTACGCCTACGCAGAAAATCAGGACCTCTCGCTGAAAGAGGCGCTTTCGGGTCTTGACGCTTCTTGCGAAGCCACGAGGGACCTCTATCTGTATATGATGGCTGTGGTTCCCGCCCTGACGGCCGAGGCCGCCCGCCGGATCGAAGCCGCCCGTGGCAAATTCAATCCCACCGAGGAAGACCTTCATCCCAATCTGAAGTTTGTCCGTAACGGCATATCGGCCCTGCTGGAGCAGGATCCGGACTTTACCCGCCTGCTGGAAAAGAAAAAAATCTCCTGGGCCAACAACGACGCCCTTCTGAGCGCCCTCTGGGAAACCCTCAAAACCCGGGACTATTTCCTCAAGTATATGAAGGAGGAAACCTCCTCCCTGCAGGAAGATGCCCGTCTGTGGCAGCGCATCTTCCAGGAAGAATTTGAAGACAACGAGGCCCTTCAGGCCATCCTGGAGGACAGCTCCATCTTCTGGGCCGATGAACTTCCCTATGTGCTGGGAACCTGCATCCGTTCCCTGGAAGAGATGGGCCGGACGGGCCGGTGGAACCTTCCTCCTCTGTATCAGAGTGAAATCCTCGCCGCCCAGGGAAAGAGTGTGGACAGCGACCGGGATTTCGTGAGAAAGCTGGTGACAGCCGCCTACGGAAGGTATGGCGAGTACAGCAAGCTGGTGGCGGAATCGGTCTCCAAATGGGATCAGGACCGTCTCTACACCACGGACATCGTTCTCATCGTGCTGGGCCTCACGGAAGCCGAAACCTTTCCGGAGATCCCCGTCAAGGTAAGCATCAACGAGTACGTGGAAATCTCCAAGTACTACTCCACGCCCAAGAGCCGCGGGTTCGTCAACGGTCTTCTGGACCGCCTTATCAAAGAAAAAGGATTACTTTAAAACACTGAAATACAATGAATATGCTTTTTACCCTCCCCCTCCAGGCCGCTCCCCAGCAGGGCAGCGCACTCCCTACCATCCTGATGTTCGGCGCCATCATCCTGGTGATGTGGCTGTTTATGATCCGTCCCCAGCGCAAGCAGCAGAAAGAGCTGGCGGAATTCCGCAATGCCCTCAAGAAGGGTGACAAGGTGGTCACCGTGGGTGGTATCTACGGAGAAATTGTGGAAGTCAACGAGAAGACGGCCCTTATCCGTGTGGACGGAGATGTGAAGCTTCGCGTAGACAAGCAGGGTCTGGTGAAGGATTATTCCGAAACCGCCCAGAAGTAAATGGACCTGAAGGAACACCTGGGATTCCTCTCCGGAAAATGGGGCAGGGAATGGATAGTCATGGCACTGTCCATTCTCCTGGCGTTTCTGGTGTGGTTCCTGGTGAACCTTTCCCAGGAATACTCCGGCACCATCAGCGTGCCGGTGGTGGCCCAGTGCAATATCGAAGGCTACGGAATAGAGTCTTCCAACACGGTGCTGGTGAGCGCCCGCTGCCGCACGGAGGGCTTCCGCCTGGTGCGGGAGTTCAGCCGCCGGGAGCGGAAGGTGGTGAAGGTGAAGTTCAACAGCAGAGACCTTCGCCGGACGGCCCCCGGCGTGTATTGTGTGATAGGAGGTGCCAAAAACTCCTATGTAGACCAGTTCTTCGGGGAAGATGCCAAGGTGGAGGCCTTCATCACGGATACCCTCCGCTTTGTGTTTCCGGTGGAGAACAACAAGAAAGTGCCCGTGGAGGTGCCTGTTACCGCCACTTTCCGTTCCCAGTACATGCAGAGCGGTCCCTTTACCACCAAGCCGGATTCGGTGGTGGTGTACGGCCCGCAGGAGCGGCTGGACGCCCTGGAGAAAGTGGTCACCGGCCGGCTCATCCTCACAGACCTTCATACCTCGCAGCACGGTCTTGTCAAGTTGAATCCCATCCGGGGAATCCGGATGTCGGCCGATGAGATTGGCTACGAGCTTCCCGTCACCCGCTATGTGGAGCTGTCGGCCCACGTGCCCGTAGGCGTGATGAACGCCCCGGCAGGACATTCCCTGCAGGTGTATCCGCCCACGGCCCAGGTCTTTCTTCGCTGCGCTTTCCCCATAGCCAAGGATCCTCTCTCTACTTTCCGCCTCTATGTGGACTGGAAGGATTTCAGTTCTTCCCTTTCCGGCCGATGCGCCCCGCGCGTGCAGCGCCTCCCTTCGGGCGTTCTGGAATACCGGGTAGAGCCGGAAGTGTTTGACTGCATCGAAGTGCACTGATGCTTACCATCCTTGTCACAGGCGGTATAGGAAGCGGCAAATCGGCCGTTTGCGCCCTTCTGAGGGAGCGGGGCGTTCCCGTCTACGACTGCGACTCCCGCGTCAAAGAACTCTATCTGATCCGAAAGGAGCTGGTTCCCTCCCTGGAAGAGGCCCTCGGATGCCCTCTGAGGCTTCCGGACGGCACTCTGGACAAGGCGCGGCTGGCTTCCCTTATCTTTTCCGATCCTTCGGCCCGCGAAACCCTCGAAGGCATTGTCTATCCCATCCTGAAGGAGGATCTGGAGTCCTGGAAGCAGCGGCAGAAGGCCCCGCTGGCGGTCATCGAATCGGCACTGATCCTTTCCAAACCTATGTTTGACGGCGTCGCGGATGTCGTGGTGCTGGTGGAAGCTTCCGAGCAGCTTCGCATCCAGCGGGTGATGGAGCGGGACGGCGCCAGCCGGGAGGAGGTGCAGCGGAGGATATCGGCCCAGCATTTTCCCCTGGAAAAAGTGAACCTGACCCTTGTGAACGAGGACACCCCCGAGGCCCTTTCCGCCGCGGTGGAACGTGTCTTTTTCGATAAAAATTCGTACCTTTACAAATTCATAGAAGATTAAAGCAGAATTATGAAAACCGATTTGGCAAAAACCCTTTCCATCCGTGGTCAGCACGGACTTTTCAACTATATCGCCCAGTCCCGTACCGGCGCCATCGTAGAGTCTTTCGAAGACAAGAAGCGCTCCAATTTCAGCGCTAACGCCGGCATCACCACCCTGGAGGATATCTCCATCTACACGGCCGAAGGTGAAGTGAAGCTGAAGGAAGTCTTCGGCAAGATGCACGAGGTGCTCAAGGAGGCCGATGCCCCCTCTGCCAAGGCCGATGCCGCAGAGCTCCAGAAACTCTTCGCCAAGGCCATTCCCAACTACGATGCAGACCGCTTCTACGTTTCCCATATGAAGAAGGTCTGCGAGTGGTACAACCAGCTCAAGAACTACGCTTCCCTGGAGTTTGTGACGGACGAGGAGCGGGAAGCCGAAGCCAATAAGGAGGCCTAGATGCCCACGCTCCAGGTCATTACCCTGGGGTGCTCGAAGAACACCGTAGACACCGAGCACCTGCTGTTCCAGGTACAGGATTCCTATGAAATCGTGCCGGAAGGGGAGACGTGCCCCGTGGATGTGCTCCTGATCAATACCTGCGGGTTCATAGGAGACGCCAAACAGCAGTCCATAGATACCATCCTGGCCGCGGCCGCCAGAAAGGCCGCCGGGGAGGTGGGGCGCCTGCTGGTTTTCGGCTGCCTGTCGCAGCGCTATCCCGAAGAGCTTCCCGGCCTCATCCCGGAGGTGGACGGCTGGTTCGGAGCCCGGGACCTGGATCCGCTTATCCGGGCCCTGGGGTGCAAGCCCAATCCGGCCCTCCGGCACGGAAGGCTGCCGGAAGGGGAGTATCGGCCCTATGCGTATCTCAAAATTTCTGAAGGCTGCGACCGCCGCTGCTCCTACTGCGCCATTCCCTTTATCCGGGGGAAGCACATCTCCGTTCCTATGGAAACGCTGGTGGCCGAAGCCCGGGAACTGGCGGCGAGGGGCGTGAAGGAGCTTATCATCATTGCCCAGGACACCACGTACTACGGACTGGACCTGTACGGCAAGCGCTGCCTGGCGCAGTTGCTGGAAAAACTCTCGGAGGTGGAAGGCATCGAATGGATGCGCATCCACTATTCCTATCCGGCAGATTTTCCGGAGGATGTGCTGGACCAGATGGCCCGCAATCCCAAGGTATGCCGCTATATGGACATCCCGCTGCAGCACGTATCGGATGAGGTGCTGGACAAGATGCACCGCCACGTGGACGGCGCCTGGACGCGGGAGCTCATCCGCCGGATGAGAGAAAAAGTGCCGGGGGTAGTCCTCCGGACCACCTTTATCGTGGGGCATCCCGGTGAGACATCGGCCCATTTCAAAGAACTGGTGGAATTTGTGAAGGAAGCCCGCTTCCAGCGGATGGGCGCTTTCACCTATTCGGAGGAGGAAGGAACCTTCGGCGCGCAGCACTTTGAAGACTCCATTTCCCCCGCTACCAAAAAAAAGCGCCTGAAAGAGCTGATGGAAGTGCAGCGAGGCATTTCTTTTGCATACAATCAGTCCCGGATTGGTACCGAAGTCCGCGTGCTGGTGGACGCCTTCTCGGACGGCATCCTGGTATGCCGGAGTGAGTACGAAAGCCCGGAGGTGGACGGTGAAATCCTGGTGAATTATTCGGCCGGGAAGTTGGACGGAATAGAGCCCCACTCGCTGGTGGGAGAATTTCTGACTGTGCGCATTACGGCGGCCGATGAGTATGATTTAACTGCAGAGGTAGTATGAAAAAGCATTTCTGGATTTTAGCGGCTGCGCTTTCCCTGGCGGCTTGCTCTCCGCAGGTTTATCCCCTGCACCTGGATGTGCGGAAGCCCTCCGACGCCGGCCTCACGCTGGTCGGCAAAACGGCCACCATCGTATATATGGATGGAAACAATGCCGTGGACTCGCTCTTTGACCGCCACGCCGGATCGGCGCTGGCCCGCGCCCTGGAAGCAGATTATTTCGGAGGAGAAGAAGTTATCGGCCTCAGCCGCATCCCCACCCCGGACAGCGTGGGAGTGGATCTGATGCATTCGCTGGTGATGGAAACCGGAGGAGACGTCATCTTCCTCCTTTCCAGCCACGTGGGACAGCTTCCCCAGAGCGGAGAAGCCAATGTTCCCATGGAAACCACCCTCTACGTGTACGACAGCATGGGAGAGGATGTAGTCAAGAGGTATCACGGAACGGCCATCCTGGACAAGACCTCGTCCGATGAACTTCCCGGCCAGGCCGAGGAAGTGGGGAACCGCGTTTTCCGCCGCTTCAAATCCAACTGGAGCACGGAGAGTTTCAGCTTCTACTATTTTGACGACTATTCCTCCGAGGCCTGGTTCACCCCGCTGCAGCACGCGGCCGACGGTGAATTCGCCAAGGCCATCCAGGGCTGGGAGCCCATGGTGAAGGAAGGAAGCAACCTCAAGAGGGCCTGCGCCTGCTTCAATATCGCCCAAACTTTTTACCTGCTGGGAGACTATGAATTGTCTTTCCGCTGGGTGGAAGAGGCCGATAAACTGGAGAATCTGAACCAGTCTCCGGCCCTTCGAAAAAGGCTGGCTACCCGTTTGGAAAAGTAAGGCTTTTTCAGTAACTTTGTAGACTTGAAATTTTATACAAACACAAAATATTTTATGGCAAACATCGATCTCAAAAAGTACGGTATCAAGGGTGTGAAGGAAGTCCTTTACAACCCTACGTATGAGGTTCTTTACAACGAAGAGACCAAACCCGGTCTCGAGGGTTTTGACAAGGGTCAGGTAACGGAACTGGGCGCTATCAACGTGATGACGGGCGTCTACACCGGCCGTTCCCCCAAAGACAAGTACATCGTGTACGACAACACCACCAAGGAAGGCAAACCCGGAGAAATCTGGTGGACCACCGAGGAATATCCCAACGACAACCACAAGATGTCCGTTGCCACCTGGAAGGCTGTCAAGAAACTGGCCCAGCAGCAGCTCAGCGGCAAGCGCCTGTTCGTGGTGGACGGTTTCTGCGGCACCCACGCAGACACCCGCATGAAGGTCCGCTTCATTATGGAGGTGGCCTGGCAGGCTCACTTCGTGACCAATATGTTCATCCGTCCCAAGAACCAGAAGGAATTCGACCAGGAGCCGGACTTCGTGGTTTACTGCGCCGCCAAGGCCAAGGTGGACAACTACAAGGAGCTGGGTCTCCGCTCCGAAACCTGCGTTGCCTTCAACGTAACCTCCAAGGAGCAGGTTATCCTGAACACCTGGTACGGTGGTGAGATGAAGAAGGGTATGTTCTCCATGATGAACTACTACCTCCCGCTGAAGGGCATCGCCGCCATG
>ONWU01000040.1 GCA_900321655.1 uncultured Bacteroidales bacterium
TCTTTACCTGCTCTGCATACGGCACGCTCCGGCCCTTCAGGCACTGATACTGGTATTGGGCTTTGGGGCTCAGGTACAGTTTCATAGCGCGTCGATGTCCGTTACCTCTATCAGTTGCCCCGCAGCCATCTGCCGAATGCCTTCCCGGATATCCTTCATGACCGATGAGTTACCAAGGATTTCCAGCCTGCGCTGCATGGCATTGTACTCCTGGAGCGGGATGAGGACTGCCCCCGTGTCTCCTTTGGTTATGATGAGCGGCTCCTCCGTGAGGAGGACATTGTCGTAGTACTGCTTGATGTTGGCCCGGAAGGCGGAGATGGTCGTTACTTGCATAGTCCAAAATTTTGTACAAAATTACGCACAATTTTTGAGGATCGCAAAAAAAGGCCTCTCCGAAGAGAGGCCGGGGGTATGGTGGTTACTAGTTATTTAGATCCGCATCCCACATTTGCCACTTGGAAGGAACTACACCCATCCAGTTGGCACCGTCAGTATTATCCCTCTTATACGTCATATAGGGATGCTTGATAAACTTAGCCGTTGTCACATTATTCAGCGGCTGGTTATTCGTATTAACAAGCCACTTGTTAAATACGCTCCACATACTAATCACCTCCCAGATTTCCAAATTATCTACAGGCGGATCACCCTCATTACTATAACCAGGATTCGCATAGTCTGTTCGTTCTTCTTCAGTGAGCAACATCAGGCACTTGACATAACTGATACTTGAACAGTTTCTAAATAACTGGAAGTAGCAAGCCGGTGCAGGCTTAATTGCCGGAAGTTCCGGAGCAGTCGTCAAATTGGAGCAGCCCCAGAACATGCGGATATAGCAAGCCTTAGCCAGATTCACGGCAGGTAGGAGGTCAGAAGGGACTTCACTGAGCTTGGAGCACCCTTCAAACATCTTCCGGTAGCAGGCGAAAGCCAGCTGGGTCCAAGGAAGGAAGCCTTCCGGAATAGCGGTAATGCCCGTACAACCTAAGAACATAGAATCAAAACAGCGGGCAGACAGGGATGTGCTCACGGCAGGGAGCTCAATCCCTGCGAGAGAAGTAAGCCCCGTGCAGCCGGAGAACATATCGGCATAGCAACCCTTGGAAAGTGTTGTGGCCGATAATTTCAGTTTCTTGTCATTCTTAAGGCGCAGCCAGGTACAATTCTTAAAAATGCCCTGGAATGCAAAATCGCTCACCAGGCTGGTTCTGGGTTTGAACTTCGCATCACACATCAGGAACATAAGGTCTCCGTACACGTAGCAGGGCTTATTCCCATCTACTGTAATGAGCGGATTATTTCCCGCATTCTGATAACTGGTTCGCTTCCCGCGGAAGTAAAGATGCTCTTCCTTACCAAGAGTAATCTTACCATCCGCCGTCTTGTAATTCTTCCACTCAAAACCATCCGTACTATACTGGAAACCGTCGTTGGCATCGGAATAATTGAACCTTACATTGGTTCCGTCCTCGATAGCTTCAATGGTAAAGTAGTTCTGCAGATAGGTTGTACGCTGGAAAGTGTAGAATTTGTTTTCAACAAAACTAGCATCGGCCATCTTCAAATTCACGTCATCCTTTCCTTCCTGGCTCACGGTCATCTTGGCGTTGGTGAAGGACTGCCCTTGACCGAAAGGAATCACCCAGGACACTTCTATATCCCCCTCCACGTCTTTAGCTTGGGCCGTATGGGTGAATACCTCCTCGGAACCATTATTATAAATTTTAGCCGTTATAGGAGTACCATCCGGAGTGGTCTCAGGGTCAAAAGACAGTGCACAGACCAGGAAGGAAGAATGCTGCTGAAGCGTATAAGTATAGCCACCAAACTGGCCGGAACCCGTGAAATGAGCATATTTTCTAACAGCCTCTTCAATGGATGAGGCCGATTTATCGGTGTAATTCGTAGTAACCTTCCCATCTACAATGGTATGCAAATCATCCGCCGGCCCCATAAGGGTTAGGCTAATGGGCGTCTCAGCCGTAGGGGTGAAATCCGCAGCGCTGGTGAGGTCCCCTTCGAAAGAAGCTTTTGATTGGCCTACGCCACCGGAAATGGACATTGATAGGAAGCCATACATCTTGCCCGCGTCATCGCCGGTACTTTCCACATAGATACGGTCGCCGGCTTCAAACACGTGTTTGTAACCAGGCCCCAGGGTGGAACGGGTTTCCGACCCTTCCTCAACGATAAGAGAATAATGAATAGTCTTTGTTTCCGGAGCAGGTGCAGGAACAAGAAGGTCTGTCTCCTTGGCACAGGAGCCAAGCAGAAGAAGCATCGCTGCCGAAAGAATATTTTTATATGAGGACAGTTTCATCATAAGCTACCTCCATCGCCAAGGCCTTCGCCAAGGTCTATATCTCCACCTCCGGTGTCACTTGTACCCATTAGCACACCGTGGAATCCCCTGACAATAAGCCGATTAATTACAATATCCTTCTCCGCAGGCGCATCCATCACCAACTTACCACCCGTTTCTCCATAAGGAAGGCTCCAGACATACTCTAGATTATTTCCCTGGTATCCGTAGTAGGTGCTGCCATCCGGAGACGGATCTGCGGAACGCGGTTTCAGAGGAGTTCCGTTATCTACATAATAGAACAACTGGTTATAGAACAGGAAAATATCATTGTGGTCAGACTCAATTTTCATTTCTATTTCGTAATGCCCACCAGCCGGCAGCACTATCCCGTCAATGGGGTCACCATGAGTGGTAATGGTTTTATCACCCATTATATCAAAAGTGAATGTTCCTTTTTCCGGATATTCATTTACGCTAATTGTCCTCTGAATGCGAGAGTTGTTAACCAGGAGGTTCCAGTCGCTTGCCGAATTAATAGTATAGGAGTAAATGGCACCCTTGAAACGGGGAGCCGAAATAGGCTCTTCAACATAACCCACGGCCGACAAGGTAAGGGAGATGGGATCCGTACCAGCCAGCGTTTTCAGCCATTTCTCCCTGTACAACGTCTGGCCTGTGTTCGAAATGGGCCCCGAATCATCCCACGTAGTCTTACTATCACTGGCTACTACCCCGCATAGATCCTTGATAGTAGTTTTTGGTCTGGGCAACTCAGCATCGGTAGAGTACCCAATGAACAGAAATTTGTTCTCCACTGAATTAACGTGCCCAGCTATCACATTGGCATAATCCGAACCTTTATGTGCACCTGTTTTACTATCGATTTCCCTAAGCGTAGCCATATCCATCACTTTCGCATCACTGAAATGCCAAGGAGCCAGGATTGCCGGTTCGTAGGATTCGTCCTCAGAGAACAGTTTAACGGAAACGTCTCCGGATTCATTGACAGTGGTGAAATTGAGGATGATGTCATCCTGTTCAGGAATGAGTTTATAGGCCTGGCGGTCAGAATCATATTTACCGCCGGCCCATTCAAGATTATTCAGCTGCACATACACAGGAAGATACTTGCCGTCGTTTTCCTTTTTAACGCCAAATTTCACAGAGACTGTTTCGCCGGGAGTTCTTGGAATGGGCGTAGTGAAAACCGGAGTTCGAAAAGAACGGAAATCGGTAAATCCATCCGAGTCGGGATAGAAGAACTTGTTGGCCACCCAAATTTCCGTAGCGGAGTCCTCGCAGTTGGTCTGGAAGTGGCACGAGAAAGTTTTCCAGCGACTTTCATCTTCAAAAATCACTGTAGTATGAATCTTATTGTAATCCTCCCAGGTGAGGGTGCGTTCAAACTGGAAACGGGGTTTGGTGTCCCCTTCCGGCACATTGGGGTTGATGGACTTCCCATAAACTACCGGCAGATGGACATCATCATTGACGGGAGACAGTGTCATCTCTTCTGGCTCTATGGTAAAAACCAGCGGAAACATACTCTCTACCAAACCGTCTGGTATGCTGATATCTACATACTGATCTTCTTTTACATAACGCGGCAAACGGGGTTTTCTGCAACTCACCTTCATAGGTTGCATAGGCTGCAAGGTAAGGATGATGTCGCGGTACATAGGCGTCTCTTCGGGATTATTAGGATTGGTCTTGCAGAGGATGCGGAGAGTTTGCGTCCGACCTGCTTTCCCCGGCTGGTTAACCCGGAAACGGATGGGCCTCCAGCCTTGGTCTTCCTTAGGGCCTTCCTCAACAGGGGCGCCGATAATAACTTCATCATTATGGATAACTCCGCCACCGGAAGGAGTCAATTCAAACCAGACGCTATTTAGTTTCATATTGGGGGTGGGAGGATCATCCTTTGTGATATCGTCGTAGAATTTCACAAACAAATGGGGATCCAAGGCTTCCAGGGGAATGGGATCTCCGTTGCCATCCACCTCTTTGTCCCCTTCGATAAAGGTATAGGACATCCAGGGACGGATGGCCATTCTGCGCTTACCATCCGAGATGTCGGCCAGATGGGAAGCCGTAATATCGGCCGACACGTCGGCGCTACCGGCTGACGCAGCCGCCTCCGCCGGTGTGGCGTGCCCCCTGGAACTAATTGTCCGGATAACGATCTGATACTTGAAGTTGCGGTAGATGGGATAATACTGGCCGCCAGCCATCAGATCCACTTTGTAATAGCACATGACTCCCCCCTCACTCTTCTCGGCTTCGGTAAGGGAAGGATCGCTAGTATCCGTATATCTACCGTAAACAATCACATAGGAAGGCTCCATGGTACTGGTCGGAACCGGCCGTTCATACAGATATACAGCAGGTTCATTGTCAGATTCCTCGCCACCTGCCTCCGGATCCATCCCCGGATCATACGGGACGACCCTGCCTGCAGGCGTCACGAAATCTGCCGCATCCGGAATGGTATGATCGAACTCAGTACCTTCAGGCAGGTTGCCCGGATAAACGAAGTCTCCGTCAGTTTTATTAAGATCTTCAAACCCGTAAGTCTGATACTGGCCCCTATCAGGATCGCTCCTATCCGGGCCGATAAACCCAGTTTTTCCGCCATAGGGGACAAACGTCCCCCGCTTGGGCACATGGACCACGGCAAAACTCTTCGGCTCAAAATGGGAGTCCGGCTGATTCCGGATTACAATTTTGGCCCAGTTGCGGATAAGAGCAATATCCTTAAAATAAACCAGCGTCTCCCGGTCAACCATATAATCTTCACCAGGCTGGCGTACTCCGCCATCAGGATTCAGGAACTCACCGTCGTCATTGGTCGCCGCCTTGATTTCCGGAAGATAAATCATCTGCCAGAAAGCGGTTTCCTTGGTGGAAGGATCATCCGGATCGTTACACAGCAGGTTGGGAAGCACATCCCCAGCATTCCCGATAGTAATGGAAGAGATGGAAGGCCCATTGCCCAGGAAATGGATACTACGGGGTGAGTTGGAAAGTGAGATCTCGGCCTTGAACTTATACGTTTTAACACTCTTGGTAAAAGGTTTGCCATCTTTGTCATAGAAGGTCTTTTCCGCCATACCCTCCTCCAATTTTTCGGCCTGGATATACTCTTTATAATAGCCGCTGCTGCCAAAGACCGCCAGATACATTTTCTCCAGTCCCGGATCCTCTCCCAAAGCCTTGGTGTCAGCCGACGATTCCGGCAGGCTCACAGAGAAGGTGATGCTTACCTTCCCGTCCGGAGCTCCATCTTCTTGCAAAGGGTCAGACACGAATTCCGACTCCCGGTTGCAGGATAGTACCGGAAGCAGGAAAAGCAATATGAACAACCATTTTCTCATCGCTCGTAGTCACCAAACACATAAGTATTACGATCTACCTGAGGGAGACGGTCATCGTACGCATCCCAGTACCAGGTATCATATACACATCGCACCAGCGCGTATGACACATTCTGGACACCAGCATTGGGTTGTACGGCGCCATTGGCGCTCCAGTATTTTCCGGAGTCTCCAAACAACTTAACAAAGCCACCCTTCTTAGTAAGCGTTCCTATAAAATCTATTTCCGCTTTGGTGGGTAGGCGCCAGCGCCCGGCCGGATAACCGTCCTCCTGATAAGTGGCACATTTGAAACGGGCCGACTGCCAGGTAAAACCATCGTAGAACTCTACACCGCCAAAACGGGAAGACACCATATAGGCAGGAGCCAGCATATTTTCTGTTCGAGTGGATTCCTCGGCCGGATAGTAATACTTCAGAGGTTGCTCCTCCGCCCCATCCGTCTTATAATTCGAGATATGCTTCCCGTAATGGAAGTAGCTTTCGTATTCCGTGACTTCAGTATCCCTAGTCCCATCCCCATCGGAATCATACCAATTATAGTAGGTACTGCCTGTCACAATAGGAGAATGGGTTTCCTTTCCGTTATTCCAGGTTTCCGGCGTTAAGGTACGAGGGTCTCCTATGATATATTGGCTGTCGGCAGGCAGCACCGATACGTGAATGGTGTAGAGGTTGCGGTTACCACCTGTAAAATTCACAGTGCGCCACTGGAGCCATTCCAGGCGATCAGCTATGCCGTCTGCTCTTGTCCCCTTATTCCAATTAGAGGACAGGTGCTTGGCAATAGTGCCATATTCGCCATCGTCATTCCTGGATGTTTTGTGCCGCCATATCCGCTGGCCGTCTATGAATACAAAGCCATTGTGTTCATAATTCTGCCAAACGGGATTGTTGGCATTTTCCTGCTCATCCGGGTATGGAGCCGTCCTGCCCGAGGGAATTACCTTGGGATCTGAATTCTCCTGCGCCGTTATATAGATGGCCGGATTCTGCGTAATGGTTACAGTCTTGGAGTAGTCCTTGCTGTCAGACCCCTTATCCGTATGATAGATGGTTAAGGAGAAGGTGTAAGGAGAGTAGTCAAAGTTGGCCGACGTATAGTTGTTCTCCAGGGGGTGGTTCATAACAACCGCCCCACCCGACAATGAGAACCATTCGCTGGCATCGTATTCCAGATACAAACTTCCATCATCGGCTTTCTTTATGATCCCACCGTGTGCTTCCTCTCCTTCTCCTTTCTGTCCGTAATAGGGACGAGTGGCGCTGTTTATCTGATACGACACCGGATGGGAAGTGGTAAAACGGATGTCCAGTTTGGTTTCATTGTTGAGGACGTAATTCTCCTGGTTCAGAGAGAGATAACGGGCATTACCGATATCAGCGTGCTTCACCACCACACTCTTGTCCTGCCAATAATAGATGTAGCATTCGATAGGATTGATTTCCACTTCGGCATCATCGGTATCGGCCCCAAGTATTCCGACTTCAATGTTATAATGATACCAGTTATTCCTGGTAAAAGTGTTCACGAAATTACCACCACGTCGGTCCTTGGGGATGAGAATCTTATAGTAGAACTGCTTCTTGAGAGCTTTGATACCGTGTACGTCGTCCTGCTCCCTTAGCCAGGGAAGCACCAGCTTCAGGTAGGGCTCGCCTTCCTTGCCGTTCTCCCATGTCTGCGGATACATATAGGTTGGATACGTATTGTAATATCCGCCAGGGCTGGAATCGAAGATTTGCTCATACACCGGCTCTGCCTGTGATCCCGTATTCAGGTTCTCAAAGAACAACAAAGGATTATTCTTGTAAGACAAGACGTCGCTTTCAGTAGCAGCCTTACGGGGTTCACCGCCGAGGGAAACCGTCTTCACGGCATCCACAATATAGATTTTCATCTCCTGCACGACCGGAGTCCAGTATTCATAGACGTCATTTTCCGCATCACCTGGGCGAGTGCTCTTGATGGGAACTCGATCTTCGGCTTTCACGGAAACGGTAAGTTTGCAGGCATAGCGAAACAGAGATATCGTCACTGGATCTGCCACGTCCTTCATATTGCGCCCGTTGGGCCTAAGTTTAACGTTCGCCTCGCCGCTCATCATAAATGACTGCTGACGATGGTTTTCCGTCTCCGTTTTAGCTTCGAAGTCAGTGGTGACCTGCAACTGTTTCAGAACCGGCAGGGAAGTGTCTTCCTGGTCGTCCAGAAGGGTTTTAGGAACATTTACCAAGGCAAAGACAACAGCCTCTTCCGTACCGGAGGTTACCGGGAAAATCTGATGGTTCACCTGGTTGTAAGTCAGTTCCAGGCGGAAAGACACACTGCCGCGCGTGAGCCGGTCCATAGTTTTTCGTATATGATAAGTCGCCGGCTCTCCAGTTTTTCCCAAAGGATAGAAATAGAAATCCACCCACTTGATATCGTTTTCGTGAAAAACTTTATCGCCGGGCTGCTCATAGGTATCCTCGGCCTTGGTCTGGAAGTCCTCTTCCATATCCAAGTTGATCTCCACCACCGGGCCATCCCACTCCTGCGTCACGTCCAATTCTCGGCTGCAAGCAACCAAGGCAAGGATTATCAGACCATATGAAAGGCGTTTCATCACGGCAGAATGAAATTAAAAACCTGGTCTATACATTCAGATTCACCTCCTATCTCCCGTTCTCCGTCCGGAGTAGTAGCAAGGAAGTTGAGCGTAATGGATTTGCCAGTGGTTACTCCGGAATAAGACTCCTTTCGGTCGATAGAAATGTTGATGAGTCCACTCTTAAAATCCGGGTCGATGGTGGTCTCCCGGGCATTCCGGTTATTCTCGTCAGTGAACCAAACATCAAAAGCGTCCTGGTCTCCAAAGACAATGAGTTGAAGCTTTCCACCCATAGGGGTGACCACATTAAGGTAGGCACTCGCCGGACTATTACGCTTAAGCGTCACATTGTATTCGCCCGATTCGGCATCCCAGTCTATACTTTCGACGGATTTGTCATTCACAGCCAATTTATGGGTTACCATCAACGAAGCCGTGGAGAACGATATATCATAGTCGCTCTTGTCCCAGGGCATGGCATGAATAGCCAGCTGAAGAGAGCGGCCACCGATAAAATAGCCATACACGGTCCAGGTGTGGTTGCGGGCAAAGTCTCCGGGATTAGCCATAGTAAAAGTCTTAGAGGCTTCCTTGACATCAATTACATCACCGGTATCCGGATCTTTCTTGGTGATGGAATAGTTTATCGTCCCCGTGAGAGCTTTGTCACTCTCCCGCAGATAAAAGGTTCCGCAATCGGTGAGATGGTTAAGGGCTATCCCCTCAGAGATAAGGCTCTCATAGGAAGGGCCATCCTGCCCGGCATAAGCATACAATTCGGGCGTAGAACAATTAGCCAACTCTACAGACTCCAGATTTGTGACCATGCTTTCCGAGACATAACTCTTAACAATATTGTAAGGCTCAGAAGAAAAGACATACTCCTGCACCGGAATCTGTCCTCCATCCAGGACAACACTCTTAATCACATATTCCTCCTCGGCCGATTCCATTTTGCTAAAGATGTACCGCAATTTGGAAACAGCACGCCCTACAGAAACAGTAGGAATAGATAAGGACGGTTCCTCTCCAACTACTTTCAGATCATAACCTACCCCACTCATAGGCAGGCCGTTAGAAGGGACCGTTTTCTTAATCTTATTGTCAGGGCATGGGGCAAAATAATCCTCCCCTCCAAAAACGGCCTTCTTCAAATCTTCCCACGATTCTTCGCCTAACGATGGATTAATCGAAGACTTATTAACCAACACAAAGACATCTACGTTAGGACGAGCGTTAAGGAATTCTCTCGTTACAGGAAGGGCATATTTACGAACACCTCCGGCATGAGGAAGATGATCAGAATCAGTGTCGATAATCAAAGGTTCTGTCACCAATTCCTGCGATTGATGATTAAAAACCCAAATAGACAAATCTTTAATAGCATTCTCTTCTATAGAAGCCGGGACTTCCCCCACATCGGCCTTAGAAAGGGACGGTGTTCCACTTGGAAACTCAATGGCAATGTTCAACTCCGGACAATCTGCAGAACCTGACTGGTCATAAATCAAGCTGCAGGCAGTCAGCAAAACCACCGGCAAGAAAAACCATATATGATTTCTAATTCTCATTTATTCCAACATAACGGTAGAAGGGGACGACAAAATCCAGTTCACCTGAGTTTGAATCCCAACTACCAGCTGAGGGTTTCCGATATCAGGAACAGCATTATATGCTCCTGCCAGTGAATTGATTGTACATTCTACCTTAGTATAATGTCCTTTAACAAAAACACTCGGGAATGCAGGATTCTCCGGCATTTCCAGCTTTCCTACCATATAAAACTTACGACCAGGAAGTACACGGCCATCAGCCCCATAGAAAGTTTTTCCACTGTCATTTCTAAACTCCAGGGTAAAATATACATCTTTATTATCCGGAGTCTGGAGTGACAAAGTTCGGATGGGCTTGGAAGAGTTAACGGTTAAATATACATCCGGAATCTCATTATCATAGATATAGTATTCTTCTTCCTGCCCGGTTTTTGGGGTAAAATCAAATTCCTGAGCATACTGTCCCCCCAAAACAATACCCGTTATCGGCAGATTATGCTCAACCGCATCTATCGTGGTTTCAGGAAGACCATCATTATCCTGCAACCAGGAATGAGGGGCTTTAACAGTCGCCGACAGCATTCCTACGGCAAACTGAGCGGGGTTTTCCAATGCGACGGACGTAGTATGGCTCGAAATGGAAGTACCTAAATTATAGCGCTCTAATACGTCAGCCCATTTCTCCGCACCCTCATATGCGCTATCAATATCTTCATCCATAGAAGTACGGATAGTGGTATTGCAGTAGTAATATAAAGCCGGAGGATAACAGTAACGGTTTAAGGGAGCAATTCCTTCAACGCCACTCACCAGCGGAACAACAAACCCCGCAGGTGTCCATCGCAATACCGCACATCCAGAAGGAAGTCCCAAACTTTCCGGGTAAGAACTCCAATCTGGATCCTTGAAGGTTATAGTATGCGTTTGCTCCTTTATAGTAACACTATTTACAAATTCTTCTTTTCTAAATCTTGTCAAGAGATCATCACATAGAGCATCATACAGATCTTTGTAAAGCAGAGGAGTTGTGCCCTCCGGGTCTTTTGTAGCTTGATAATAGGTTCCTCCCACCTCAACTTCATACACATTGGAGTTGTGGCTCTCATAATTGGAAAGCATACCATATAAACTGGAGAGCAAAGACTCTACAAGAAGGCCAGAGCCAGGCATCAATGCTCCGTCATTGGTAATCTGTTTAAATGCTTCCTTCAAACTACTATCCCCTATGTTCTCATTCCAATTCAGGTAAACCTGTTTATATTTCCCCTCTGTTCCGTAATATGCATTAACTGACGTAGGATTACCTAGCATAATCACATTCAGAACCGCCGCAATTTTTCCCGCCACCTCGGGAGTCTGCGTCCCAGAATAGCGAGGATCCGGGTTAAATCCAAGATTTAAAGCTTGAGGGAAAGAGTCTTTTCCATCAAATCCCACCGGGACCAAAGAGCCATATTTCACTTTTGTCTCGTCAGAACCATCCCCTGGAGCACGTCCGTACAGAAGGAATGAAGATGTTCCTATAGGGAACCAGGCATTTACGCCTTTGGAATAATAATAAGCATCGACCTCCGGCAACAAGGAATAAAAACTCGGAATCTCTATAGGATAAGTATTCGCACGATCGGACGAAACAATCGTACCGGTTTGACTAAAAGGAATCAATTTGACATCCGTCATCCCACGGAAGAAAGGGGCCTCGGGATTCACCTCCTTAAATGAGCCCGCATCCACCTTGGTCATCTGCGGGAATCCCCCCACAGACAGGGCCAAATTGGCGATGTGCGTTCCTCCTTCATCATTGAGCGAGTCTTTCCGTTGACACGAAACCACCACTAGCGGTAACACTATCGCCAGCAAACAGAGCAAGAATCTCGACAATGAAGGAACTATTCTCATTACAAAATCACCTCGTGATCCATTCCGGGTTCCCAATCTACGGTAACCGATACGCCCACCGTGTGGTCTCCAGGCTCCAGGGCACCGTTACCGTACACCTTGGCTTTCAGGATATCCAGCTCGGAGGGAAGTAACGGGTGTCTTACGGAGAGTTTGGTCTCTGTAATAGTCCCATCAGGGATGGTGCAATACACGCGGAACTCCCAATAGGTTTCCTCAGTTTCTTCCGCCTTCAGCACCGGAACACGGGAAGGGAAGTTAACCGTGGCAAAGCAGACCTCGGAAGTTCATCTTGTCTGCCTTGATCACCGGAGTGTGCTGGAAGCGGTACACGCTGTCTGCCACATCAAAGGCGGTAGCAAAGCCGGCGGCATACACGCGGATATCCTTCACATTACTTCCCAGCGTATCCAATACAAGGGCCGTGGCACAGTTGGCCATATACAGGTTCACCTTGAACTGCTGGTCTTCCCCTTCCTTGATATCCATATGCGCGCGCGCGCTGAAAACACCCCTCTTGTGAGTAGGGAGGGTATCAGCAATTTCTTGTTGCAGGTGAGAACCGCTTCCGGTATCATTACCTTCCAGGCTCAGGACTCCGTTTCCTTCCAGGTTGGCCAGTCCCAGGTGCAAATACTTATGAACCGGGATGTGAAGGGTATAACTGGTCTGGTTGGCATCCATTATGCGGCGCTCGTGATACATCAGGGGCAATTCCCCTTCCGCATCGTAGAACGAGAGGTCCACATCGTGGGCTCGGTCCGTGAAGATATTGCCAAGGTATGCCTTCAGGGCCGTTGCCACAGCCACTTCGGTATCCAAACTGAGTTCCGTCTCCAACTCGGTGGTGATATTGGTTATCAGCTGAAGTTCATACGTCAGCTGATACTCCGCTTCACAGGCAGTCAAGTCCTCATCCACCAGGCTGCAGGCCGAAAAGGAAAGGATAACCCCAAAAAGAAGAAGTGGTATATGTTTAATTATTCCCAGCATTACCACTCCCAGCATTACCACTCCCAGTATTACCCATTTCAACTTCAAACTCCATTCCGGGTTTCCAAGTTAAATCTACCGACATACCCAGAGAAACCTGACCGGCACGAAGGTCCGGCATAGTTACATAAGCATGTTTAAGAGTGTTGGAGGAGAATTTAAATTTAGCAATAGTCACATAATCCTGCATATAGACACGAGGGGCATTTTTGGTTTTTCCCTCGGAATCGAATGGAGGATAGAACATATCCGGACGACTAAGATCCACCTTGCTATTCTTCATAAGATTTTTCAGAGCATTCTTATCACTGGGATCCAATTCCCCGACGACATAAAATGTGCCGCCATCACGAATCAAATTCAGCTCTCCCCAAATATCGCGCCCGGTATTATTAACCATCTCTACTCCCACATATGCCTTAGTCTGTTTATCATCAGCCAGTTGAGGAACATAATTATCCCAAACGCAGGTATAGGTGGGAGAACTATAGGTAGGCTCACCATTGTAAGGCGGAATAGATATCTTCTTACCACCCAAATTGTCATAAACCATATTATTGTAACTTGTCCCATTGGGGAGAAAATCCCAACCGACGGAATCACATAATCCGGCAACGAGGATACCCGTCACATAGAAGGGTTCATTCTCGCCAGTAACATTTATTTTATTGTTGCTCTCTCCAGGGTGAACTCCACTATTATTATCCTCAATCTCTTCACCCGAATATGCAAATTGCGATTTCAGAAGTGCCGTACCATAATTGATAGGCTTGGATATGGCTACACTGCGAGTATTCGATTTCACTGTATTACCTGTCCATTTAGAAGCCCACCTGGTGGGATCATTCCAATAACTCGCCGTGGCAGGGTAATCAGATCTTTCCGCCACATCGCTGGATGTACGAAGGGAAGAATTGGTGTAATATACGAGTTCAGCAGGATAGCAATAATTCCGCACATCAAAATCTGGAGCAGCGGGTCCTAAACCATAGGCTGGAATCTTGTCATTTACGGTTACGACAATGAACTGGTTCTCTGCGGGAGCAGTAGGAGGAACTGTTATAAAGGACATCACCGCAGCACCAATGGGCAAGCCAAAGTTCACAGGATACCCTCTGTATTCTGTACGTGTATCCTCAGGAGATATCTTCTTGTAATAGAGTGCCGATTCCGGAACCCTGCTATAGAAATCAGCATCCCTATCCGGAATCAAAAGATCTACTCCGTCCATGATTTCTGCCCTCGTCCTGAAATTCATAATTCGAGTAGACGGATCGTACGTAAAGAAGGAGGTGGCACGGGAAAGGGCATTTCTTGCCACCAACTGAGCGACATACTCTTCCGGAACAACGGGAATAGCACTGAGAACTCTTTGTATCACATTATACATATCTCCTACCATACGGCAAATCGAACCAGCTGAGGCAGAACGAAGTTCCTGTTTTCCCGTCACACCCTTCAGATTCATAACCTCATAATAGGCTTCTCCCAAAGAGGCCTCCAGGGCAATACTCATAGCGCCAGGATTGGCCTTGTATGCATCTCCATAATCCTTCCATCTCTTGGATCCGGAGTATTTCTTATACCCCGGATGGGCTGATTCCTCATCTTCCCAAGAGAAATTTTTACTGGCATCATCAACCGGCCACCAGAACTTATAAGTACTATCCACAGAGCCCTTATGCCCATTTGCCGGAGTCTGCATTACCCGGCCTGCATTCATAATACCCGTAAGAATGCGTCCCAGCAAATCTCTGGTCTGCCTGAAAGCAGCCGTATCTGAAACGCTTAACCGATGGTTCAACTCAAATTTGACATTCGTCAAAGAAGAATTCAAGGCCGTTCCGCTATACTTCACAGAACCCTGCTCGTCATCGGTTCCGGTCTTAGGGGCCCTGCCGTAAATAAGAATAGTGTTGGTCTCCAGAGGAAGAGCCAGCTCAATGATTCGACGCGAATCTTCAGATGTCAACTGCGAAGGCAACACCAATGAACCCAAATCGAAATCACGCGTGGCCTTACTGCTTTTATTATCTGCATCATACAAATAATTCTCACCACCAACGCCGGCGTAATTCAGCGTATAAGCAAGAACATGCGCATTTTCGATTCCACGAAAATGTTCAAAAGATGCTTGAACATCCTTTGGCGTCTGTTTTGTTGCGGGTTCTCCAACACCTGTAGACACGTTAACGATGAATTGAGTATTCACCGTATTCTTTTCTGGATCAAAAGTGGGATTATCTTCCACTTTCGGCTCTTTGTTACAAGCCACGAGTGCCAACATAGTCGCAAAAGCACTCAGAAAGTAAAATTTAGTCTTCATAAGGCTACAAGTTTTATTTTATTTATTATTTATCAATTCCTCTTTGCGGGCGGGGCCGTAAGTTTCTATTCCTTTCAAGTTCTGCGCGGCAGAGAGGGACCCTTCACGGGCAGCCTTCTCCAGCAGGGCAATGGCCTCTTTCTCGGCCTTCTGGTCCTTGTTGTCCAGGGACACGAAGTACAGCGCCACGCCATAGGCATTGGCGGCCTCGGGATCCTGCTGCACCCTTGCCATCACGGCAGCATCGGCCTGGATCTCCTTCACGGCCTTGTGATACTTCTTGGCCTTCAGGAGGTCATAGACCGGACCATTCAGCTTCTCGGTAGGAGCATCCGGTCTATTATTATAGTACACGCGTATGTAACCGGCATTGCGTTGGTCCCCCAGCAGGTTATCCAGTACCTTGCGGTACAGGGCGGGTTCGGCCTTCAGCCGACGCTCCCTCTCATCGGCATCCTTTACATTGTATACAAGATTCAGGAGCCTGGATACATCTTCTGCATTCAAGCCCTGTCCTCCCTCGGGGATAGCCTCCAGCTGGTCCTTGAACCAGTCCCAGGCCTCTCCCTTGGCAATGGTCTCGAAGTACTTGCGGTTCACGAAGGTCTTTTCGTTCAGGTAGTCTGCCACCGCACGGGCGCGGCGGGCCGACAGGGTATCGTTCTTGGCCTGCGTACCCTCGATGGAAGCCAGACCCACGATGGAGACGAGAATCTCGGAAGTCTTCTCATCGTCCCGGATGAGTTCGATGGCATTCTGCAGTTCGTCCAGGACGACGGCATTGCGCTTATTCGCGGGATAATCCCGTTGGAGCTTAGAGTCTCCCGCCGGGAAGAGCACGTACATGATGCTGTCCTTTCCGGGACGGGTGAGATAATTCAAAGGCCGGTATTCGCTGATGGGAATAACCCAGGGCTTCTGTTTGGCCAGCCGGTCCCCCACCGTCTCGGGAGCCTTCACCGGCTGCAGGTTCACCACAAAAGCCACCGGAGGCGTCATAACCGTGAGGGTATCGGTTTTCTCGATGGTGCGCACGCGCGGCTTGCGCTTGTCCCTCGCCACCGGGTTGTAAGCCACATTGAGCCCCACCTGAGGCATAAGGGCCACCTTCCGCTCTTCGGCCAGCTTGGTGCCGCAGTGGGCGCAGTCGAAACGGTCGTACGCCGCCAGACCGGCAGCCACGCCGCCCAGCAGTTCCAGGCGCCAGTGCTGCCACGGCCACCAGGCCCAGCCGGCAAACAGGCCGCCCGCCCAGTAGGATCCCTGGTCACGGTTGTCCCGCACCTCCGGATACAGGCCGAAGGGGAACTTGACATCACCTACGTTGAAATGCGTGTAGATGAAATCGGCCCCGACAAAGCCGCCCTTGAAAACCTCGTTGAAATAGTAACGGGCTTCGGGAGCCACCAGGAAGTGACGCCAGTGGGTGGTATTGTTCAGATTGTCATTGTCCCAGGCCAGGAAACGAGGCCAGCTCTTGAAGCCTCCGGTTACGCCCACGGACACATGATCTCCCACCTGCACTTCCACCGAAAGGTTGGGAGTACCGGTAGCGTCATACGCCAGGTTGTTGCGGAGGGACACTTCCTGCGCGCGCGCATCGTGCGCAAGTGCAGTCAAGAGTGCAAAACAAGCTAGGGCATAAACCCCTATGGTCGATTTTTTAAGCATTCAAAAAAATAATTCCAAAATCTTGCTTGATTTCAGCCCCGAATGGCTATAAACAAGCCTGGAGAGGGCCAAAGCAGTTTTTTCCACAGCGCAAAGTTACGGTCTACGCGGTTCCACTACCACCCCTCTACGTTCCAAAATGAAAAAAGTACTTGCATCTCATCGAAATTTTTTCTAATTTTGAAACATGTTTTGAAACATCTGCTATGAATCTATTGTTTTATATGGCTCTGGCAGCAACGGCAATGGAAACCGCGGCCTGTCTCATCTGTGCCCACAACCTGTGGCGCCTGGATAGAGACAAGTTCGACTTTTCCCGCCGGAAACTTTTCATAGGCGCCCTGATGAGCGGCATAATGGCCCTGGTGGTGGTGCTCGGAAATCTGGGCATGGCCGTACACAACACACCCTATTTTGTCCTGCAACCCTGGATCATCCTTCTCTATATGGCTATGAACATCGTGATGGTGCTCTATCCCATCTCGGTCGTCCGTCCAGACTGGCTAACCACGATACGTGCCTTTTATCTTTTCCTCCCCACGCTCATTCTGGGAGGCGTTTATGCCTGGTTCACCAACAAATGGACGCTGCTGCACACTCCGGAAGACATTTGGGTCAACATTCTGGAGCCGGACGTCCTGGCACGCCTCATCGGCCTGTTCCTGATGATCCCGTACTGCCTCATCCTCTTTATGCTGCCGTATAATTTCAGAGACAGCAGCGCTTCCAAAAAGTGGGTCTGGACGTATTCAATGGCTCTGCTGGGCCTTAGCCTGGTGCACATAGCCCTCATGCTCACCAACAATCCCATCCTCTATATCCTGATGCCCCTTCTGGCCGGCGCTTTCTATGTCCTTTCTACGGAATACGAACTGGAGCTGCGCATCAGGCCCGTTGCCTTGCCCGCTGCCCCTGCTGTAGTGCGGCAGGAGAACCGCAATCCGGAAGCCATCCTGATGGAAACGGACCTGTGGGCCCGCGTAAACCATCTGATAGAGGAAGACGAGGTGTGGAGAGACCCGGATCTTTCCCTGGACGAGATGTCCCGCCTCTGCGCCACCAACGTTACGTACCTTAGCAGTGTCATCAAGAAAAACACCGGCAGCGGCTTCAAGGAGCTGATCAACAACAAGCGGGTAGCCAGTGTCATCATGCAGATAGAACAAAACCCGGAGGCCGATATCCAGGGCGCCTTCTTCAACGCCGGATACCGCTCCCGCACCACCGCCTGGCGCAATTTCAAAGAGATTACCGGACAGTCTCCCGCAGACTACAAGCAAAATTTCAAAGGATAACAAATACCTCCCCCTATATATTAACCAACAACAACAACGAAGGTCTGCCCCATCCGGGACAGACCTTCACCTTTCTTTTTGGGCGGCTATTCTAGCGCTCCAGCAGTTTCAGGATCTTCTGGGCCACCTGCTCATTGCCCTGGACACCCATAAAGTCCTGGGCGTGGGGACCGTAGGCAAACAGGGGAACGGGAAGGGCCGTATGGCCACCGCTCACATGCACGCCCTCCACATTGCCTTTCTTGGGATCACCGTTCCAGACGGCCAGCCCGGAGGTTTCGTGGTCTGCAGAGATGATTACGAGCGTATTGCCGTCCTCATCGGCAAACTTGATGGCCTCGGCAATGGCCTGGTCGAAGTCCAGGAGCTCTTTCACGGCGCTGGCAAACTCATTGGCGTGGCAGGCCTTGTCTATGCGGGCACCTTCCACCATCAGGAAGAAGCCTTTGCCCTCCTGCTTGCGGGTATTGAGGAAATCAATGGCCTGACGGGTGGCCTTGGGAAGGAAATCCGTACGGCCGTCCACAATGTAGCCGGTTTCTACGGCCGGAGGCAGGACGCCCAGTTTATCGGCCTGGGCACAGGCGGGATCTTCCAGGGAATTCACCACGGTGAAAGCCTTCTTGATGGCCTTCTGGGTTTCTGCGGGACGCTTTTCAAACTTTTCCTTGCTGCCGGCGGCGAAGTAAATGATGGAGCTGGAAGGGATATCGGCCCAAATCTCGTTGGTCATGCCCCTGTCCGGCTGGTGGGCGAAGAAAGAGGCGGGGGTAGCACCGTTCAGGTCGTCCGTAGAGACCACACCGGAAACAACACCGTAGCCTTTCACGCGCTCCGGAATATTGGGAATGGGACGCTTCTGCACGTCTACACCCACGGCGTAGTTATACGTCTTCTGGCCGGTGGCATAAGCGGTACCGGAAGCGGCCGAATCCGTGGTGAAATCGGTGGCGCTGCGGGTGGTCACCCAGCCCAGGTGTTTGAGGTTGAAATACGTAAGGTCTTCATTATTGGCAAAATAGCCGGAGGCAATCTGGGCCAGGCCCGTGCCATCACCTATCATCAGGATAATGTTCTTTGGCATGGCGGTGGAGCCGTCACTGGAGTACGTGGGATGATAGGAACCCTGATAGGGAACGCCCTCTATGGCGCCTTTTTTGATTTCCTGGGCGCTCAGCTGAAAAGTAACGGCCGCGGCCAGGACAAGGAGAAAAGCTTTTTTCATATCTGTATGGTTTTATTGTTCGTCTATTCCTCCCATATGAACGGAATCTGCCAACAGATGGGTTTTCATCTTCTTCTGGGCACCCTTCAGCATCCAGAAGCAGAAGAGAAGGATCACCAGGCCGATAACACCACCCAGTTCCGGGTTCACTTCCTGGCTCATCGCCACCCAGTCGTAAACTCCGTGCAGGAGCACGGGATACAGCCACATCTTGAGGCCGGCGCCGGGAGCGCGGTAGCGGTCGAAGTGATTGAGGGAGAAGTAATAACCCATCACCACGGCAAAGCCGAAGTGGCCGGGAATGGCCGTCAGGGAACGGCCCAGGCCCACGGTTACCCAATCCGAACCGGCGGCAAAGAGGTATTCTATGTTCTCGAAGGAGGCAAAGCCCATTCCAATGCAGACGGCGTAAACAATGCCGTCCATCCTTTCGTCAAAGTCCTTGCACTTTCTGAGGAAGAGCCACAGAAGCACCAGTTTGGCCGTTTCCTCCGGAATGGCCGCTCCCAGGAAAGCCGTGCGGAAAGCATCCAGATAGGAATGGATTTCCTGCGGAAACAGGCCCATTTTCATAAAGGGAACGGAAATGAGAAGGGAAGCGAATACCGAGGCGCCTCCGTAGAAGAAGGCCTTCACCAGGTTGTTGGTGGGTTCACGCTGAAGCTTATCCTGCGTATTCGCATAATAAAGCAGAATGAGGGCCGGTAGAACCGCCAGAGCAATAACGATAATCATTTTTTGTGCTTTTTATCGATGCAAGATAGCGATAAAATTTGTCAATTCAAATTAAATTACTACCTTTGCAATCCCTTTCGGGCGGTTAGCTCAGTTGGTTCAGAGCATCTGCCTTACAAGCAGAGGGTCACTGGTTCGAATCCAGTACCGCCCACCACCTCCCAAGAGTGACCAGTCTTCGGCCACTCTTTTTTCGTCCGTCTCTCCCTCTTCTTCGCCGCCCGCAGGGTGCACATACCCCGTATGTACACCGATCCGATCGGCTCTTCACCACAATATGAGGCAAAACCGGGTTAAGAGCAGGACGGAGACGGATCTTCACCACAATACGGCGCAAAACCGGGTTAAGACCGGGGCAAAGACGGATCTTAACCACAATACGAGGCAAAACCGAGTTAAGACCGGACCAGAGACGGATCTTCACCACAATACGGTGCAAAACCGGGTTAAGACCGGGCCAGAGACGGATCTTCACCACAATACGGTGCAAAACCGGGTTAAGAGCAAGACGAAGACGGATCTTCACCACAATACGAGGCAAAACCGGGTTAAGACCGGGCCAGAGACGGATCTTCACCACAATACGGTGCAAAACCGAGTTAAGACCGGGCCGGAAAGGAAGCGTCGCCGGTCCGAAGGTAAAGCGTCCCCGGTCCGAAGGCGTAGTGTCCCCGGTCCGAAGTTTTGCCAGGGACCGGCGACGCCAGAACGCACAGAATGCCGAAAACCGTCCCCGGTCAGTAGGGAAAACACGGACCGGGGACACTACGCCTTCGGACCGGGGACGGAAAAGTCACGGACCGGAGACGGAAAAGTCACGGACCGGGAACGGAAAGCCCACAGACCGGGGACGGAAAGCCCACAGACCGGGGACGGAAAGCCCACGGCTAAGGTGCAACCGAGGTGAGCGGCGGGCGGAAGGCGGAGTTGGCGCGGTAGTGCGGCGCATACAGGCTTTCGATGACGGTGACAGGCGCCACGAAGCGGCCGGCCTGGGTGACGAAGAACTCTTCCTTCAGCTCGGAAGCCTCTTCCGGATAACTGTCAAAGTAGAAGTCCGTGGCCGAAGCCTTCACGTGCCGATAGCCTCCTCCCACATAGCCGGAGAGCTGTTCCACCGGGCTGAGGGAGGCTTCCCGGCCGGCCGAGAGCTTCACAAAGCTGCGGTTTTCGGCATTCCAGATAGAGTACACGGCTTTGATCTTGTCTCCAACGGCCACCGTATCACCAGGCTGCAAGGGCTCCCAGTGGTCGGTGAACTTATAGAACTTGCGCTCCACGGTAAAACCGTTACCGGCAGCCTGGATGCCTTCAAACGGAGCCTCGTAGCGGGCCGAAAGAGCCAGCACCTTCGTGTTCAGAACGGCCTCGGAGCCATCCAGGATGGCGGTAACGGCATCCACATAGGCCGGATCCGTATCCCATTTCTGGGTTTCTTTCTGCAGCATCAGCCAGAGGCGGATGCCGTCGGCGATGACGGGACTATCGGCCTTCAGCAGCTGACACAGAAGGGCGTGGGCGTAGGCCTCGCTCTCCAGAAGCCCGCGGAACGGCATCACGGCGTTGGGATAGTACCAGCCGCCATCCCGGTGCTGCACAGCGTACTCCAGCAGCGAAGTCACATCGGCCCGGATGGATTTCTCCAGCTTGGAGGAAAGGCCGATGCCCCAGGCCGATGCCAGGGCGCGTCCCGCCTCGGACGCACTCAGGCTGCGGAGGGTGAGAAGCCGCCGGGCCTTGGCCAGAATCTGCCCCTCAAGGCCCCTGCCGCTGGATTTGGAGGGCGTCAGGTAGGCCTTGGCGTCTTTCTTGAACTGGGCCAGGCGCTTTTTCTGTGTGGCCGATACGGGCTTCACCTCAAAGGGAACCTCGCTATAGAGAGAGCGGACCCTCATATACTGGGCATCCGACAGCCAGCCCCTCCAGAGGGGCATAACGGCGCCAAACTGCCTGTTATCCAGGAACTTGACGGATTCCGTCATATCAGGCACCTCGAAACCACGGTCTCTCAGAAGGGCCATTCTCTCCAGCACCACGGCCGTAATGACGGCATTGGACGGCATTCCCTGGAACCAGCCCAGGCCACCGTCGTTGTTGCGGCAGGCGAGGATCTTTTCCAGAAGCTCTCCGGTCTCCTCGGCCGGCACACCCAGGCGGGAAGCCACCAGGCGGGTATACCAGGCCTCGGTAAGGGACAGGACATCGTCGGAGCGGGGCTCCACGTGCCTCGGAATGGCATCCTTGACCATCTCCAGCACGGAGATTTCCTTCAGGACGGCCTCGGAGCCCGGCACATTCACAAAGCGGGAGCGGAGCTCTTCCAGCAGGGCCTCGCGGGACATTCCGTCCAGCAGCACGGCCGAATGGGCCTCTGAAAGCTCCTGCGCCGCCGGGAATACCGGAACATCAAGCTGCACGGCGTCCGAGAATTCTGCCGTCAGGAAGGAGGCCTTCAGGGTGAGGGTGCCCGCGTCGGCGGCCGATACCGGGAAGCTCCGGGTTTCCACCTCTCCGGGCTTCACCGTCACGGGAAGCTGCTGCACACAGTCCCCGGCCCGCAGTTCCAGCGTGCCGGAAACGGGCGCATCGGCCATCGAAGACACCGTGACGGCGGCCTCGAAGCTATCTCCCCTGTAGAGGAAGCGCGGCGGCACCAGCGACACTTTCACCGGCAGCGAAACCAGCATTTCTTTCTCGCAGAGGGCGTTTTTCATGGATTTGTCGTGCGCATATACCCGCACGTAGAAGGTGGAAAGCTTGTCCGAAGTGCGGAAGCTGAATTCCAGCGTTCCGTCGGCCTTGGGATACAGCCGGGGCTGGAAGGTAAGGGCCGATGAGAAATCCGTTCTCACCTTCACCTCCGGCTCCCTGGAAACCTCCTGCGTCTTGTCCACCTGGAAAGAAGCGGCCTCTTCCGACACCATCGCCGCATCGGCCAGAACCACATTGGCGGCCGATTTGGTAGCATAGCCCCTCAGGCGGATCCTTCCGTAGGAACCGTCTTCGCGGCCCAGGACGGTGTAGAGCGTCACGTAAGGGATGGTTCTCTCCCGCATCGAAACCAGCGGCCACACATTGGGCGCTATGGCATCCAGGCTCTTGTCCCAAGCGGCAGCCAGAACTTCCACACCCGGCTGCGTTTTCAGCTGGAAAGTATACTGCGTGCCCGGATAGGCCTTGTCCTGGAAGCGGGTGAAACTCAGCGGCAGGGTATACTGGTCCTTGGCGCGGCGGAATTCCCGCTGATACTCCCGCTGCTGGCCGTCCTTGAAGTAGAATACCACCAGGCGCACAGCGTCCGGATAACTGTCAAGGTAAGGGAAGGAGAGCTGTCCCACTTCTCCTTCTTCTATCGTAACCTGCTGATTAACAAGCACCTGCTTATTCTCTCCAAAGAGAGCCACCTGGGCATAAATCTTACCGCTTTTCTCTGCTACGCGGGCCCGGATGGGTTCCCCGGGGGAAAGCGGAGCGGAAGGAGCGTCAAAGAAGTACAGAACGCCCTTCGGAAGCTTCTTCTCCCCTTCCGGGAGATAGAGGATGGCATCCCACCTCTCGCCTTTCACCGGCTGGCCTTTGCCGTCCACGGCCTCAACAGAGGTGTGCAGGAAGTATACGCCGGCGGCGGGCAAATCCACGCCCAGGGTTTCTCCGGAAGGAAGCGTGCCTTTCAGAAGGCTCTTCCCTTCCCAGGTGGTCAGTTCATAAGAAACCGGTACGGGCACTTTCTCCCAGCTGCCGTCCATAGCCTGCAGGGTTACCTGGAGACGCTTTCCGGTAATAACCTGCTGGCGGCTGGCCAGGATGGGATTTTCCGGACTCAGGTCCTGGAAGAAATCGGCCTCTACGGCATCCGGGAAGCTTGTTTCCACCTGCAGCCAGGAGCTGATCCGGTAGCTTCTGGTAAACTCCAGCGTCTCCCCGGTGGCGTCCGTCACTCTCACCCGGGCATAGTACTCTCCCCTTTCATCGGCCGGGAAGGGGAAGAGGAAGCGGCCGTCGGCCCCCAGGGGGGCTTCCTTTTCCAGCACCACTTTCCCGAAACGGGACACCGTAACGGCCACCCGGGCGCCGGTAAGGCTGTGGCCGGAGTAGCTGCTTACCGTGCCGCTCACCGGCACTTCGCTACCTTCCAGATACAGTTCCGTGAGAGGGTCGAAGGTTAAATCGAAACTGGGGAGCACGTACTCGTCCACCCGGAAGGCTGCGCTGCCAAGACCTTTCACCGCCAGCTGGAACACTCCCCCACGAAGGCCCGTAGGAAGCACGAATTCGCCCGCCACGGAGCCCCATTCTCCGGTTTTTAATTCCCTGGTATCCAGCACCTTATTCTCGGAATCCTGCAGGAGAAGGGTTACTGCCCGGCCTTTGCAAACTTTCAGGCCGGTGGCCGGGTCCCCTTCAAAGATTATGGCTTTGTACTTAAGCGTGTCTCCGGGGTTGTAGGCGCCGCGGTCCAGGAAGAGGTTACAGCGGGTGCGGCTGTCGTTCCGGGTATGCAGCGTGGTTTTTCTCCCCAGCCCCAGGCCCTGCGAGCGGCGCTCTCCGAAGACGGCTTCCAGGGTGTAGTAGGAATTCTCCTTCATCGCCCCTTCCAGGGCTTTGGGAAGAGGGGTAAATCCATTCAGCTTGAGGTTGGCCGATGCCACCTCCCGGTCTCCGCTCAGGAGCCTCAGGGTTACGAAAGACAGCGGCTCTCCGCTCTTGTAATCGGCCACGTAGATGCTTCGGCCCAGGGCATCCTCCCGCATCGCCATCGAAAGGGTGAACTGCGAATAAGCGCTCTCGGCCACGTGTTCACCGCTTTTGGCCTCCACCAGATACTCTCCGTCCGGCAGCTGGGGAAGGTCCACGCTCACGGTATCCTGGGCGTAATAACTTTCGTCAAAATTGACCACTTTCCAGGTCTGGAGGGTTTTCTTTCCCTGGCGCAGCGTAAGGTTGACATGGTAGAGATTGCGGAAAATCACCTGCGCGCGGCCCTTTTCCACCCGCACGTCCAGATCCTGGCTTTCCAACTGCTGCAGAAGGTACTCCACCCCCGTACAGGCCTTGGCCAGGGTGGCCTCCTCGCCCGTAAAGTTCTTCCGGACCCATTCAAAGCGCTTGCAGGCCTCGGACAGGGCCTTGTACTCCTTGCCGCCGGCCTTCCTCAGATCCAGTTCTTCCTTGTCCATCAGCAGCCAGTCGGCCTCCGGGAAAAGGGCCAGTGCCTTGCCGGCATACTGGCTTCTGAGGGCCTGGAGGGCTTGTCTTTTGAGGGGAAGTTCCTCCCGGGAGAAGGATTTCCGGCTCAGCATCCAGTATTCCAACGCGCCGTCGGATGGATATCGGCCATCCAGCTCTTCCTTAAGGACCTTGTAGATTTCTTCCTGCTCGGGGCTGGCGTAACGGCGGGCCTGCAGGAGGTTCCATAGCACGTATTCCCTGTC
>ONWU01000041.1 GCA_900321655.1 uncultured Bacteroidales bacterium
TTTAAATGACTAGCTTGCCTGACGCTGTTTCTATTAAGAAACTGACGCTCGTTTAAAGTAAAAAGTGTTACACTTTTTCTCGGTACTTGCTTGTACTTTCTTTCAGTCTTTTCAATGAACTTTTTGGTGGCCTTTTGGCCTTAAAAATCCCGCTCGTTGCCGAACGGGACTGCAAAGGTAGTAACTATTTTTGAACTGACAAATTTTTTCGGGAGAAAATTTTTAAATTTTTTAAAGATTTTTTCAACCCTATTCAGTATCAGTTACTTAGTCAAAAATTATTTTTTCAGCTTTTCCAGGAATCCTTCGGCGGTCTTGGATTTGGGCAAAAGGGTCTTGGCGGCGCGGAGCCAGGCATCGGCCTCGCTCTCCCCTACGCCCTTCAGCGGAAAAATTTCCGACACTTCTCCCACCGTGGCCTTCAGGTCTATGGTGAGGGCCACCTGGGCATCCGACACCTCCATCTTGCTGGTGACGGTGGGGATGAGGCGGATCACATCGGCCCCTTCCTCGGAGACGGTGAACCCGCCGGAGGAGAGCATCTGGGTAAAACGCTGCACCAGCACCTTGGCGGCATCGGCCGGGATGGATGCATCGGCCACCAACTTATAATCCTGCGCGTACGCGCACGCGAAGGAAAGCAGCAAAGCAAGGGTTACAAACAGTTTTTTCATAGCGCTTCAATGACTTCACGGTTAATCTTACAAAGCTCCTCGGCCGGCATCTTGGTAATGACGCGGTCGTAGGTCATCAGGCCGTTCACCTCCCCTTCCACATCGGTGGTCTGGGTATAAACGGCCGCAGAGACGCCGCTGGCGATGGTTTCCTTCAGCTGGCGGGCATACTCCCGGTACTGGGCCAGCACCTCTTCGGCCGACTGGTACTGCACATAGCCCCAGTTGCGGTCCGGCTGCCACAGGTGGCCCTCGATGGGCCAGCCGATGCCGCCGTACTCTCCCAGCACATCGATCTGCTTCCCCTCGGAAGTGAACTTGATGTGCGGATCCGGATAGTTGTGGCTGTCGAAGATGTCTCCGCATTCGCGGTAGGAATTGCCACCGGAAGCGGAATTCACCAGGCGGGAAGGATCCTTCTCCTTGGTAAACGCCACCACCTCATAGGTGTCGAACTGGGACCAAGCCTCGTTGAAAGGCACCCAAACCACTACGCTCGGGAACACCTGCTGCTGGTCCATAATTTCTCCCCACTCCTTATAATAAGTGGCTTTGGCCGATTCGGAAAGCCTGGAATCGTCCTCGGGCTTAGCCCAGCCCCACATATTCCAGTTGCCCAGGTGGTTATCGGCCAGGCAGGGCATATCCTGCCACACCAGGATGCCCAGCTTGTCGCACCAGTAGTACCAGCGGGCGGGCTCCACCTTGATGTGCTTGCGGATCATATTGAAGCCGAAGGCCTTGGTCTGCTCGATGTCGTACTTCAGGGCCTCGTCCGTGGGAGCGGTATAGAGGCCATCCGGCCACCAGCCCTGGTCCAGCGGACCAAACTGGAAATAAGGTTTTCCATTGAGGCCGAGGCGCTTGTGACCGGCCTCGTCTGTAACTTCCGTCACTTCGCGAAGCGCGGCGTAGCCCTTGACCCCGTCCAGGGGCTTGCCCTCCTTATTCTCCAGACGGAACACCAGATTGTACAGATAGGGGTCTTCCGGGCTCCAGCGGTGCGGATCCCCGGGACGGAACACGGCGGAAGTGCCCACCGGCACCACCTCTTCCTGAAGAACTTTTCCCCCTTCCATCAGCCGCACGGCCACCCGGTCTCCTTCCTGCGCATTTTCCACCTGCGGGGTAACGGTCAGGGCCGATGCCCCTTCGGACGAAACGGCCGAATAATTGACGATGCGGGCCGGGGTGGGCGTAGGCTCCAGCCAGACACTCTGCCAGATGCCGCTGACGGGCGTATACCAGATGCCTTCGGGGTTGGAGACCTGCTTGCCGCGGGGCTGCTCGTCGTTGTCCGTAGCATCCAGCACCTTCACCACCAGCTGCTGCTTGCCCTTTACCAGATAAGGCGTAATGTCAAAGGAGAACGCCGTATAGCCGCCGGTATGGGAGCCCACCCGCTGGCCATTGAGCCAGACTTCCGTGCTCCAGTCCACGGCCTGGAAGTTAAGCCAGACCTGCTGGCCCTTCCACTGGCGGGGCACCTTGAAAGTGGTGCTGTACCACAGGGCATCATCGGCCGTCAGGCGCTTTCCAACGCCCGAAAGGGCCGATTCCACGGCAAAGGGAACCAGGATCTTTCCCTCAGGAGCAGGACGCTCCCCCTCTTTGGGGCCGATGGCATAGTCCCAAAGGCCATTGAGAGACTGCCAGAGCGTGCGCTCCAGCTGTGGACGGGGATATTCCGGCAGAGGGTTCAAAGGATCTACCTGGGAAGCCCAGGGCGTAAGGATGTGCTCCTGTACAGGAGCCCACCGGACAGCTTCCTGCTGGGCGCAGGCGGCCAGCATCAGGGATGCAAGGAGAATGAGCGTTCTTTTCATAATGCACAAAGATACAAAAAATTACAAGATATGTCCCTCGTACACGAAAACAGGCCATTTGGTGTACGAGTCTGCCAAATTGGCAGGAAGGGCGACATGGCACGCGCCTTGATAATTACTGCGGCAGAAAACAACTAAAAACACAAAATATTATGCTGAAACCTTTAGGAACCAGAGTGGTGATCGAGCCCAAAGAGGCCGAAACCATGACCGCCGGGGGCCTTTACATCCCGGACAATGCCAAAGAGAAACCCCAGCAGGGCGTGATTGTGGCCGTTGGCCCGGGCGCCAAGGACGAACCTATGGAAGTGAAAGTAGGTGACACCGTTCTCTATGGCAAGTACGCCGGCACCGAGGTAACCGTGGAAACCAAGAAATACCTCATCGTGAAACAGTCTGATATTTTGGCAATTCTGTAATTATGGCAAAGGAAATCAAATTCAATACCGAGGTTCGCGCCGCTATGAAGGAAGGCGCCGATGCCCTCGCCAACGCTGTTAAGGTAACCCTGGGCCCCAAGGGCCGCAATGTGGTTATTTCCAAGAAGTTCGGTGCTCCCCAGATCACCAAGGACGGTGTAACCGTGGCCAAGGAAGTGGAGCTGGAAGACCAGTTCCAGAACATGGGTGCCCAGATGGTGAAGGAGGTTGCCTCCAAGACCAACGACCAGGCCGGTGACGGTACCACCACCGCAACCGTGCTGGCCCAGGCCATCATGGGTGTGGGTCTGAAGAACGTCACCGCCGGTGCCAACCCGATGGACCTCAAGAGGGGCATCGACAAGGCCGTGGCCGCCGTGGTGGAGAACCTCAAGAAACAGAGCCAGCCCGTGGGTGAAGACTATTCCAAGGTGGAGCAGGTGGGTACCGTTTCCGCTAACAACGACGCCCAGATCGGCAAACTCATCGCCGAGGCCATGGCCAAGGTGAAGAAGGACGGCGTCATCACCGTAGAGGAAGCCAAGGGCACCGAGACCGAGGTGAAGGTGGTGGAAGGTATGCAGTTCGACCGCGGCTACATCTCCCCGTACTTCATGACCAACGGTGACAAGATGGAAGCTGTGCTGGACGATGCCTACATCCTCCTCACGGACAAGAAGATTGCCAATATGGAAGACCTGATGCCCGTGCTGGAGCCCGTGGCCCGCGAAGGCAAGAGCCTCCTTATCATTGCAGAAGACGTTGAGGGCCAGGCCCTTACCACCCTCGTGGTGAACCGCCTGCGCGGCACCCTGAAGGTGGCCGCCGTGAAAGCCCCCGGCTTCGGAGACCGCCGCAAGGAAATGCTCCAGGACATTGCCACCCTCACCGGTGCCGTCGTCATCTCCGAGGAGCGCGGCTTCACCCTCCAGAACGCCAACGTCCAGATGCTGGGCAAGGCCGAAAAGGTAACCATCACCAAGGAGAACACCACCATCGTGGGCGGTGCCGGATTGCAGGCCGATATCAAGGACCGTGCAGACCAGATCCGCGCCCAGATCGAGACCACCAAGAGCGACTACGACCGTGAAAAGCTCCAGGAACGCCTGGGCAAGCTGGCCGGCGGCGTGGCTGTGATCTACGTCGGTGCCACCACCGAGGTGGAAATGAAGGAGAAGAAGGACCGCGTGGACGACGCCCTGAACGCCACCCGCGCTGCCGTGGAAGAAGGTTACCTGCCGGGCGGCGGTGTGGCCTACATCCGCGCCACCGAGGCCCTGAAGAACCTGAAGGGAGACAACGAGGACGAGACCACCGGTATCCGCATCATCGAGCGTGCCATCGAGGAGCCGCTCCGTCAGATTGCCGCCAACGCCGGTGTGGAAGCTTCCGTGATCATCAACAAGATCCGCGAAGGCAAGGGTGACTTCGGTTACAACGCCCGCACGGACGAGTACGTGAATATGTACGAGGCCGGCGTGATCGATCCCACCAAGGTGGCCCGCGTGGCCCTGGAGAACGCCGCTTCCGTAGCCGGTATGTTCCTCACCACCGAGTGCGGCATCGTGGACATCCCGGAGCCCGCTCCGGCCGCTCCCGCCATGCCTGCCGGCGGAATGATGTAAAAATCAGCACTTAATCGAAGGGTCGACGTACGTGTCGGCCCTTTTTTTATTAACTTTGTAGGATATGGAACTAATCAAAGATCAATACTTCGAAGGCGAGCGTCCCCTCTACGCCCGCCGGGATGGGCTGAGACTGGAAAACGTCACCATCGGCCCGGGAGAATCCTCCCTCAAAGAGGGCGCGAACATCGAAGCCGTCAACTGTGAATTCAAAGGGAAATACCCCTTCTGGGAGTGCGACGGCTTCACCATCAGAAACTGCATCTTCCGGGAAGGGGCCCGCGCCGCCCTGTGGTACACCCGGGGCTGCAAGATGTTCGATACGCTCGTCGAAGCCCCCAAGATGTTCCGCCGCATCACGGATTCCTATTTGGAGAACGTCAAGTTCACGGATGCCCAGGAAACCTTCTGGGACTGTGACAGGGCCATCCTGAAGAACGTGGAAGCCGTGAACGCCAACTACATCTTCATGCATACGGACAACCTGGAGGTAGAGAATTTCAAGCTCCAGGGCAACTACTCCTTCCAGTACTCCAAGAACGTGGTCATCCGCAACTCCGACCTGGATACCAAGGATGCCTTCTGGGAAAGTGAGAACGTCACCGTGTACGATTCCCGCATCCAGGGAGAGTTCCTGGGCTGGTATGCCAAGAACCTCCGCCTGGTGAACTGCCACATTGGCGGAACCCAGCCCCTGTGCTACTGCGAGAACCTCATCCTGGAGAACTGCACCTTCGAGCCCGACGCAGACCTTGCCTTCGAGTACAGCAGCGTGAAGGCCACCGTGAAGGGCCCCATCGTCTCCGTGAAAAATCCCCGCTCCGGCTCCATCCAGGCCGATTCCATCGGCGAGATCATCCTGGACCAGAACATCAAAGCCCCCGGCAACTGCGAAATCAAAACCCTTCAATAATATGTACAATTTCGACGAGTGTCCCTCCCGCCAAGGGACGGAAAGCGTAAAATGGGACTTGTATCCCGGCACCCTGCCTATGTGGGTAGCCGATATGGACTTCCGCATCGCCCCCGAAATCCAGCAGGCCCTCCAGAAAAGGCTGGACCACGGCGTCTTCGGCTACGAACTGCTGCCGGACAGTTATTTTGAGGTAATGGGCCGATGGTTCAGCTCCCGGCACGGCTGGGAGGGAATCGGCCGGGAGAATATCGTCCCCACCACCGGAGTGATTGCCGCCTACAGCGCCGCCATCAAGGCGATGACCGTGCCCGGAGACAAGGTGATGGTGATGACCCCCTGCTACAACGCTTTCTTCCCCGCCATCCGCAACAACAAGTGCCTCCAGCAGGACTGCCCCCTGCAGTACGACGGCAAGCACTTCATCGTGGACTGGGACCTTTTCGAAAAGCTGGCGGCCGATTGCCGGGTGCTGCTCCTTTGCAACCCCCACAACCCTGTCGGCCGTGTATGGACCCGGGAAGAGCTGCTTTTGATGGCGGAGATCTGCCGCCGGAACAACGTCTTTGTCATCTCCGACGAGATCCACTGCGAGCTCACTTACCCCGGCCACGACTATACCCCCTGGGCCACCCTGCCCGAGGAGTACGTGAAAAATTCCGTTTCCTGCATCTCCCCCACCAAGGCCTTCAACATAGCCGGTATCCAGATTGCCAATATCTACGCGGCGGATCCGGAGGTCCTGAAGAAGATGGACCGGGCCATCAACGACAACGAGTGCTGCGACGTAAACGTGTTCGGAGCCACCGCCTTGCAGGCCGCCTACGGGGAGGGCGGGCCCTGGCTGGACGAACTCCGCAACTACCTCTATCACAACGCCCGCACCGTGTGCTGCTTCCTGGAGGACGAGATGCCGCAGATCACCTGCCCGCCGCTGGAAGGAACGTACCTGATGTGGCTGGACTGCCGCGCTGCCCTAAAGCCCGGAGAGCCGCTGGAAGGCTTCTCGGAGCGTTTTGCCAATCACCTGAGGGAAAAGCACGGCCTGGTGCTGAGCACCGGAACCATCTACGGCGCCAGCGGAGAAGGCTTCGAGCGCCTCAACATCGCCTGCCCCAGAACCCGCCTGCTGGAGGGTCTGAACCGGCTCCGGGACGGCCTTGCCAGCTGGCACTCAACCATCTGATTATCAATTAATAACATAAACGTACCCTACTCGACGGAGCACCCGTCCAGTATGTTAAGTATCTAACTATGAAAAAGTTAAATGCCAGCAGCATAGCAGGGGTCATTCTCGCCCTGCTCGCAGTAGCCTGCGGGCCCAGGAAAACGGCGGTTCAGACGCCATCGGCCCAGGAATTTGCCGAATATGTAAAGGCCTATACCGGTGGCATCGTGGCCGATGATGCCGTCATCCGCATAGACCTGGCACAGGAAGCCGTGCAGCAGCCCGCCGAAGGGCTGTTCAGCATCCAGCCCCCGGTGAAGGGTACCACACAGTGGGCCACCCCCACCACCGTTACCTTCACCCCCGAAAGCCTGAAGGCCGGGGAAACCTATACCGTAAGCTTCGCGCTGGACAAGGTGCTGCCGGAAGCCCCCTCGCCCTTCACCTTCAGCCTGGCCGTAAGAGGCAAGGCCGAAGAGACGGCGGCGGAAGAAGAGCCGGACAACGGCCAGACATTCCGGGTAACACAGGCAATCCTGAAGGAGAACCTTGTGGAAGTGAGTTTCTCCGAGGCCCCGGTGAACGCCAGCGTGAAGGGCCTTGTAGAACTGCAGGGCGTCTCCAGAAGCTATGTGGAAGTGGAAGGCAAGCTTCTCAAAGTGCACTTCGAAGGCCAGAAGGGAGACCTCACCCTCACCCTGGACAAGAACCTCAAGGATGCCGAGGGCCATACCCTGGGACAGGATTTCCAGAGAAATTTCACGGCCGAAGAGCCCAAGCCCGCCGTGGAGCTGCTCATCAGCGGCAACATCCTCCCGGACAAGAAACAGCTGCTTCTCCCCTTCCGCGCGGTTAACCTCAGCGCCGTGGAGGTGAGGGTGATCAAGATCTACGAAAAGAACGTACTCTCCTTCCTCCAGGAAAACGACCTGGACGGCAGCAGCAGCCTCCGGCGGAGCGGCCGCCTGGTGTACCGGGGAGACGTGCAGCTGGACGCTTCCAAGAACCTTCATCGCTGGAACACCCACTCCATAGACCTCAGCGGCCTCTTCAGGCAGGAGCCCGGGGCCATCTACCGCATCCGCCTGAGTTTCCGGCAGGACCAGAGCCTCTACGGCGGCAAAGAGCCCATCGTGAGCGCACAGGCCCTCACCGGCAAGCCCACCCCGGCCGATGAAGCCGAGTGGGACAAAGCCAGCCCCTACTACTGGGACAACGACTACGACTGGGATGAGTACAGCTGGGAAGAGAGCGAAGACCCCGCCAAGCCTTCCTACTACATGGACAGCAAGCGCTTCCCGGCCGCCCAGCTCCTGGCCAGCGACCTGGGCTTGATGGCCCAGTATGCCGATGGCAGCACCCTCTGGGTGGCGGCCACAGACCTTATCACCGCAAAGGGCGTTTCCGGAGTAAGCATAGAAGTGTACGATTACCAGCTTCAGAAACTCGCTTCCGGGAAAACGGACGGAGAAGGCCTGACGCAGCTTAGCGTGGCCAGAAAGCCCTTCGCCGTGGTGGCCCGGGCCGGCGGCAGCACCGCCTACCTGAAAGTCACCTCCGGCAACGAACGCTCCCTCAGCCGCTTCGATGTGGGCGGAGAAACCGTACAGCAGGGCATCAAGGGCTTCGTGTATGGAGAACGCGGCGTCTGGCGCCCGGGAGACACGATGCACCTCACCCTCATCCTCCAGGACAAGGGAAAGAACCTGCCAGAAGGCCACCCGGCCACCCTGGAAGTGTACACCCCCGAAGGCCAGTTCTACTCCCGGCAGGTAGCCCGGGGTGTGGACGGCTTCTTCAATTACGAGGTTCCCACCAAGGCCGATGACCCCACCGGCTACTGGAACGCGTACTTCAAGGTGGGCGGCAGCACCTTCCACAAAACCCTGCACGTGGAAACCGTCAAGCCCAACCGCCTCAAGATAACCACGGCCTATCCCGACATGCTGCAGGCCGGTGAAACCGGCACCCTGCGCGTAGCCGCCAACTGGCTCACCGGAGGGGTGGCCGCAGACTGCAACGTAAGGGCCGAAATGACCCTCCGCAAGGCCGGCACCCCCTTCAAGGGCTTTGAGAAATATACTTTCTACAACCCGGCTTCCCGTTTCACCTCGTCCGAAGCCTCTCTGTTCAAGGCCCGCCTGGACGGCAGCGGCAATGCCTCCGCTTCCGTCAAGTTCCCTTCGGCCGATGGCGCTCCGGGCCTGCTGCAGGCCTTCGTGGTCACCAGCGTGGAAGAGCCCGGAGGAGACGAGAGCTTTACCACCGAAACCCTTCCTTACTCCCCCTATAGCGCCTATGTAGGTATCAAGGTACCGGAAGGAGACTATCTGGAGACGGACAAGGACCAGCCCGTGAAACTGGCCGTGGTGGATGCCCGGGGCCAGCGCGTAGCCGGCCACAAGATAGAATACAGAGTCTTCAAAACCGGCTGGAACTGGTGGTGGGACAATCCCGGAGGAGAACTGGACGCCTACGTGAACGGCACATCCGTCACCAAAATTGCTTCCGGAACCCTTACCTCTTCCCGAGAAGATGCCAGTTTCAACCTCCGCGTGAATTATCCGGACTGGGGCAACTACCTCATCCTGGCCAGGGACCTTGCCTCCGGCCACGTGAGCGGAACCTTCGTGACCATAGACTGGCCCGAATACCGGGGCCGCGCCAACCGGCAGGACCCGGAAGCCCTCACGATGCTCACCGTCTCCACCGACAAACCCGCCTACCGGGTGGGTGAGAAAGCCACGGTGTACATCCCGGCCGCCAAGGGCGGTCAGGCCCTGGTTTCCCTGGAGAATGCCGGCGGCGTCCTCAGGAGAGAATGGGTAACCCTTTCCGAGAAGGACACTCCCTTCCAGTTTGCCGTAGAGCCCGATATGGCTCCCAATATCTATGTACACGTAACCCTGCTGCAGCCTTACGGCGCCACGGAGAACGACCTCCCGCTTCGGATGTACGGCGTCCAGCGAGTGAAAGTGGAGAACCCCGCCTCGCATCTGGAGCCCGTGATAACCCTCCCGCAGGTGCTGCATCCGGACGAGGAGTTCACCGTGAAGGTGGCCGAAAAGTCCGGCAGGCCGATGACTTACACCCTCGCCCTCGTGGATGAAGGCCTTCTGGACCTGACGGCCTTCAAGACACCCGATCCCTGGAACCATATGTACCGCAGCGAAGCCCTGGGCGTCAAGACCTGGGATCTGTACGACCAGGTGGTGGGCGCCTTCAGCGGCAAATTCTCTCCCCTGGCTTCCATCGGAGGAGACCAGGAGAATGTGGTATCGGCCCGCAAGGACAACCGCTTTAACCCCGTGGTGCTGTTCCTGAAGGCCCGAACGGCCGATAAGAACGGAGACGTCCTCAAACTCAAGCTTCCTACCTACGTGGGCAGCGTCCGCGTGATGGTGGTGGCCGGGCACGAAGGCGCCTTCGGCAGTGCCGAAAAGACGGTACCCGTGCAGAACCCCCTGATGGTAGTGACCACCCTGCCGCGCGTGCTGGGAACGGGAGAGCAGTGCCAGCTTCCGGTGAACGTGTTTGCGATGGAGGACGGCGTGAAGGAGGCCACCGTTTCCGTGAAGGTGGACGGCCCGGTGAAGCTGGAAGGAGCCTCTTCGGAGAAACTCGCCTTCGCCGCCAAGGGAGACCGGCTGGTCACCTTCGGCCTGAAGGCTACCGGTGAAGAAGGCGTGGCGCACATCACCGTGGAAGCCGCGGGCAGCGGCCACAAGGCTACGGAGACCATCGCCCTCACCGTTCGGAATCCCCAGCCCGAGATTGCGACGGTTACCCGTTTCACCCTCCAGCCCGGCGAAAGCCGGAAGGTAGGCAGCGGCCTTCTGCAGCTCACAGGCTTCCCCGCCCCGGACGCCCGCGCCTGGTACCTTAACATGAAGAATTACCCCTACGAGTGCACAGAGCAGCTGAGTGCCCGCGGCCTCACGCTGGTTTCCCTCCTGCCCCTTCTCCCGGAAGAGGACGCCACCGCCGCCCGGGCCGATATCCCCACCCTCATCTCCAAGCTCTACGCCCGGCAGAATGCCGATGGAGGCTTTGCGTACTGGAGCGGAAGCAAGAGCGATCCCTGGGTGAGCTCGATGGCCGGCCACTTCCTCACCGAGGCCTCCAAGGCCGGTTTTGAAGTGAACGGCGGCGTGCTCAGGAGCTGGAAAGCCTACCAGAAGAAGATGAGCCAGGTGTACCGCGTGGCCGGGGAGAACTTCTTCTCCAACCTGGACGAAGCCTACCGCCTGTACACCCTGGCCCTCGCTTCCGACGCCCAGGTGTCCGGTATGAACCGCCTCAAGGAGGCCGGCAAGATAGGAGACCGCGCCCGGTTCATGCTGGCCGGCGCCTACGCCCTCAGCGGCAAGGCCGCCCTCGCGGGAAGCCTGCTGGACGGTATCGGCAAGGACTTCCCGGAGTACGAGCCCTACAATATCACCTACGGAACCGGCCTCAGGGACCAGATGGTGGCCCTGGATGCCCTGGCCCTCTGCGAGAGGATTCCCGAGGCCCTGTCCCTGGCTTCCGACAGGAAAGACCGTGGCATGAGCACCCAGGAGACGGCCTTTGCCGCCGTGGCGTACCGCCATCTCTTTGACAAGGTGCCCACCTCGGCCGTGAAGGTTTCCCTGGAAGGGACGGACATCCAGGCCGACAAGAGCCTCACCCG
>ONWU01000044.1 GCA_900321655.1 uncultured Bacteroidales bacterium
AGACTCGGATAGTAAACTTATCTCAGTAATAACAACGATAAGTCAACTTATACCAGTAATAATCTATAAACCCGAGTCAACCTAAATCAGGAAAGGACAAAGTGTCCCAGATTGCCGACCTCAACGGCGTTTTGGCCCGCATTGGAAACTATCTCAAAGCCTATGCTTTCCCCGTTGAATTGCCCTGGATTACGGCAATAGTAACGGCGGGATCACCGGGACTCCGTGGCATTATGGAAAAGTCCGTGGATGCCGAAATGGAACGCCTAAAACTCCCCGCGTATATGCGGAACACCTACCAGGCCGGGGCGGTGCAAAGCCTCACGCCCGAAGATTGGAACGGGGCAGATCGCTTGCACGCGGATTGCCGCACCTTTGCCGATGGCCTCCCCGTGGATGCCTCCGATATTATCCTCAATGGGGACGGGCTCCCAGCTGTCGATACCCAGGTAGTAACGGAACGATTGCGCCCGTTCTATGTGCGTGAACTGACCGAGGAAGAAAAGGCCAACGCCTCAAAGTTGGTGGAACTTTCCCGCGAAATCCGCGCCCTGGAACTGCAAGGCGTAAACGCCCTTGAAATCATTTTCGGGCTTTACCGCACCGATGACACCCCCGCCCCCCTCTCTCTCTATTCCGCTTTCGTTTCCCGCTATCATTCCCCGGGGAAACTCTCCGGCGCGGTTGTAGTGAGCAAAGAGGAATATATGGCCCGCGAATAACCCAAAACCATATTGCCCTATGAAAACAAAGAAAGAAGCTCTTACCGAGCAAAGAAATGCCGTCCTTGCCCAGATTGAAGACCTCAAAGGGCGCGCCGAATTTCTGCGCCTCCAGATAGAGGAAACCGCAGAAAACGCCCCCTCTGGCGAATATGAGCCGGGAATGTTTCAGGAACTCAACGACCACCTGGAACAATCGGGCATAAAGGAAATGGAGGCCAACATGACTCCAGGTTTCACGCGCTCAAGTTTTTAGCCCATGTGTATTGCGTTTGGGGGCGGCTCCGCCCAGGGGCGGCCCCCTTTCTATTTTTTGGTAAGTAAGTATGGAACAAGAGATAATAACAAGAGCCGTTGAAAGGTTTAAAGGCCAGTTGGAGCGCGCCGGGGATGCGTTCCAAATGCCCCCGCTTGAAATGATACAGTATTATCCCGACTTGATAATAAAAAACCCCTCTTTCTGCTTTATAGCACAAAAGAAAAAAGCACTATCAAAAGCCGCGTGCAGCATAAAGCCTGATGAAAACTATATGTTTGGTATGTCCCTTTTGCTGGCGCATTTGCCATCAATCTATCAAAGCGGCCATGTCTGGCTTTATCGCGGGATGAGCAAGGCCGAGGCCGCCCAGATCGCAAACGGGCTTTATAGGGATATATCGTTTTATTGGACACCGATACGCCGCAAGGCCGCATTATATGGGCCGATAGTGTGCGCGATTCACACCCCCGCCGTGCATATCAAGAAAGAGTATAAAGATTTGTCAGAGGTTAATATAGTAGCCTTTGCCGCCTTGATTGATGCAACCGAGATACGATTTTACCGCCCGGTAGGCTCAATGTTTCTCAATAAGTGTTGCAATTTGTTGATATTCAGGCGATTAAGTAAAAAAATCTTTGGAAAATACCTTCCTAAATTGTATCTTCGCATTGCCAAACGAAAAGTAATGAAATATGAGATTTAACAATGATTATCGGGGAATGTCCCAGGAAGAGTGCAAAGATGCCAAACTTTCGGAATTGTTTGATTTGGTGGTGGAACTGCAAGATACCATCGTTTCCCTTTCGGGGAATCTGGCCGAGGCCGTGGGCTTGCTTGATGCCGCCGGGGTGGCCCATATCTTTGACCGCCCGAACAATGATGTAACAATGGGACTACTTGCAGACCTGTACGCCCTCCGTGTTGAGGTTGAAAACCAAATGGAGGCTTTGGGATAGCCCGCCCCCAGGGGCTTTTTTCGCGCGGGCGCGTTAGATGCTTGTAGCTTTACTTTCGGTAATTGCCCGCAATGGCCACTTTTAGGCCGTTTTAGCCCGTTTCTATCCAAAGATAAGGGATTGCACCAAAGCAAAAGAAAACCGCCTCAAAAGGGCGGTTTCTTGCGTTTCGTAGATTGCGGGCTATTTGGCGTATTTTTCCGCTATCCTCCGGGCGTTGTCCTCTGGCGTGGATTTGATATACTTTAAGAGCATCTTTTCGGAACTATGGCCCGTATAACTCATAATATCCACACTATCCCAGCCCCCCAGGTAGGCAAGAGTTGCAAAGGAACGGCGGGCGCAATGGCTTGTCAAAAGCTCATATTTCGGGCGTTTTACTTTGTGGGCCTTGCCGCCCTTTGTGCTTACTTGCTCTATCATTTCATCAATGCCGGCGCGTTTGGCTATTTCCTTAATATAGCGGTTAATAACCTGATCCGGGAGGGTGGGCAAGATATTGCCGTATTTCTCCAAAAGGGCGCAAAGTTCCGGCCCGGCGTGAACAACTACGCGCTTGCCCGTTTTCTTTTGAACAATGCTGATATATGTGCGCCCGTCTTCTCCCGTCCAAATTTGATCCCGTTTGATATTGGCATAGTCGGAAACTCTTTGGCCCGTATAACAGCCAATGAGGAAAATATCGCGGGCGGTTTCGTGGCCGCGAGAAAGGCCCGATAAATCGGCATCCGCAAAGCGGGAAATTTCCTCCGCAGTCAAATAGATGCTATCAACGGCGGTTTCGCCAAACTTGAACTCTGGAACGGGAATGTTTGTAACTCCGTCCAGGCGGGCCGCGCGGATTATGTGTTTAACCTCTTTCACGCGTTTCGCGCAAGTGTTTGTGTTATAGGCATCATCCCCGCGCGCGCTACCTTGCAGATATTGAATGTAACGGGCCATAAAGTCCCGATCAATGCTTTCCCAGGTCAATTCCTCTCCCGTGTATTTCTGGAACTCCGAAAGGCGGTTAAAACCTTGCTGATAGTTGGTAATGGTGCGTTCCGATGCTTGTACCCCTTTGTCAGACTTTCGGACACCATCGCGCAGCTCATCCAGAAACTTTGCATAATAGCCCAGGACGGAAAGCCGTTTCTTTTCCTCTTTGGCCTTTTGGATTTTGGCCCGGGCTTTCTCCCGGCTTTCTCCGTAAACGGCGTTATCTATCAAAGCATCCATTTCCTCTTTGCTGAATGTGCCGTTACTGATGCTTTCCTCCAGGGCGGTTGCAATCGTTCCCAGAACGGGAAAGAAAGTCCGTATTTGCTTTTGTGCGTGTTTTCCGTCCGGCCAATCCTCCGCAGTTGTGGAGGTTTCGGGAATACGGCTCATAAAGTCTTTGCCATCAACGCGGGCGCGTACATAAACGGGAATTTCGGCCTTTTTGCCAGGGCGCGTGAAAAAGAGAATACCATTTGCCATAGTGCATATTGTTTAATAATCCTATCACAAAGGTAGCAAAAAAATCCGTCTTTCCAAAGAATTTGCTACCTTTTTGCTACCTTTTTCTTTACCTTGCAAGATTTAGTAAGGGAAAAAACCTCAAATAAACCGCGCTGAAAGCCGTTTCCAAGTATTGCAAGAAATGAGGGGATAAAACAATAGTAGTCCGAGCGGGGGTACAAAAATAGCCAGGCGATTGCCCGGCTTTTTTTATATAAGGTATTTCGGGTTTCGCAAAAAATGGTTAAATTTGTACACTTATAGATATTGATGAAAACCGCATATATTTTCCCCGGCCAGGGAGCCCAGTTCCCGGGAATGGCCCAAGACTTATACCCCGCTCATAAGGAGCTGATGGAGAAAGCCAACGAAATCCTTGGCTTCCGCATCACGGATATTATGTTCGGAGAGGACGAGGATGCCCTGAAGGCCACCCGCGTCACCCAGCCTGCCATTTTTATCCATTCTACCATCCTGGCCATGGCCCAGGAGCAGAAGCCGGATATGGTGGCCGGGCATTCCCTGGGAGAATTCAGCGCCCTTGCGGCGGCCGGTGCCATCACCTTTGAAGACGGTCTCCGCCTGGTGGCTATGCGCGCCCAGGCCATGCAGGAGTGCTGCGAGAAAGTGCCGGGTGCCATGGCGGCCATCATCAAACTGCCCGACGAAAAAGTGGAGGAGATCTGCGCCGGCATCCCCGGTGTGGTCCCCGCCAATTTCAACAGCCCCGGCCAGGTGGTCATTTCCGGTGACGAAGCCGGCATAGAAGAGGCCTGCGTAAAATTCAAGGAAGCCGGCGCCAAGCGTGCCCTCCGGCTGCAGGTGAGCGGCGCCTTCCATTCCCCGCTGATGGAACCGGCCCGCGAGAAGCTGGCCAGGGCCATCGAGGCCACGCCTTTCAGCGCCCCGTGTTGCCCCATTTACCAGAATGTATCGGCCCTCCCCACCGTGGATCCCGCGGTTATCCGGGATAATCTGCTGAAACAACTCACCAGCCCCGTCCGCTGGACCCGGACGGTGGAGAACATGCTGCAGGACGGAGCCACGCGTTTTGTGGAACTGGGGCCCGGAACCGTGCTGCAGGGGCTTGTCAAGCGCATCGCCGGTGCGGATGCTCCCATAGAAATAGAAGGAATACAATAGTATAATCAACAACAATACATAAACCACACTTTACATTATGGCAAAAGAAAAGAAATTCATCACCTGTGATGGTAACTATGCCGCTTCGAACATCGCATACCTGTTCAGCGAGCACGCTGCTATCTACCCCATCACGCCTTCCTCCACGATGGCCGAGAACATCGACGAGTGGGCTGCCCACGGCAAAAAGAACCTGTGGGGAGAAACCGTGAAAGTGACGGAGATGCAGAGTGAGGCCGGCGCCGCCGGTGCCGTTCACGGTTCCCTCCAGGCTGGTGCCCTTACTTCTACCTTCACCGCTTCCCAGGGTCTTCTTCTGATGATCCCCAATATGTACAAGATCGCCGGCGAAATGCTGCCCACCGTATTCCACGTGAGCGCCCGCGCCCTGGCCAGCCACGCCCTCTCCATCTTCGGAGACCATCAGGACGTGATGGCCTGCCGCCAGACCGGCTTCTGCATGTTGGCCTCCGGTTCCGTCCAGGAAGCCCAGGACCTGGCTGCCGTCGCTCATCTGAGCGCCATCAAGGCCAGCCTGCCTTTCCTGCATTTCTTTGACGGCTTCCGTACCTCCCACGAGATCCAGAAGATCGAAGCTCTGGACGAGGAAGCCCTGAAGGGTATGGTTTCCTCCAAGGCCCTGGCCAAGTTCCGCGCCCGTGCCCTGAACCCGGATGCTCCCGTCACCCGCGGCACCGCCCAGAACGGAGACGTTTACTTCCAGGCCGTGGAAACCCGCAACCAGTTCTATGATGCCGTTCCGGATATCGTAGCCCGCTATATGGGTGAAATCACGGAGCTCACCGGCCGCACCTACCGTCCCTTCGAGTACTACGGAGACCCGACGGCCGAAAACATCATCGTGGCCATGGGTTCCGTTACGGAGACCATCAAGGAAACCATCGATTACCTCGCCGGCCGCGGCCGCAAGTATGGCCTCATCACCTGCCATCTGTATCGGCCCTTCTCCGAGAAATACTTCTTCGCCGTGCTGCCGAAGAGCGTCCGCCGCATCGCCGTGCTGGACCGCACCAAGGAACCCGGCGCCGTGGGAGAACCCCTCTTTACGGACGTGAAGGCCCTCTTCCAGGGCAAGGACAACGTCACCATCATCGGCGGCCGTTACGGTCTGTCCTCCAAGGACACCACCCCGGCCCAGATTGTGTCGGTCTTCGACAATCTGGACGCCAAGGAGCCTAAGGCAGACTTCACCATCGGCATCGTGGATGATGTCACCTTCAAGAGCCTGCCCATCAAGAGCGAAGTTTCCATCGTGAAGCCCGGCACCACCGAGTGCAAGTTCTATGGTCTGGGTTCCGACGGTACCGTGGGTGCCAACAAGAACACCATCAAGATCATCGGCTCCCACACGGACCTGTACAGCCAGGCATACTTCGACTACGATTCCAAGAAGTCCGGCGGTTATACCTGCTCCCACCTCCGTTTCGGCCAGCAGCCCATCAAGGCCCCTTACCTTGTGAACACCCCGGATTTCGTGGCCTGCCACGTACCTTCCTATCTGAAAAAATATGATGTCCTGAAGGGCATCAAGGAAGGCGGCACCCTCCTCCTCAACTCCCTCTGGAACGAGGAAGAGACCATCGCCAACATCCCGGACAATGTGAAGGCCATCATCGGCCGCAAGCACATCCGCGTGTTCATCATCAACGCCACCAAGATCGCTGCCGAGATTGGTCTGGGCGGCCGCACCAACACCATCCTCCAGAGCGCCTTCTTCAAGATTACGGGCATCATCCCTTACGAGGATGCCGTGAAGTATATGAAGGACGCCATCGTCAAGTCCTATGGCAAGAAGGGTGAGAATGTGGTGAATATGAACTACGCTGCCGTAGACCGTGGCGGTGAGTACACGGAAATCAAGGTGCCTGCCGAGTGGGCCAACATCTCCGCCAAGTTCGAGAATCCCAACAAGGACCGTCTGGCTCCCGGCTTCGTGAAGGACATCGCCGATGTGGTGAACGCCCAGGCCGGTGACACCCTCCCTGTGAGCGCCTTCCTGCCTTATGCTGACGGCACCATGCCTGCCGGTACCGCTGCCTTCGAGAAGCGCGGCGTGGCCGTGAACGTTCCCACCTGGGACGCTGAGAAGTGTATACAGTGCAACACCTGCGCCTTCGTCTGCCCTCATGCTGCCATCCGTCCTTTCCTCCTCACCGAGGAAGAGGCCGCCAAGGTTCCTGCCGGCGTGAAGCTGGCCCAGGGCAAGGCCAACCTGAAGGATTACAAGTACACCATCGCCATCTCCGTGGACGACTGCACGGGTTGCGGTAACTGCGTGGATGTATGTCTTGCCAAGGACAAGGCCCTCGCTATGGTTCCGTACATCAGCGACCACGAAGACCAGGCTGCCTTCGACTATCTGAACAAGAAGGTGGGTTACAAGGAGTACGTGGACAAGAAGGCCAATATGAAGAACTCCCAGTTCGCCCAGCCTCTGTTCGAGTTCTCCGGTGCCTGCGCCGGTTGCGGTGAAACCCCCAACATCAAGACCATCACCCAGCTCTTTGGTGACCACATGATGATCGCCAACGCTACGGGTTGCTCCTCCATCTACGGCGCCTCCTTCCCGGCCAGCCCGTACTGCACCAATGCCGCCGGTCACGGTCCCGCATGGGCCAACTCCCTGTTCGAGGACTTCTGCGAATTCGGCCTGGGTATGAAACTGGGTTCGGACCGCGCCCGTGAGACCGTCTGCAACATCATGAAGCAGGCCCTCGAGTGCGACTGCTGCAGCCAGGAGATCAAGGCTCTGGCCGCCAAGTGGCTGGAAGCTCCCAAGGATCCCGCCGTTACCCGCGAGGTGGCCGACAAGATTGTGCCCCTGGCCCAGGATTGCGGCTGCGACGTTTGCAAGAAGATCGTAGAATACCAGCACTTCATCGTGGCCCGCAGCCAGTGGATCTTCGGTGGTGACGGCGCTTCCTACGATATCGGTTTCGGTGGTCTGGACCACGTGCTGGCCAGCGGCGAAAACCTGAACATCCTGGTTCTGGATACCGAGGTGTACTCCAACACCGGCGGTCAGAGCTCCAAGGCTACGCCCGTGGGTGCCATCGCCAAGTTTGCCGCTTCCGGTAAGAAGATCCGCAAGAAGGATCTGGGTATGATGGCCATCTCCTACGGCTACGTCTATGTGGCCCAGGTGGCTATGGGTGCCAGCCCGGTGCAGTTCTTCAACGCCATCAAGGAGGCCGAGGCCTACGATGGCCCGTCCCTGATTATCGCCTACAGCCCTTGCATCAACCATGGTCTGAAGGCCGGTATGGGTCTGAGCCAGAAGGAAGAGAAGCTGGCCGTGGATTGCGGTTACTGGCATCTGTACCGCTACAACCCCGCCCTCGAAGGAACCGACAAGAACCCGTTCAGCCTGGATTCCAAGGAACCCGACTGGAGCAAGTTCCAGGACTTCCTCAAGGGTGAGGTCCGTTTCGCTTCCCTGTACAAGATGTTCCCCGAGCAGGCCGATGAACTCCT